>CAIMEE010000325.1 GCA_903839865.1 Enhydrobacter aerosaccus | reverse complement strand
GTCGTGCATCCGCCAGGGCGTGTACGCGCGTTCGCTCGACGGTACGGCATCCAACGTACGCGCCGCGGATTCAGGCAAACTGGTGCGGCCTGCCGCGGAACTCGGGTGGCAGCTGGTCGAAGGAATAGCGGGAGCCGCGCGATGACCAAACGCAAGCCGACGAAATCGGCAGGCTCGACGTCGATGGCCGGCGAGCGCGACCCGCTTCCGTCGATCGAGGCGATCCGCGCCGCGGCCTTCCAGCAGTTCGCCGAGCGCGGTTATCCCGTGGTGACGGTGCGCGACATCATGAAGGCCTGCGGCCTGACGCAGGGCGCGCTCTACAATCACTTCAAGTCCAAGGACGAACTGCTGCACGACATCATCACCTCGACGCAGGCCGAGCTCGAGCGGCAATGCCTGCAGGCGGTGGGCGAGGCCGGCGCCGATCCGCGCGCGCAGCTCGCGGCCTTCGTGCGCACCTATGTGATGCGTCACTGCCGCCTCCGCGTGGAGGCGCTCGTGGCCAACCGCGAGATCGGCTGGCTGGACCAGGGGCGGGTGAGCGACATCCGCCGCAGCCGCCGCGCCATTCGCGACATCCTGGTCGGCATCCTGACCCGCGGCATCGAGACGGGCGTGTTCGATCCGCCGAAGATCGACGGCAAGCGCGACCTCAAGGCGATGGCAATGGCGTTGCTCGATCAGTGCACGCACATCTCGATGTGGTATACGCCCGGCCGCGAGCTCGACGAACAGCAGATGGCAACGCTTTACGCCGAGATGGCGTTACGCTCCGTGGGAGCGATGGGGAAATAGGGCATGTCGGTGCGTACCGCGTTCGGGATCTTGTCGTTCTTCCTTGCCGCTGCCTGCACGCCGACCGCCGACGCTCCTCCCGCTGTCACGCAAGGCACCGTCGCGGCATCCATCCTGTCGGGCGACGGCAGTCTGCCGGCAAATCAGTGGCATGCTGTACTGATTGCCGGCGACAGTGCCACGCCGGCCTTCGACAACGGCGTGGAGGAAATGCGCGCCAAGCTCCGCCGGCGTGGCGTCGTCGATATCACCGCCTATTCCGCCGACCCCGCGAGCGTGCCGCGCGACCGACTGTCGAGTTCAGCGAACGTCGCGGCGGCGCTGCGAGGCGGCGGCAGCGGCGCAAAGGCCTGCCTGGCCTACATGACAAGTCACGGTGACGAAGCAGGCTTCTTCCTGAGGCCCGACCGCCGCTTGCTGACGCCGCCTACTCTCGATCGTCTGCTTGCCGAAGGTTGCGGTGCGCTGCCGACGGTCGTCATCGTGTCGGCCTGCCACAGCGGCACGTTCATCGATAACGGCGTGCGCCGGCCCAACCGCGTCATTCTCACGGCCGCCGCAACCAACCGCACGAGCTTCGGCTGTGGCGCGGACGACGAGTACACCTATTACGACTGGTGCCTGCTGCACGCCTTCGACGAGGCTGTCACGTGGAGCGACCTCGCGGCGTCGACCAAGGCCTGCGTCGAGGGGCTCGAGCGCCGCAAGGGCGTGCGTCCGTCGCTGCCGCAGCTTTTCGTTGGCAGCGAGGTCGCGAACCTCCGACTGCCGGGCCGTTAGCCGCGCGTGTGAACGCGCTTAGCCGATAACGGCGATGACGTCGCAGGTGACGAGGTGCGTGGAGTCGGCGCCCAGCACCAGCGTGTGACGGGCCGGCCGCGACGCCTCGTCGGGAAACATCTTCGACCATTCGCCGTTCAGCGCCGCACGGCCGGTCGAGGGCTGTTTCATCCAGAAATTGATCTTGATGATGTCGTCGACAGTGCCGCCCGCAGCTTCGACGAAGGCCCGGATGTGCTTGAAGATGTTGACGACCTGACTCTCGAGGTCGGGCGGCACGGTGCGCGTGCCGGGCTCCGTTCCGTTCATGATGCTCGACATGGCGATGTTGCCGATGCGGCTGCCGTTGGGGATCGGGTTCTGGTGGCTGTAGCCCGGATAGTTGACGCTCTTGCGCTTGGCCATGGTGTCCTCCGCTCTTTGTCGGATAGCATGCCCGAAAATCCCGGAGGAAACGATGGCGCTGGTGAATTACGAGCGTGACGGCCAGATCGTCACGATCACGCTGAACCGCCCCGAGAAACTCAACGCCTTCAGCGACGAGCTGGTGGGCGCATTGAGTGACGAGCTGCATCGCTTCGACATGGACGACGAGGCGCATGTCGCCATCCTGTGCGGCACCGGCCGTGCCTTCTCGAGCGGCGCCGACGTGCAGCAACGCCAGCTGCGCAGCCGCGAGGAGTTCTTGCGATTGGGTGGTCCGCAGGGGCGCGGCACGCACTCGTCCGATCTTCTCACCAAGGCGGTGAACTGGAAGCCCGTGATCGCCGCCCCGCACGGCTACGTGCTCGGCCTCTCGGTCGGCATCGTGCTGGAGTGCGACCTGATCGTGGCCGAGGAGGACACGCGCTTCCAGGTGACGGAGACGAGCCGCGGTCTCGGCGCCGGCAAATACTGGTCGCTGATGCATTTCCGCGGCGGTGCTGCCTTCACGATGGAGGCCGCGCTCACGGGACGCTTCTTCACGGCAGAAGAGGCGCTCAAGGCCAACCTGATCAACCGTGTGGCGCCCAAGGGAAAGTACCTCGACGTGGCGCGCGAACTCGCCGCCGAAGTCGCCAGGAACCCGCCGCTCAGCGTGCGCTCCACCGTGCGGCTGCGGCGCTGGTACATGGACCGCATGAGCCGCGAGGTCATGCACATGGCCGCCCCCGAGCGTCTTTATCTCACCGAAGATTTCCAGGAAGCCGCGCGCGCCTTCACCGAGAAGCGCAAGCCCGGCAAGTTCAAGGGGCGCTAGTCCGTGGGATCATAAGGCTGCGCGCTCGCCGGGGTGCGGCGATGTTTGCGCTACTAGAGCCGACGTCGGCGGAGGTGCCGAGGGATGTCCTTCTTCGAGGGTTGAGCCGACATCACAAGGGCAAGCCGTCATGTCGGCTTTTGACCGAGGCTGTGTGAGAACGCGGCGTTAGCGGTGCAGGGGCTGGTTTCTATATCGGCGTGATGGATCGCAGGACCGTTCAGGCCCG
>CAIMEE010000324.1 GCA_903839865.1 Enhydrobacter aerosaccus | reverse complement strand
GTGATGGTGCGTCGGTCGGACAAATTATTTGGCCGTACGGGTAATGAGGCGCCAGCTCCGCATAGACCCACTTCAGATCGAGCACCGCAGCGATCTCGCGGATCGGGTGATCGTCCGGCACGGCGTCGGCAAGGCAGAACGAGTAGAAAAGCTGCCCTTGATCCTGGTTGAGCCGCCCCATCATCGCGCGCCTCCGCAGAAAACCGTCCTGCAGATATCGAATCACCGCTCAACGCCGACTTCAACCGACTTCTGCAACAAAATCGGCCAGGAGCAGACATCAGGGCGCCCCCACCTGATGTCCAAAAAGGGCTGTGAGTTCAACCGGTCAGTGCAACACCGCTCGAAGTTTATCGGCCGGGGTTTCGAAGCCCAAGGTCTTTCTCGGACGTTGATTGAGTCGCAGAGCGATCGCATTGAGATGAGCTTGGGAGATTCGCGCGAGGTCGGTTCCTCTTGGGAGGTACTGGCGGACCAAGCCGTTGGTGTTTTCGTTGCTGCCGCGCTGCCAGGGACTGCGCGGGTCGCAGAAGTAGACCTGCACGTTGGTGGCGACTGTAAAGCGCTTGTGGGCATGCATCTCCTTGCCTTGGTCCCACGTCAGCGAACGTCGCAACTCCTCAGGCAGTTTGCGGACGTGCTTGGCCAGCGCAGCAACGACCGTCGCGGTGTCCTTGCGCGGAAGCTTGACCAGCATCGTAAAGCGGCTGTGGCGCTCAATCAGTGTGGCAATGTGCGTATCGTTCGCTCCCGCAAGAAGGTCGCCTTCCCAATGGCCCGGCACGGCACGATCCTCGGCCTCGGCTGGTCGATCGCGGATCGAGACCATATCGAGGATGCGTCCCTGCCCACTCCTGGCGTTATGGCTCTTGGGGAGACGCATCTGACGTCGGGTGCGCAAGTGCGCCGTCAGCTCCTTTTTCAGCACGCCGCGCCTCTGAACGAAGAGACTGCGATAGATCGCTTCGTGGGATATCTGCATGTCCTGGTCGGTCGCGAACTCCCGCTTCAGCCAGCCAGAGATCTGCTCCGGTGACCATTGCAGCGCGAGCTTCTGCGCCACACGCCATCGTAGCCCTCTGTGGAGCGCCAGACGACAAGGCTTGGGACGCAACGACCGTTGCCAAGCGCTCCTGTCCGCCTGGTTGGCACGGTAACATTGGTTGCCCCCGTTGCGCCTGATTTCCCGGCTCACCGTCGACGGCGCTCGCCCAAGGCCACGCGCAATCTGTCGGATCGACTGACCCACTGCAATGCCACGAGATATCTCTTCGCGTTCCTCAAGTCTCAGTGCTGCCAAAGCTCGCCGGCGTGGCACCGGCGCGATGCCGCCATGGAGCGTCACGATGCGCAGAACGCCAGTCTTGTTCCTCCGATCCAGTGCTCGGGAGATCGCTGCAGCACTCGACCCGCTCTTCCAGCGCTCCCACAACTCACCCTTCTGCGCTGCCGTGAACCATATCCGTGATGTCACCATCGCCCACCCCCTCATCCAGTAAGATTAGGTGGTGTTGCGCTGACCTATTGAATCCGCCTGCTGCAAGCGGACATTCTTTCAAACCCGAGAGATGCGCACGGTGGGATACTCACGTTTGAAAAGCTATGGAATGCCATGGGAGGAGTCCGTGTCCCACTCCGTCTCAAGTCACTGAAACGCCAAGCTTCCGGCGCGCCTCCCCTGGGCGCCATTCCTCTTCAATTCCAAAAGCAAGCGTCGAAGTGCGCCGCTCCGAATATTGGTGTCAGGCCGCCACGGGCGGCTTTCGCACCAGCGTCCACCAGCCCGCCAGCCCCACGATGCCCGTGGCGGCAATGCCGACCCCGATGCTCCACTGCGTGGTGTGCGACATGTAGCCGACCAGCAGCGTCAGCAGCGCGGCCGAGATCATCTGCACGAAGCCCATCAGCGCCGAGGCCGCGCCCACGCGGTTGGCGGGGACGGAGGCCAGCGCGTTCGCCATCGCGTTGGGCATGTTGAGGCCGTTGCCCCAGCCCATCAGCATCAGCGGCACGATCAGCGCGAGTGGTGTGACGAAGCCCAGCGCGGCCGTCGCCATCATCGCCACCGCGCCCAGGGTGAGGATGCCCTGGCCGATCGGGATCAGAAGCAGGCTCGGCACCCAACGCTGCAGGCGGTTGGAGAGCAGGCTGCCGATGATGAAGTTGCCCGCCCAGGCGAGCGTGAACCAGCCGAACACTTCCGCCGGCACGCCCATCACCTGGATCAGCAGGATGGGACCGCCCGCAAAGAACACGTTGAAGCCGGACGAGGCGCAGGTGGCCGCGATCATGAGGCCCACGAACCGGCGCTCGCGCAGCACCACGCGGAAGCCGTCGACATAGTCGCGCGCCAAGCCGCGCGTGCGCGGCGCTGCTTTCGGCGCGGTCTCCGCGAGCATGTGCCAGACCGCGGCCAGCACGGCCAGGCCGACCGCGGCCGTGAACCACAAATTGCTCCGCCAGCCGAAGGCGCCCAGCAGTTGCCCGCCCAGCAGCGGCGCCAGTGCCGGCGCCAGCGCCATGGCCGACGCCATGTAGCCCATCGACCGCAGCATCTCGGGGCCGGTGCGGCTGTCGCGCACGACGGCGCGGCCCAGCACCACGCTGCCGCAGGCGCCGCACGCCTGGAGGAAGCGCGAGGCGATCAGGATCTCGATCGTCGGGCTGAGGGCGCAACAGATGCTGCCGATCGTGAACACGACCAGACTGGCCAGCAGGACCGGCCGCCGGCCCCTGCTGTCCGAGATCGGGCCCACAAGCAGCTGCGCGAAGGCGAACGCCAGCAGATAGACCGACAGCGTCAGCTGTGCGGTGCCATAGGCGACATCGAAGCTGCGCGCGATGGTCGGCAGCGAAGGCAAGAAGATGGTGAGCGCCATCTGCGAGGACACTGTCGCGCTCATCAGCAGCCAGATTGGCGGTTTCGTCGTACGCATGCGCGGCGGTTTCAGATATCCCGGGAGGGCGGAAGCGCGCGTTCATAGCAGCCACCGCGTGCCCGAGTCGGCACAATTCGTGCGGCGCGCAGGATCAGGTTGAGGCGAGCACGCGATCATGGGGGGGCTTCTGGCCATGGAAACCGGGCAGATACGGCATAGCTGGACCGATCCCGACGCCTACGAAACCTTCATGGGGCGCTGGAGCGAGCAACTGGCGCGGCCCTTCCTCTCGTTCGCCGATATCGCACCGGGCTGCCGCGTGCTGGATGTGGCCTGCGGCACCGGCGTATTGACCAAAGCCTTGGCCGAGGCGGGCGCGCGGGTGATCGGCATCGATGCCTCGGAGGGATACCTGGCAGGTGCCCGCCGCCATCGCTCGCACCCGAACATCGTTGCCTATGAACACGGCGATATCCGGCGGATGCGGTTCGACGACGGCGCCTTCGACGCAGCCGTCTGTACGCTCGTCCTCGACCTTCTGCCGCCGCCGGAAATCGAACAGCTCGTCGCGGAGATGAGTCGCGTGACCCGTCCCGGCGGCGTGGTCGCCACTGCCGTTCACGCGTTCTTCGCCGGCATGCCGGCCTTCGATCTCGTTCTCAACACCGGCGCCGTGCTCGATCCCGGCCTGGCCGCGCTCAGGTCCACACGGGCGGGGCGTCCGCATCTGTGGGCGAACGCGCACGCGGCGCTGTGGCGGAGGATGGGCCTGGGCGATGTCACGGAAATCCCCGCGGTCGTCGATTGCGCGTATCCGTCTTTCGCCGACTATTGGGCCTCGATCACCGGCAGCCCGGGCAGCCTCACGGCGCCGCTGATGGCAGCGCCGCGGGAGGTGCGCGGCACGATCGAGACGCATGTCCGCGACGGCTACCTGGCGGGCCTGCCCGACGGACCCCGGATCTTCCCCATGATTTTTCGACTGGTGCGCGGCGTGGTGCCGGGCGTCTCGAAGACTTAGGTGGCCTTCTCGGACCATGCCTCGAGCACGCTGGGCATCTGCGGCGAAGGCGGCGTCGCGACCGCCGACGTCGCGAAATGGTCCAGCGCGGCGGCGTCGCGCTGGTCCGCAGGGCCTGTTACAGGGGATCGATGGACGATTTCTGGATCACGCTGGGCTCGGGCGAGTTCGTGCGCATCGTGGCGCTCTCGCTGGGCGTCAGCCTGTCGGCGACCGTCACCGCGATCGTGCTCGGATTGCCGCTGGGCGCGGCGCTGGCAGTGTTTCGTTTTCCCGGCAGACGCGCGCTGATCGTGATCGTAAACGCGCTGCTTGGCCTGCCGCCGGTCGTGGTGGGCCTGGCACTCTATCTCCTGCTCTCGTACTCGGGGCCGCTCGGCGTGCTGCGGCTCCTGTTCACGCCGGGCGCGATGGTGCTGGCGCAGGCCGTGCTCGCGACGCCGATCGTGACCGCGCTGGTGCATCGCGCCGTGGCCGATCTGTGGGTCGACTATGGCGGTGCCCTGCAGGTCGACGGCGCAACGCGGCTGCGCACGATCCCGGTGCTGCTCGCGATGGGGCGGCTGCGCATCCTGACGGCAGGGCTCGCGGGCTTCGGCCGCACGATCTCCGAAGTCGGCGCCATCCTCGTGGTCGGTGGCAACATCGCGGGCTATACCCGCACCATGACGACGGCCGTCGCGCTTGAGACCAGCAAGGGCAACCTGTCGCTGGCCCTGGGCCTCGGCTTCGTCCTGATCGGGATCAGCATTGCGGTGAGCGCGACCGTGTTCACCCTGGCGGCGGAGGACACGCGATGACGCGGCTTCTGGTTGCGCTGATGGCAGCAGTGCTGGCGATGTCGGGCGGCGGTGCACGCGCCCAGTCGCTTCCCCAGTCGCTTCCCCAGTCGCTTCCCCAGTCGCCTCCCCAGTCAATCGTGCTCGCATCGACGACGTCGCTGCAGGACTCCGGCCTGCTCGATGCGATCCTGCCGAAATTCACCGCCGAAAGCGGCATCACCGTGCGCGTCATCGCCCAGGGCACCGGCCAGGCGCTCGCCACCGCGGCGCGCGGCGATGCCGATATCGTGCTGGTCCACGATCCCGAGGCCGAGGACAAGTTCATCGCCGAGGGGCACGGCGGCGAGCGGCGGCAGATCGCCTGGAACGACTTCGTGATCGTGGGGCCTGCGGGCGATCCCGCGCATGTCGCGGGCAGCCACGACGTGCTGGCGGCGTTGCGCGCCATCGCGGCCGCGCGCGCGCCGTTCGTGTCGCGCGGCGACAAGAGCGGCACCGACGCGCTGGAGAAGCGGCTGTGGCGCGCGGTCGGCCGTCAGCCGTCGCTGACGAACGGCGACGACTGGTATCGCGATATCGGCGGCGGCATGGGCGCGGCGCTGAACGCGGCGGCCGGCATGAACGCCTACACTTTATCCGATCGCGGCACCTGGCTCAGCTTCGCGAACAAGGCCTCCCTCAAGATCGCGATCGAGGGCGATCCCGGCCTGCTCAACCGCTACGACGTGATCCTGCTCGACGCGAAGAAACACCCCGAGGCCAGGCAGGAACCGGCGCGGCGCCTGCGCGACTGGTTGGTGTCGAGCGTAGGACAGGCGGCGATCGGCGCGTACACGAAGCAGGGTCAGACGCTATTCAACCCCTCCGCCGCGGCGCCGAAGTAAATATAAGCCTTGTGCCGGGCGCGATTGAGCCTATGTCATCATCGATGACATGGAAATTGGTACTGACCGACGACGAAGTGACCGTTCTCCGCGCGCTGGACGGTAAACCGCTGGGCAAACAGCCGAACTCCGAAGTGGAAGCCCGCCTGCTGAAGCTGGAGCTTGCCGGCCAGAACGACGCCGGCGGCCTCTACCGCACCGCCTACGGCGATTTACGGCTCCACCTCGCCAAATGAAGAAGAATTCAGAGGATCAGCCCGACATCGCCGCCGGCATCGCCACGGCGAAGGGCGAGATCGAGGTCGCCCGCAAGGCCGCGATGACGGCCACCGACAAATACGCCGACTCGGTGACCAAGAATCATCCCGGCCTGCTGGTGCGATTCAATTACTCGGTCTGGTCCGCGCCGTCGTCCGACGCAAACGCCCAGAAATTCCACGCCGCGCTCAAGATGAAAGAGCAGGCGGAGGCAAATCTCCGCGAGCTGCGCGGCAAGTTCAAGGCCGCGACCGGCGCCGACTTCGACGGCTGAAGTCTGCCGCCTAGGCGGCAGCGTCTTCCCTGATCATCGCCGCGCCCTTTTCGCCGATCATGATCGTGGGCGCATTGGTATTGCCGGTCGTGAGCGTCGGCATCACCGAGGCGTCGATCACACGTAGCCCCTGAATGCCGTGCACCCGCAGGCGCGAGTCGACGACCGCGCGCGGGTCCTCGCCCATCTTGCAGGTGCCGACCGGGTGATAGAGCGTGCTGCCGGTGCGGCGTGCGTAATCGAGTACGTCCTTGTCGCTCTGCACGCCCGGGCCGGGCGCGATCTCGCTGGTGCTGTGCTGGCGGAGCGCAGGGCTGTCGAAGATCCGGCGCACGTGGCGGAAGCCGCCCAGCAGGGCGAGCTCGTCGGTGTGCGTTGAGAGATAATTCGGCTTGATGTGCGGCCGCGCGAACGGATCGGCGGATGCTGCCATGATCGTGCCGCGGCTGTCGGGCTTCACGACGCAGACCACGCAGGTCATGCCGGGCTTGTCGTCGAGCGTGCCCGCGCGCGCGCCGGTGCTGGCGGGCTGGAAAAGCAGCTGCAGGTCGGGCGACGCCAGGCCTTCGCGGCTGTCGCAGAAGACCTGCGCGGTGGTGACGCCCCAGGTGAGCGCGCCGCGGCCGGTGAGGAAGAACTTCACGATCTCCGGCAGCACCCTCGGGAAGCGCGCCACCTCGTTCACGGTCTCCGCGTCGCGCACGCGATGGGTGACGCGGATGATGTAGTGGTCGACCAGGTTCGAGCCGACACCGGGCAGGTCGTGCACGACGGGGATGCCGAGCGACTGCAGGTGTGCGGCAGGACCGATGCCCGAGATCTGCAGGATGTGCGGCGAGTTCACCGCGCCGCCGCAGACGATGACCTCGCGGTTGGCGCGCACGGTGGTCGTGTTGCCGCCGCGGATGAACTCCACGCCGGTGCAGCGCTTGCCCTCGAAGATCAACTTGCCGCCTTGCGCCTCGGTCTCGATCCTGAGGTTCGGGCGCTTGCGGGCCTCGCGCAGGTAGGTCTGCGCCGTCGAGCCGCGCCACTGGCCGCGCCGCGTCATCTGCGAATAGCCCACGCCTTCGCGCTGCTTGCCGTTGAGATCGGGATTGAACGGGAAGCCCGCCTCCTGTGCTCCTTCGACGAAGCGGTGGGTGAGCGGCAGGATGGTGCGGTAGTCCTCGACCTTGAGCGGCCCATCCTGGCCGCGTACCTCGGGATCACCGCCCTGCTTGTAGCTCTCGGACTTCTTGAAGTAGGGCAGCACGTCATCCCAGCTCCAGCCGCGGCAGCCCATCTGCGCCCATCCGTCGAAGTCGGCCGGCGCGCCGCGCACATAGAGCATGCCGTTGATCGAGGAGGAGCCGCCCAGCGTGCGCCCGCGCGGCCACTCGATGCGGCGCTCGCCCGACACCTTCTCGGGCTCGGTCGTGTAGTTCCAGTTGACCAGCGGATTGCGGATCAGGGCGCGCATGCCGGCCGGGATATGGATCATCGGGTGCCAGTCGCTGGGCCCCGCCTCGAGCAGGATCACCGACGCGCCCGTTTCCGACAGACGAGACGCCACCGTGCATCCCGCCGAGCCCGCGCCGACAACAACGTAATCCGCCAAGTAATCCCCTTGCATGCGTTTCTCCCTTGGGGCTTGGATAACATGAAATAGAGGGAGTGAAGAAATGCGCGGTCGCCAGGTCCTGATGGAGACGCTCGTCAACCACGGCGTCGACCGCATCTTCGGCAATCCCGGCACGACCGAGAGCCCGCTGCTCGATTCGCTGCCCGACTATCCGTCGATCGAGTACATCGTGCACCTGCACGAGGGCGTGGCCGTGGGTGCCGCCAGTTTCTACGGCCAGGCGAGCGGCAAGACGGCGTTCGTGAATCTGCATGTGGCGCCGGGCCTCGGCAATGCGATCGGCATGATCTACGGCGCGCTCAAGAACAACACGCCCACGGTGGTGACGGCGGGCCAGCAGGACACACGGATGCGGCTGCGCGATCCCGTGCTGGGGCATGACCTGGCGGCGATCGCCGCGCCGGTCACCAAGTGGAGCGTGCAGGTCGAGCGTGCGGATGAACTCGGCCCGATCCTGCAGCGCGCCTTCAAGATCGCGAACGAAGCGCCGGCCGGACCGGTGTTCGTGGCACTCCCGATCGACGTGATGGAGCAGGAGACTTCTATCGCGCCGACCAAGCCCGCGACGATCTTCCCGAAGGCCGCGCCCGACCCTGCCGGCATCGACGCGATGGTGAAGCTGATCGCCGCGGCGCGTTCCCCCGCCATCGTCGCGGGCGACGATGTCGCGCGTGCCGGCGCGGACAAGACCTTGCAGAAGATCGCGGAGAAGATCGGTGCCTCCGTTTGGCAAGAAGGCTTGCGCGGCCAGAACTCGTTTCCGACCGATCATGCCGCCTATCGCGGCACGCTTGCCTTCGAGACCCCCGGCATTGCCAAGCAATTGGCGGGCAACGATCTCGTGCTGATGGTCGGCGGGCCATTCTTCGAGGAAGTCTGGTACGGGCCCGGCTCGCCCTTCGCTCCCGGCACGAAGGTGCTGCAGATCGAGGCGGCGCCGGCGCGGCTTGCCTACAACTTCACGCTCGATGCCGGCGTCGTGGCCGATGTCGGCAAGGCGCTCGCGGCGCTCGACGCGGCGCTGCCCAAGATCGATGGCGCCGCCAAGCGCAACGACGCGCTGAAGGCCCAGAAGGACTCCGAGGACGCCGCGCAAAAGGCGCGAGTGGAGAAGGCGTGGGCGCGCACGCCGACGTCGATGGCGCGCTGCATGGCCGAGCTCAAGGCCGGCGCGCCCAAGGATGTGGTGATCGTCGACGAGACGATCACGGCCAACCTCGATCTCTTCAAGACGTTCATGTTCGCAGGTCCCGGCGACTACTACTCAGGCCGCGGCGGCGGCATCGGGCAGGGCCTGGCCGGCGCGATCGGCGTGGCCGTCGCGCAAAAGAAGCGCCCGATCCTCTGCGTGTCGGGCGACGGCTCGTCGATGTATTCGATCCAGGCACTGTGGACGGCGGCGCATCACGAGCTGCCGATCGTGTTCGTGATCCTGGCGAACCGCGAGTACCGCGTGCTGAAGCACAATATCGACGCCTATCGCCAGAAGTTCGAGGTGAAGTCGAACAAGCCCTACCAGCACATGGACCTGACGGGCCCGGTGATGGGCTTCGTCGATCTCGCCCGCGGCATGGGCGTGGCCGGCACACACGTGGCGAAGGCCGACGACATCAGGGCCGCCGTCGCGGCTGCCTTCGCCTCCGGCAAGCCGCACCTGATCGAGATCGAGATCGAAGGGAAGAGGTAGCGCTCTTACCTCTTCTGCACCGTGCGGGCTCTCGCGCCTATGTGATTTGGTCGCGTGCGACCAAATCACTTGAAGGCGCTGCCGCCCGCCGATAGCGCGTATGAACGCGCTACTTCTTCTTCCCGCGCGTCGGCACCAGGGCGCGGATCTTGAGTTGGTGCGCACGGGCGGCGGCGGTGAGCATGGGCAGGTCGTTGCCCGCGAGCAGGAGCTTCATGCCCTTGCCGATGTAGAGGCCGAGCAGCTCCTCGCTGTAGGCGCCGCCCATGCCGGGGAACTTCTTGTGCTTCCGGCAGGCGGCCACGACCTTGTCGACGGCGTCCTGGATTTTCTGGTGGCCGGTATCGCCCGGGATGCCCAGCTCGACCGAGAGGTCGCTCGAGCCCACGAGCAGTGCGTCGATGCCGGGGACGGCCGCGATCGCCTCGGCATTGTGCACGGCCTTCGGCGTCTCGATCATCACCACGATCAGCGTGTTGTCGTTGGCCTTCTTTATGAAGTCGCCCATCTTCATCGGCGCATAGTCGAATGCGGCCTGGCCGCCACCGACCGAGCGATGGCCGATCGGTGCGTAGCGCAATTTGTCGGCGATCTCGCGGGCTTCCTCGGCGGTGTCGACATGCGGGATCACGATGCCTAGCGCGCCACCGTCCAGCAGGCGTGTCGCCATCGCGAGCTCGCCGTAGGGTACGCGCACGATCGGCGCGATGCCTGAGTCCTGCGCGGCGATGCAGATGGCCGCCGCCGTCTCGATCGACATGATGCCGTGCTCGAGGTCGAGGAACAGCCAGTCGTAGCCGCCGGCCTTCATCACCTTCACGATGTCGACGTTGCGCACCAGTCGGATGCCGATGCCGACGGCGAGCTGGTTCTTCCTGAGCCGCGCCTTGGCGGCGTTGATTGCGATGGCCATGCTTTCCTCCCTCAAGGAATGCGGTAGGCTAGACGCCATGACTTTCTATGTCGAACGGATCGACCATGTCGTGCTGCGGGTGCGAAATCTGCCCGCCATGGTTGCCTTCTACGAGCAGGCGCTGGGCTTCACGGTCGTGCGCCGTCTCGACCGGCTGAAGCTGGTGCAGATGCGTGCCGGCGCCTCGATGCTCGACCTCATCGACAAGGAGCGCGGCGGGACCGACGGCAACATGGATCATCTCTGCTTCCGCATCGAGCCGTTCGACCGCGACGCCGTCGTCGCGCGCCTGTCGCCGCTCGGCATTGCGGTAGGCGAAACCGTCGAGCGCGTGGGCGCCGAGGGCACCGGTCCCTCGGTCTATTTCGACGATCCCGAAGGCAACCAGATCGAGCTCAAGGGTCCCTCTGCGGCGCAATAGCGTTTGGCCGCTGCACTCGATGTGCTAGCTTCAATCCACGGGGACGTGAAACAAGTGCCAAAAGGCGCTTCGGTCTGGGAGGACGATGATGCGTAAGCGTATGGCTTTTGTGGCCGCGAGCCTTGTTGCCTTCGGCGCGGCGGTGACTCCCGTGCTTGCCCAGAAGACGGGCGGCACCTTCCATATTTCCCATCGCGAGAATCCGCCCAGCGCCTCGATTCACGAGGAAGCGACGATCTCGGTGAACCAGCCTTTCATGGCGGTGTTCAACAACCTCGTCGTTTTCGATCCCAAGGAGAAGGTGAACAGCGCCGACAAGATCGTCCCTGACCTGGCCGACAGCTGGTCGTGGGACGAGACCAAGACCAAGCTCACCTTCAAGCTGCATCCCGGGGTGAAGTGGCACGACGGCAAGCCGTTCACGGCGAAGGACGTGAAGTGCACCTTCGACGCCGTCGACGGCGCCGATGACAAGTCAGATGTCATCCGCAAGAGCCCGCGCAAGATCTGGTACCAGAACGTGAAGGAGATCAAGGTCAACGGCGACCTCGAGGTGACCTTCGAGCTGAAGCATCCGCAGGCGTCGATCCTGCCGATGCTGGCGTCGGGCTATTCGCCGGTCTACGCCTGCCATGCCACCGGCCGCGACATGCGCAACAAGCCGCTCGGCACCGGCCCGTTCAAGGTGACCGAATTCAAGCGCAACGAAGTCATCAAGCTGGTGAAGAACCCGGACTACTTCAAGAAGGGCAAGCCCTACCTCGACGCGATCGAGTGGAAGATCGTGCCCAACCGCTCGACGCGCATGCTGGGCTTCCAGACCGGCCAGTTCGACATGACCTTCGACAGCGACGTGACCTTCCCGCTGCTGAAGGACGTGATGGACCAGAAGAAGGACGCCGTCTGCGAAGCCCGTCCGACCGCGGTGAGTTCGAACATCCTGATCAACCGCGACGCGGCGCCGTTCGACAATCCCGAGATTCGCCGCGCGATGGTCGCCACGCTCGACGTCAAGGCCTTCTCGCAGATCCTGAGCCAGGGCCACGACCTCGACGGCGCCGCCATGCTGCCGCCGCCGTACGGAAAGTGGGGCATGCCCAAGGAGATGCTGGCGACCTTGCCCGGCCACGCCGCGGACATCGAAAAGAGCCGCGCCGAAGGCCGCAAGATCATGGAGAAGCTGGGCTACAGCGCCACGAAGCCGCTCAAGATCAAGATCGCCACCCGCAACATCGCGATCTACCGCGATCCGGCAGTGATTCTGATCGACCAGCTGAAGCAGGTCTATATCGAGGGCGACCTCGAGCCGATCGACTCGTCGGTCTGGTACAACAAGATCGCCAAGAAGGACTTCCAGCTCGGCATGAACCTGACCGGCGTCGCGGTCGACGATCCTGACGTCAATTTCTACGAGAACTACTACTCGACCTCGGAGCGCAACTACACCGGCTACAACAATCCGGAAGTCGACAAGATGATCGACGCGCAGTCGGCTGAGACCGATGTCGAGAAGCGCAAGAAGCTGGTGTGGGAGATCGAGAAGAAGCTGGCCGAGGACGTTGCGCGCCCGGTGATCGGCTACAACGTCGCCAACACCTGCTGGGATCCCAAGCTCAAGGGCGTCCTGCTCCAGGTGAACAGCATCTACAACGGCTGGCGCTTCGAAGACTACTGGCTGGATAAGTAGGAACTATGTGTGTTGTCATCCTGAGCGTAGCGAAGGTTCTCATGCCCGCAAGGGAATCGCTCGTTCTTCGGCTAGGTCCTTCGCTGCGCTCAGGACGACGGAAATAGAAAATGGGAGCCTATCTCGTCCGACGGTTGCTCTTGATGGCGTTGACGTTGTTCGGCATGTCGGTGCTGATCTTCGTCATGCTGCGGCTCGTGCCGGGCGACATTGCCGACATCCTGACCAACGCCTCGGGCATTTCCGATCCCAAGGAGAAGGCCAAGATTGCCCATGACCTCGGCATCGACCAGCCGATCCTCGTGCAATACGGCAAGTGGATTGGCGGCCTGGCGCGCGGCGACCTGGGCTTTGCTTATGTCTCGGAGCAGCCGGCGATCGACGAGATCCTGCCGCGCATCCCGATCAGCGGGAAGCTCGCGGGCATGGCGCTGTTCTTCGCCGTGCTGTTGGGCGTGCCGCTGGGTGTCATCAGTGCGGTTCGGCAGAACACCAAGCTCGACTATTTCCTGCGCGTCATCAGCCTGAGCGGCCTGTCCTTGCCGGCGTTCTGGCTCGGCCTGCTGGTGCTGATGGGCTCGGTGCACTGGTTCGGCACCATTCCGATCTACAATTCCGATCCGCACGGATTCTGGGACGACGTCGCCATGCTCGGCCTGCCTGCGATCGTGGTGGGCTTCCGCAGCTCCGCCCTGATCATGCGCCTCACGCGTTCCTCGATGCTTGAGGTGCTCCGGCAGGATTACATTCGCACGGCGCGTTCGAAGGGCGCGTCGATGTTCGCCGTGAACTTCAAGCATGCGTTGCGCAACGCTCTGTTGCCGGTGGTGACGGTGATCGGCATCGAGGCGGCATTCCTGGTGGGCGGCCTGATCGTCACCGAGACCGTGTTCAACATTCCGGGCGTCGCGCGCTTCCTCGTCGAGGCGATCCTGTGGCGCGACTATCCGATCGTGCAGAACCTCGTGATGCTGATCGCCTTCGTGGTGGTCATGATCAATTTCCTGGTCGACATGGCCTACATGGCCCTCGATCCCCGCATCAAGTACTCGGACTGAGATCATGGCCATCATCGACCACGACGCAGCCCTTGCCCGCGCCGGCGCCAACGTCACCGGCCGCTGGAGCCAGGCGATGTTCCTGGCGCGGCGCTATCCGCTGGGCACGGTCGGCGCCTTCATCGTCACGGTCTTCGTGCTGACGGCGGTGTTCGCCGACGTGATTGCACCCACTGATCCAACGGCTACCAACTCGAAGTTCTCGCTCGCTCACCCGGGCGGCCTGTTCTGGCTGGGCGCCGATTTCATGGGCCGCGACATGTACAGCCGTATCGTCCACGGTGCGCGCATTTCGCTCGCGGTCGGCGCCGGTGCCATGGGACTGGGCGGCGCCATCGGCATCACCGTCGGCCTCGCCAGCGGCTATCTCGGCGGCTGGTTCGATCTTCTGCTGCAGCGCCTGCTCGACATCATGCAGTCGCTGCCGTTGCTGGTGATGGCCATCGTCATGGCGGCGGCGCTGGGCCCGTCATTGCGCAACACCATCATCGCCATCGCCATTCCATTGGTGCCGACTGTGGCGCGCGTCGTGCGCTCCAGCACGCTTTCACTGCGCGAACAGCCCTTTGTCGAGGCCGCGCGCGCCGTCGGCATGGGCGAGCTGCGCATCGCCGTGCGCCACGTGCTGCCGAATACGCTGGCGCCGCTGATCGTGCTGGCAACGGCGCAGATCGGCTCGGCAATCCTGGTCGAGGCCTCCTTGTCGTTCCTGGGCCTCGGCATTCCGGAGCCGCATCCCTCTTGGGGCCGCATGCTGTCGGAGTCCGCGGCGGAGTACGTCCGCACCGCGCCGTGGCTGGTGATCTTCCCAGGCGTCGCGATCAGCCTCACCGTGTTCGGCACGAATCTGCTGGGCGACGCGCTGCGCGACATCCTCGACCCGCGTGAGCGTACATGAGCGATCTGCTGCAAGTCTCCGGTCTCGGCACGTGGTTCTACACTCGCCAGGGCATCGTGAAGGCGGTCGACGGCGTCGATTTCTCCGTTGCGGCCGGCGAGACGCTGGCGATCGTGGGCGAGTCGGGCTGCGGCAAGAGCATGACCGCGCTGTCGCTGATGCGCCTGATTCCCGATCCGCCGGGCCGCATCGTCTCGGGCTCGATCAAGCTCGCCGACCGCGACCTGCTGCAGCTCTCCGAGAAGGAGATGCGCGGCGTGCGCGGCAACGACATCTCGATGATCTTCCAGGAGCCGATGACGTCGCTCAATCCGGTGATGACCAT
>CAIMEE010000323.1 GCA_903839865.1 Enhydrobacter aerosaccus | reverse complement strand
GCGGGGCCTTGCGTCGCGCCCGCATCAGATCGCGATAGGGGTGGTCGTCGGGCTCGGGCTGGCGCCAGTCGGCCAGCTGCTGGAACAGCGCCGCCAGCACGTGGCCAGCCAGCGCGATCAGCACGCAGTCGAAGAAGCGCTGGGCCGCGGCCATCGCGGGCCCTACCCAGGGTTTGCGCGGCAGGTGGACCAGCGCCCAGTGCAGGGCCGCGTCGTCGGCCAGCGACAGCGCCGCCAACAGGGCGCTCAGCACGATCAGGTTGGTGCGCACCGACCGGCCGAGCCGCAGCGCCTGGACCAGTCCCAGCGGCTCGGCCGCCGAGAAGGACGGCAGCGCCAGCGCAAGCAGGGCGAAGATCGCCGTGCACAGGACCAGCGGCACGACCCACGGCAGCACCGACAGCGCGCTCGCGACGATGAACAGCACGGTGGCGAAGGCCAGGAAGCGCGGCGTCACGATCGAGCGGCGCAGCATGTCGACCTCGTCGCAGTCGGTCGCGCCGTCGAGCAGGCTCTCCTTCAGCCAGCGGTCGAGGAACATCGCGTAGATCAGCACGAACAGGAAATCCCAGCCCCAGTGCCCGCGCCAGTTCACCAGCAGGCGCTGCGTGCCCAGCGCCCAGGTGATGAGGGCGGCGATGCCCGCGATCGGCAGCACGATGGTCAGGAACATGCCGAACTTGCGCACGAGGAAGGCGAGCGCATCCACGAGCAGGATCGGAAGAGACGGCATCGGCCTCCTGACGCGACAGAGCCTTCGCTACAGAGCCTTGCGGGCCAGCGCGGCTCCCTGTGCGAGCGAGCGCAGTTTACCGTAAGCAGTGGCGAGGGTCATCGGCGCCATGCCGCAATTGGTGCAGGCCTGTATTCTTTCCGGATCGACGAACTTGGTCGCAAGCTTGAGGGTCGCTGCAATTTCTTCCGGCGTGTCGATCTTGTCGGACGCCACGTCGATGCAGCCGACCAGCACGGTCTTGGTCTTCAAGAGCTTCATCAGCTCGGGCGGCACGTGGCTGTTCCGGACCTCGAGCGAGACCTGCTGGATCTTGCTCCTGTCGAGCGCGGGGAAGGTCTGCTCGTACTGGCGCCAGCTCTCGCCCAGCGTCTCCTTCCACTTGTTGTTCGCCTCGATGCCGTAGCCGTAACAGACGTGAACGGCGGTCGTGCACTTCAGACCCTCGGCCGCCTTCTCCAGCGCCGGCACACCCCAGTCGACGGTCTCGTTGAGGTAGACGTTGAAGGCGGGCTCGTCGAACTGCACGACGTCGACGCCGAGCTTCTCGAGATCCTTCGCTTCCTGGTTCAGGAGCTCGGCAAACGCGAACGCCATCTTCACGCGATCGCCGTAGTAGCCGTCGGCCAGCGTGTCGATCAGCGTCATCGGGCCGGGCAGGGTGAACTTGAGCTTGCGCGCGGTTGTGGCGCGCGCCACGCGCGCTTCCTTCTCGTGCACGAACTTGCGGCGCTTCAGCGGGCCGGTGACGGTCGGGCAGTCGGCGTCGTAGCGGTTGTTGCGGATGCCCATGCGGACCTTCTTGTCGAAGTCGACGCCGTCGATCTCGGCCAGGAAGCCGTGCACGAAATGCTGCCGCGCCTGTTCGCCGTCGCTCACGATGTCGATGCCGGCATCTTCCTGGCGCTTGATGGCGAGCGCGGTCGCATCTTCCTTCGCGTCCTGCAGCGGCGCACCGGTGAGGGTCCACGGCGCCCACAGCACGTTTGGCGTGGCGAGCCACGAGGGCTTGGGCAGGCTGCCTGCCAGCGTTGTCTCGAACATCTATCCTCCCGAGGTCGTGTAGACCGTGTTCATTGTCAGTGCTGGTTTGGCTTCGGGCGGCAATACTTGGCCAAAGGTGCCGGGCGCGCGCCAGTGGAGCGTGCCGAACGCGCCGCAGCTCTCGCACACCGGCCGCCAGCTCTCGTGATGCGCGCCGCACGCGCTGCAGCGCCACGCCTTGTCGGCCGGCGCGGTCGCGGCCTTCGCGAGCCACTCGTGGATCTTCGACTGCTCGGCGTGCGCACGCTCCTCGACATCGGCCATCATGCGGCAGACGCGCACGGTCGGGCTGGCGCCGCCCGCGGCCTGCAGGTAGCGCCGCGCCTCGCCCCACAGGCCCGCGTCGAGCGAGGCCTGCGCCAGCACGAGCTGGCTTTCCAGATCGTCGGGCTTGGCCGCGACCAGCTTGCGCGCGATGCCGACGCGCTTCAGCGGATCGCTCTCGTCCGAGGCCTTGAGATAGAGCGCGGCGAGGTCGGGATGCGGCGCCAGCGCCCAGCCGCGTTCGAGCGTCTTCATCGCGCGCCGGGCGTCGCCGGTCTTGAGCTGCATCTCCGCCAGGCGCGTGGTGACGGCGATGCGCTCGGGCGCGAGTCCGAACGCCTCGCGTGCCAGCGACAGCGCCTCGCCGTCAAGGCCGTTTGCCTCGGAGGTTCGGCTGCGTTCGACCAGCAGCAGCGCCTTCAAGGTGCGGCCCTTGTTCTGGGTGATGGTCTTGGTGCGCAGGCCCGTGTCGAGCGTCGCCTGCGCGTCTTTCCAGCCGCCCGTCTGCGCCTGCATGTCGAACAGCGAATGGACGACCCACGGCGTCTGCGGCCGGATCTTGAAGGCGCGTTCGGCATAGTCGAGCGCACGCACCTGGTCGCCGTCGCGCAACGACTGCGCGATCAGCCCGCGCAGGCCGAGGAACGCCATCTGGTCGTCCTCGAGCATGGCGTTGAACGCCTTCCGCGCGCCCTCGGTATCGCCGTTGAGCTGGGCCGCCTGCGCCGACAGCAGCATGGTGAGCGCGGGTTCGGAGAGCAGCTGCTCGGCCTTGCGCGCATGCTTCTGCGCTTCCGCGCCGTCGCCGGCTGCGACGGCGGCCAATCCCTGCGTCAGCTCGCGATAGCCGCGCCGCTTGCGGCTGTCGCCCCAGCCGTCGAGCAGCGCGCCCGGCGCGCTCACGATCGAGCGATAGGTGAGCCACAGCACGATTCCGACCAGCATCAGCAGAAGAATGGCGACCAGCACGACGCCGACACTTGTGTCGACCCGCCAGCCGCGCCACTCGGCGGTGAGCGTGCCCGGCCGTTCGGCCAGCCACACCGCGCCCAGCATCACGGCCGCCGCGATCACGAACCAGATCAGGACGCGGAGCGTGGTCTTCATCGTCTACTTCGCCGCGCCGAGAAGAGCGACGGCATGCGCCGCCAGCTGATCGACCGCGCGCTGGGCGGCAAGATGCGCCTCGGCGCGCGCGAGCCACGCCGCGGTGGCCTTCGCGGCCTGCGGCGGCAACGACTTCACCAGAGCGACGGCCTTGGCGACATCGCCGGTGTTCAGCGCCGCTTCGGCGCGCGCCAGCTTCGCCTCGACCGTATCGCCCTCGACATCCGCGCCGACGCGGCGCAGCGACACCAGGCCCTTCAGCTTGCCGAGCAGGCGCTCGCCGAAGGAGTCGTCGGCGAGATCGTCGGCCAGTGCCGCCTTGGCGACGGCGGGGAACGCGGCCGCGAGGGTCGTGCGCCCGGCGACGCCGGTCGCCGCCAGCGGCTGCAGGCCGGTCACGAGTTCGCCGAGCTTGGGATCGTCCTTGGCGAGCGGCGCCAGCAGGCCGAGATCGGTGGCGAAGGGCAGGCCCGAGTCGAGTGCGGCGCTCAGGCGGGCGGCGATGCCGATCACCGCCGAGGCGCGGGCGGCGGCAAGCGCCTTCTGCTCGCCGCTGCTGAGCGCGCTCGCATCGGCCTTGGCCTTGTCGGCCGCTTCGGTCATCGCGCCTTGCAGCTTGGCGATCTCGCCCTTGAGGGCGGCGACGTCCTTCTCGGTATCCAGCGTCACGGCGGGACGGCTCTCGAGACCGGTGATCCGGCCACGCAACTCCGCGATCGCGGGATCGCTGGTGCTGCCCCGGTCGGCCTGTGCCGCCGTCGTGGCGACCGCGCGCACGCGCTTGTCGAGATCGTCGAGGCGGATCGTGAGCTCGCGCTTGGCGGCATCGATCGCCGCCGTGTCCACGACCGGCGCGGGAGCGGCGGCGGGCGCCGGCGGAGCGGCCACTGGGGCGGGCACCGGGCCGCGCCACATCAGCTTCGCCTCGTCGGGCCAATAGGGCAGGGAAAGAAGAGCACCGGCCAGGACGATCACCGCCGCGACCAGGCCGATGACGAAGGCGCCGACGGGGCCAAGGCCGCGATGGACGATGACGGGCGATGTCGCGGGCGCCTCGGGGGGCGGCAAGGAGGGGGTGTCTGTCATGGGCTGATGTCCTTTTACGACGGCTTCGGGCAGCCGGTCGATCTCGTCCAGCATGGCCTGGCGCGTGGGCCGTGCGGCAATCCGTACGCTCTGGAACGGCAGGACCTTGAGCGGTTCTGCCGCGGCCGGGCTGATCGCGACCGCCGCGATGGTGTCGCAGGCACCGGCCACGCCGGCTTCCTCCGCCAGCCGGGCAAAGACGGCCGAGGCGCGCGGCGAGAAGAAGATGGCGGCGTCCAGCGCCCGCGCCTGCAGGGCAGCCACAGCGGACGCGGGCAGGGAGTCCGCTTCGCGCGCCTCGTAGAGCGGGAAGCGGCGGACCTCGAAGCCTTCGGGTGAAAGATCGCCGGCTACGTCCAATCCCGACACATGGACCAGAGATCCCTTGGCGGGATCGAGCCTCTCGCGCACCAGGGCCGCCAGCGCCGCCGCATCGCCCGAGGCCGAGACCACCGACGTGAAGCCCAGCCCCTCGGCGGTCGCGGCCGTCGTGTCGCCCACGGCGAAGACCGGCTTGCTGCGCTGGTCGTTCGCTTCGGCCAGCGCGCGGGCGCCGTTGGCACTGGTCAGCAGCACGGCCTGGCCGGCCGCCAGCGCGGAGGCAAAATCCGGCGGCGGGTGCAGGATCTGAAGGGTGAAGAGCGGTGCGATCACCGGCGCATGGCCGCGCTGCACGAGCGCCGTCGCCAGCGCCGTTGCCTCGCGTTCCGGCCGGGTGATCAGCACGCGCATGCGCGCTCCTTCGAATTAAGGAAGAACGACGCCTTCGGGCGCCAGCATTTTCCGCTTGGAGAGCGTAGCGTCGGCGGCGCCGATTTGCCATGGTGCTGCGATTAACGGGAGAGCGAATAAGATGCCGGGTCGTCGCCTCGGACGACGGGCCGTGCTGGCAGGAGCGGCATCGCTCGCGCCGGCGATTGCCTTTGGTCAGCAACCCCAAGGTCAATCCCAGCAGCGGCGTGCGGAACCCAGCGGTCCGCCGATCGTGTTCGTTCACGGCAACGGCGACTCGGCTCCCCTCTGGATCAACAATATCTGGCGCTTCGAGAGCAACGGTTTCAAGCGCAGCCTGCTGTTCGCCATCGACTTCGCCTATCCCAACGCGCGCTCCGACGATTCCAAGCCGCAGGACAATCGCTCGTCGACCGAGGACGCGATGAAGGACCTCGCGGCCTACGTGGCCCAGGTCAAGAAGACGACACGGCAGGCCAAGGTGGCGCTGATTGCCTCCTCGCGCGGCGGCAACACGGTGCGCAACTACCTGAAGAACGGCGGGGGTGCTGCGTCGGTGAGCCACGCCATCCTGTGCGGCACGCCCAACAAGGGCATCGTCATCTCCGACACGATGCTGGTCGGCAGCGAGTTCAACGGCGCCGCGCCCTTCCTCAAGGGCCTGAACGCGGGCGCGGACGACCTGATCCCCGGCGTGCAGATGATGGCGATCCGCTCCGACAAGAACGACAAGTACTCGCAGCCCGACGCGCGCTTCGTCGGCGCGCCCGGCAAGCCGACCGGCGTGAGCTACGACGCCTCGGAACTGCGCGGCGCCAAGAACGTGATCATCGACGGGCTCGACCATCGCGAGACCGCATTCCACAAGCTGGCCTTCGCGGCGCAGTTCGAGTTCATCACCGGCAAGCCGCCCGGCACCCTGTTCATCGCCAACGAGCCGCTGCCGGTGCTGAACGGCCGCGTGACGGGCATCGCATCCGACGGCACCTACACCAATCTTCCGGTGACCGGCGCGGACGTCGAGATCTACGACGTCGACCCGCAAAGCGGCGAGCGCAAGAGCCCCAAGCCCGCGCACAAGAAGACGACCGGCGCCGACGGGCTGTGGGGCCCGTTCATCGGCCACTCCGATGCGAGCTACGAGTTCGTGCTCACCATGCAGGGCCAGCCGATCACCCACACCTATCGCTCGCCGTTCCTGCGCGGCTGCGATTTCATCGGCCTCAGGCCGCAGCCCTTCGGCAAGGGCGACGACCAGGCGGGCGCCGTCGTGATCATGAGCCGCGCGCGCGGCTATTTCGGCGTCGGCCGCGACAAGTTCTCGCTCGATGGCAAGGTGCCGCCCGGCATCAACGACGGCGTGCCCGGCGCCGCCAGCGGCAAGCTTGCCTTCGACGCCGCCCCGCGCACGGTGATGGCGGTGTTCAACACCGAGACCATCGGCGCCCGCACCTGGCCGGTGAAGGACAACCACATGGTCGTTGCAGAGTTTACAAACTAGCTACTTCTCGTACGTGTACTTGAAGTCGCAGTGACTGGCGCCCTGCATGATGGTCTGCGAACGATCGAGCTTCAGCTTGGGGTCGTAGCCTTCGCAGAAGGCGCCGTCGCGATTGCACGACAGCAGCGCGCCGATCTCGCCCAGCCCCATCGCCTTGTAGGTCTCGGCATAGCGGCACCTCACGACGTTGAAGGTGAAGCTCGTGTCGGTCTGTTCCTTGACCTCGATCTCGAGCGCGCCGCCCTTGGTCCAGAGCGGCATCACATCCTGGAACGCCTTGAGCGAGGGGCCGCCCGGCGCGGCGGCGGCGAACTGGCGGGCCTGCTCGATGGCCGAGCGGCGCACCGATTCGGCAATGGTCTTCTTCGCGACCTCGGCGCCGTGGCTGGCCTTCAGGGTCTCGTAGACCTCCTTCAGGATCTCGGCCTCGATCGTCCTCTTCTCGAGCATCGAGAGGCCTTCGGGATGGGCGGACTGTGACATGGCGGACACTCCTTGGCGGCCACACTCGGGCAGATTTGGGAAAGCCTACACCTTGACATCGCTGCTCCGCGATGAAATATCCGGCCGCAATGACCACGTTCGCCACCTTTCCGTCGCGACGCCGCCGCTTCCACAAGCGGCGTGAAGACGCGCGCGTTTAACAAACGCGCCGTACCGTGAAGCCGCTGGAAAGAATGCGCGGCTTCCCAATCCACCTTCTTCTCCAGTCGGCCAACCTCCACCCCGCTTCCTGTGGCCCTGAATCCCTAGAGAGAGAAGTCCAATGACCAGCAACAAGACCAAGATCTTCATCGACGGCCAGCACGGCACCACCGGCCTGCAGATCCTCGACCGCCTGAAGGACCGGCCCGACATCGAGCTGCTGGAGCTGCCGATGGCCGACCGCAAGGACCTGGGCAAGCGCGCCGAGATCGCCAAGGCGTCCGACATCACCGTCCTGTGCCTGCCCGATGCCGCGGCCAAGGAACTGGTCGCCGCGATCGGCGACTCCGACACGGTCGTGATCGACGCCTCGACGGCGCATCGCGTGGCCGACGGCTGGACCTACGGATTTCCGGAGATGGCCAAGGATCAGCGCCAGAAGCTGCTCGCCTCCAACCGCATCAGCAATCCGGGCTGCTATCCCACGGGCGCGATCTCGATCCTGCGGCCCCTGGTCGATGCCGGCATCGTGCGCGCCGACTCGACGCCCGCCGTGTTCGGCGTGTCGGGCTACACCGGCGGCGGCAAGGACCTGATCGCGGTGCACGAGAAGCCGGACGTCGAGCCGTTCGGCCTCTATGGCCTGGGCCTTGCGCACAAGCACGTACCGGAGATGAAGAAGTATTCCGGCCTCAGCCATGCGCCGCTGTTCGTGCCGTCGGTCGGTCACTATGCCCAGGGCATGCTGATCACCGTGCCGATCACGCGCGACATCACCACCCGGCAGGTGACGGCCAAGGATGTCCACGGCGTGCTCGCGGACTACTACAAGGGCGAGCAGTTCGTGCCGGTACGGCCGCTGGGCGACAAGGCGTGGCTGGAGCGGGACCAGTTCCTGCGGGCCGACCGTCTGACCAACACCAACACCATGGAGCTGGCGGTCTACGGCAACGACGCCGACGGCAACGTGGTGGCGATCGCCTCGCTCGACAATCTCGGCAAGGGCGCGTCGGGCGCGGCGGTGCAGGTCATCAACCTCAAGACCGGCGTCGACGAAAAGACCGGCCTCGCGGTCGCCTAAAACAGGCTGCTGAAAAGCCCGGTCAGGGCGCGCCCGAGCGGCGCGGCTCGCGTTCCTCTGCGCGCGCTCTCCTCACTCCCGTATTCAGGACACTCCCCATGAGCATTCGCGTCGGCATTGTCGGCATCAGCGGTTTTGGCGGCGGCGAAGCGCTGCGCGTGGTCGCGACCCATCCGTCTTTCGAACTGGTCTACGCCGCGGGCGACGGCAGCGCCGGCAGCCGGTTGGTGGACCGCTTCCCCGGCGTGTCGCCCAAGCTGTCCGGGCTGGTGATCGAGAAATGGGATCCCGCAGCCCTGCCGAAGCTCGACGTGCTGTTCGCGTCGCTGCCCACGGGCGCCTCGGCCGATGCCTTGGCGCGAGTTTCGAAGGATGTAAAGATCGTCGATATCGGCGGCGACCACCGCTACGTCGAGGGCTGGGCGTACGGCCTGGCCGACGTCTGGCCCGCCGAGATCGCGGGCAAGACCCGCATCGCCAACCCCGGGTGCTTTCCCGTGGCGGCGCTGACCGCGCTGGCGCCGCTGCTGGCCGGCAAGCTGATCGAGCCCGGCAACATCGTGATCGATGCCAAGACCGGCATCTCCGGTGCGGGAAGGGGCGGCGGCGACAGCACTTTCGGCTACGCCGAGAGCAACGAGAACCTGGTGCCTTACGGCCTGCTCAAGCACACGCACATGCCCGAGATGGCAAAGACGATCGAGCGGCTGAGCGGCGGCAGCGCCGCCGGGATGGTGTTCACGCCGCATCTGGTGCCGATGACCCGCGGCATCCTCGCCACGATTTACTGCCGCGGCCGCGCCACCACCGAGCAGTGCCTGGAGGCGGGCCGGCGCTTTTACGACAGACGGGCGTTCGTGCGCGTCACCGACAAGCCGCCACAGACCAAGTGGGCGACCGGCTCGAACCTCGCGTTCGTCAGCTACGCGGCAGATCCCGAACGCAACCTGGTGATCGCGATGGGCGTGGTCGACAATCTCGGCAAGGGAGCGGCGGGGCAAGCGGTGCAGAACGCGAACCTGATCTGCGGCTTGCCGGAAGCCGCGGGGCTGGACGGTGCGCCGGTGTGGCCATGACGTTCACCATGAGACAGGCAACGGTCGCCGACGCGGCCGCCGTCCTCGCCCTCACGCGCGAGGCCTACCAGAAGTGGGTCGTGGTCACCGGTCGCGAGCCGCTGCCGATGCGCGTCGACTATGCCGAGGCGTTGCTCAAGAACCGCATCGATCTGCTCTACGAGGGTGACACGCTGGCCGCGCTGATCGAGACCCAACTGGAGCCAGAGCCGGAACCAGGGCATCTGCTGATCGTGAACGTTGCCGTCTCGCCTGCCTTCCAGAAGCGCGGCCTCGGCCGCCGGCTGATGGCGCATGCCGAAACGCTCGCCACTGAGGCGCGCGTGCCCAAGTTGCTGCTCTATACGAACAGCCTGATGGCCGAGAATATCTCACTCTACCAAAAGCTCGGTTATCTAATTGAACGCCAACAGCAATTTGGAACGAGTGTTCAGGTCTATATGGGCATGTCGACCTCAAAAAATTGAGAGTGACGCACAAGTCATTTTGTATTGGCTTTTCGACAATTTGCACTTAATAGCGCTGCAGGGGTGTGCGCTTGGCTAGGTGTGGTCCATGTGTGCGCAACCTCTTCTCGAACGTGATCGCGATCTCGACAGTCTGACGGCGGCGCTGGAACAGGCGTCGGCGGGGCACGGTCATATCGTCCTGGTGAGCGGCGAAGCCGGCATCGGCAAGACGACCTTCGTCGAGCATTTCCAGACCAGCTGCGCGAGCAAGGCGTGCGTGCTCACCGGCCACTGCGATCCGCTGTTTACGCCGACGCCGCTCGGCCCCCTTTATGACATCGCGCGCCAGACCAACGCCCGGCTGCTCGCGCTGCTCGAGAGCAACATGCCGCGGGCGGCGCTGTTCTCGTCGATGCTGGGCCTGGTCGGCGCCTCCGAAAAGCCGACAGTGGTGGTCATCGAGGACATCCACTGGGCTGACGAGGCGACGCTCGATCTCGCGAAGTATCTCGGCCGCCGGATCGCCGCGACGAAGATCCTGCTCGTGCTGACCTATCGCGACGACGAGGTGGCGGGTCATCCGTCGCTGCGCCCGCTGCTGGGCGATCTCGCCGTCTCCAAGTCGACCTTGCGCATCGAACTGCCGCGCCTGTCCAAGGAAGCGGTGCGGGCGCTGATCGCCGATCGCACACTGGATGCCTGCGCGCTGCATCGGCAGACCTCGGGCAATCCCTTCTATGTGACCGAGGTGCTGTCGAGCGGCGCAAGCGGCGTGCCCGCGACGGTGCGTGACGCCGTGCTCGCCCGCGCCGCGCGTTTGGGGCCGCGCTGCCGGGCCGTGCTCGATGCGGCGGCGGTGCTCGGCAGCCGCATCGATCCCGCGATGCTGGAGCGGGTGTCGGCGAAGTCGGTCGACGGCCTCGCCGAATGCGTGAAGGTCGGCGTGCTCGAGGCCAACGGCAGCAGCATCGCCTTCCGCCACGAGCTGGCGCGCGAGGCAGTGCTCGACGACATCGACCCGGCGCGGCGGCGCGAGCTGAGCCGCCTCGCGCTCGAGGCGCTTCAGCGCGGCCATCGGCGGTCCGACCTCGCGTTGCTGGTCCAGTATGCGGCGGGCGCGGGCGACAGCGCGGCCGTCGTCGAATATGGCGTGGCGGCGGCGCAAGCGGCGACGGCGGCTGGCGCGCACCGCCAGGCCGCGGCGCATTACGCGCGCGTTCTCGACCATGCCGCCGACCGGGCCGACGAGGAGCGCGCCGGCTACTGCGAGGCCTACGCGGAGGAGTGCGCCATCATCGACGACCTGGCCGAGTCCGAGCGCGGCCGGCGGCTGGCCATCGATCTGTGGCGGCGAGCCGGCAACCGTTTGAAGGAAGGCGAGAACCTGGCCGAGCTCGCTTGGCCGCTGGTGCGCAGCGGCCGCAACGCCATGGCCGAACAGACCAGCCGCCGGGCGATGACCGTGCTGGAGGGATTGCCGCCCTCGCGCCAGCTCGCCAACGCCTATCGCATTCAGGCGCATCTCACGATGCTCGACCGCGACATTCCCGCCGCGATGCGCCTTGGCAACCGGGCGATCGAACTCGCCGAACGTTTCGGCGACAAGCTCACCATCGCCGCTGCCGAGAACGTCATCGGCTCGGCGCTGTTGGTGAGCGGACACGATATGGGGCGCGATCATCTCCAGCGCAGCATTGCGCTCGGCCGGGAGCTCGGGCTCGACAGCGTCGTGGGCAACGGCCTGATGAACAGCGGCTCGTCCTACGGCGAGATCTATCGCCTCGCCGAGGCCGAGCGGCATCTCGCCGAAGGCATCGCCTACACCGCCGAGCGCGACCTCGACTACGCCAATCACTACAGCCACGCCTGGCTGGCGCAGGTCCGCCTCTACCAGGGGCGTTGGACGGAAGCGGCGGAGATCGCGACGGTGCTGCTGGCGCGGCCGAACGTGTCCGTCATCAGTCGCATCGTGGGCCTGGTGGCGCTGGGGCGCGTGCGGGCGCGGCGCGGCGATGCCGGTGTCGACGTCGTGCTCGACGAGGCGCTGGCGCTCGCGACGCAGACTGGCACGCTGCAACGCATCGCGCCGGTGCGCGCCGCGCGCGCGGAAGCCGCGTGGCTCGCTGGCGACAGGCGGAGGACGGCGGCCGAGGCGGCAGCGGCGTATCCGCTGGCGACGATGCATTGCCATCGCTGGTTCACCGGCGAGCTGGCGTTGTGGCGGCAGCTCGGCAGCGAGACGATCGAGGTCCCCGCCTGGGCTGCCCCGCCGTTCGTGGCCCAGCTCGAAGGAGACTGGCGCCGGGCGGCGTCGGAATGGGAGGCGCTGGGGTGCGTCTACGAGCAGGCGCGCGCGCTGGCCGAGGGCGATGCCGAGGCGCAGATCGCCGCGCTCGAGATCTTCACGCGCCTGGGCGCCGCGCCAGCGGCGGCCGCGTTGCGGCATCGGCTGCGCGGCGCGGGCATGCGCAAGATCCCGCGCGGGCCGCGGGAAAGCACCCGGCAGAACGCGTTCGGTCTCACCACGCGCGAACTGCAGATCCTCGATTGCCTGTCGACCGGCCTCACCAACAACGGCATCGGCGCCAAGCTGCATGTCTCGCCCAAGACGGTCGACCATCACGTGTCGTCGGTGCTGTCCAAGCTGGGCGCGGCGTCGCGCGGGGAAGCCGCGCGCATCGCCCGGGCCGAGCATCTGCTGGCGGCGAAATAGGGCCGAAAATCGGCAACGCAAAATGGGGAGCGTGAACCCTTAAATTGGGGAACACCCTCCGATGCGGCGTTCATCCCTCGTGCATAGGTTCGCCTCGCTGCACTGCAGTAGGAAAGGTCGAACCATGCACATTGGAAGTTGTTTCTGCGGCTCCGTGACGCTCGAAGTCACGGGCGAACCCGAGGCGATGGGATACTGCCACTGCCAGTCCTGCCGCTCCTGGTCGGGCGGTCCGGTCAACGCCTTCAGCCTGTGG
>CAIMEE010000322.1 GCA_903839865.1 Enhydrobacter aerosaccus | reverse complement strand
GTACATGAACGAGACCGTCACGGCGATGATGCAGCGCAACGAAGCGGAGCTGCGCAAGGTGTTGCCGCAGTTCGACGCGCACCGCCTCATCGGCCAGAACATCGACATCTTCCACAAGAACCCGGCGCACCAGCGCGACCTGCTCTCCAGCCTGCGCAGCAACTACCGCACGCAGATTTCCGTGGGCAGCCTGTCGTTCTCGCTCAGCGCAAGCCCGATCCTGGACGCCAAGGGTGAGCGACTGGGCACCGTGGTCGAATGGGCGGACCGCACGCAGGAAGTGGCGATCGAAAAGGAAGTGGCGGACCTGGTGCAGGCCGCCGGTCAGGGCGACTTCAGCGGCCGCCTGGGCCTGGAAGGCAAGGCCGGTTTCTTCGTCAACCTGTCCAGCGGCATGAACGACTTGATGAGCACGAGCGAGCAGGGCTTGGGCGATGTCGCCGACGTGCTGGCGGCCTTTGCCCAGGGCGACCTGACGCAGCGCATCGAGCGCGACTACGCGGGCCTGTTCGGCAAGGTCAAGGAAAGCGCCAACTCCACGGCCGAGAACCTGACGCGCGTGATCGGCGAAGTGCGCGCTGCGGCCGATGCGCTCACGGGTGCGGCGAACCAGGTCAGCGCCACGGCGCAAAGCCTGTCGCAGGCGGCCAGTGAGCAGGCGGCGAGCGTGGAAGAAACCACGGCGTCCATCGACGTGATGTCGGCCTCGATCAGCCAGAACAGCGACAACGCGCGCGTCACCGACGGCATGGCGACCAAGACGTCGAAGGAGGCGGTGGACGGCGGCGGCGCCGTGAGCCAGACCGTGACGGCCATGAAGCAGATCGCCTCGAAGATCGGCATCGTCGACGACATCGCTTACCAGACGAACCTGCTGGCGCTGAACGCCGCGATCGAAGCGGCGCGTGCCGGCGAGCACGGCAAGGGCTTTGCGGTGGTGGCGGCTGAAGTGAGGAAACTGGCCGAGCGCAGCCAGGAAGCAGCCAAGGAGATCGGCGACCTGGCGAGCAACTCGGTGCACACGGCCGAGCGCGCGGGCAAGCTGCTCGACGAGATCGTGCCCAGCATCCAGAAGACTTCGGAGCTGGTGCAGGAGATCGCTGCGGCCAGCGCCGAACAGAGCGAGTCGGTCACCCAAATTGGCGGCGCCATGGGCCAGCTCTCCAAAGCCACGCAGCAGAACGCTTCCGCCTCGGAAGAGCTGGCCGCCACCAGCGAGGAGCTCTCAGGTCAGGCGCAGCAGCTGCAGGAATCGATCGCCTTCTTCACCACCAGCGACGAGGCGCCCAAGACGCGCCGCGCCAACCTGGAGATCGGCCACGAGGATCGGCGCAGCAGCGCGGTGGCGCCGCGGCGGATTGCCGCACGCCCGGCGGTGCGCGGTGGCGGCTCGAATTTCAAGCCCTATTGAACGAGCACGACATGAGCGAAGACTCTTCACCCAAAAGATCCATGGCTGGGCACAGCGAGCTCACCGGGCAGTACCTCACGTTCCTGCTGAGCGGCGAAACCTACGCCGTGGACGGTCGCGCGGTGCAGGAGATCATCCAGTACAGCAGCATGACCGCCGTGCCGCTGATGCCCGACTTCGTGCGCGGCGTCATCAACCTGCGCGGCGCCGTGGTTCCGGTGATCGACCTGCAGGCGCGCCTGGGCGGGCAGATCACCGAATTCGGCAACAAGACCTGCATCGTCATCTTTGACGTCAGCCACGACGGCGAGCACACCGAGTTGGGCCTGATGGTCGACGCCGTGAGCGAGGTGATTGCCATCACCGGCAGCGAGATCGAGCCGCCACCGCAGTTTGGCGGAGGCCTGAGGCGCGACTTCATCCGTGGCATGGCCAAGGTGGGCGGGCGCTTCGTCATCATCCTGGAGACCGACAAGGCGCTGGACATCGAAGAAATGGCCGACCTGGTCGAGCGCGCCCAGAACGCGTCCTGAAGCATTCTTTTCAGTTGATCAAAGAGGAATC
>CAIMEE010000321.1 GCA_903839865.1 Enhydrobacter aerosaccus | reverse complement strand
CGCCGTGCCGTGCTGGAAGAGACCCGCGCCGAGCAGCGTTCCGAGCTGATCGAGAACCTGAAGGAAGGCCAGATCCTCGAAGGCGTGGTCAAGAACATCACCGATTACGGTGCGTTCGTTGATCTCGGCGGCGTCGACGGCCTCCTGCATGTCACCGACATCGCCTGGAAGCGCATCAACCATCCGTCGGAAGCCCTCACCATCGGCCAGCAGGTCAAGGTGCAGGTCATCCGCTTCAACTCCGAGACGCAGCGTATCTCGCTCGGCATGAAGCAGCTGATGAGCGATCCGTGGGACGGCGCGGGTGCGAAGTACCCGGTCGGCCTCAAGCTCAAGGGCCGCGTCACCAACATCACCGACTACGGCGCGTTCGTCGAGCTGGAGCCCGGTGTCGAGGGTCTGGTCCACGTCTCCGAGATGAGCTGGACCAAGAAGAACGTGCACCCCGGCAAGATCGTGTCGACCTCGCAGGAAGTCGAAGTGATGGTGCTGGACGTCGACATGTCCAAGCGCCGCATCTCGCTCGGCCTCAAGCAGTGCATGGCCAACCCGTGGGAGAGCTTTGCGGAGCAGTTCCCGTCGGGTACCGAGCTCGAGGGCGAGGTTCGCAACATCACCGAGTTCGGCCTGTTCGTGGGCCTGCCCGGCGACATCGACGGCATGGTCCATCTCTCCGACCTGTCGTGGGAGAAGGCCGGCGACGAAGCCATCCGCGACTTCAAGAAGGGCGACAACGTCAAGGTCAAGGTCCTCGACGTCGACATGGAGAAGGAGCGCATCTCCCTCGGCATCAAGCAGCTCGAGAAGGACCCTTTCGAGACGGTCGGCGACGGCATCAAGAAGGGCGAAGTGGTCACCGTCATCGTGGCCGGCATCCAGGACAACGGCATCGACGTCACCGTCCAGGAAGGCATCCCGGGCTTCATCCGCAAGTCCGAGCTCAGCCGCGACCGTTCCGAGCAGCGTCCCGACCGCTACGCGATCGGCGACAAGCTCGACGCCAAGATCACCAACATCGACAAGGCCTCGCGCCGCGTCGTGCTGTCGGTCAAGGCGCGTGAGCTCGACGAGGAGAAGAAGGCCATGGCCGACTTCGGTTCGTCCGACTCGGGCGCCAGCCTGGGCGACATCCTGGGCGCCGCGCTCCGCCGCAAGCAGGGCGATGGCGACGAGACCTGAAATCGGTCGTTTTTGACGACTGTAGAAGGGCCGGTCCGCAAGGACCGGCCCTTTTCGTTTCGTTTCAAGGGCTTAGTTGTCGAGGGCCGGTTTTTGCTCTATTATGACGCACATGACCAAGTCGGAGCTAATTGCTCGCCTGGCGGCCCGGAATCCTCATCTCTATCAAAGGGATGTGGAGCGGATCGTCGCCACGGTCTTTGACGAGATCTCCAAGGCCCTGGCCACCGGTGATCGCGTCGAATTGCGCGGCTTTGGTGCGTTCTCCGTGAAGAAACGCGACCCGCGCACCGGCCGCAATCCGCGGACCGGCGAGCAGGTCGCCGTCGCCTCCAAGCGCGTGCCTTATTTCAAGACGGGCAAGGACCTGCGCGACCGGCTGAACAAGGAAGCCCAGCGCGCCGCCGGCCTCGAGCCCGCGGAGCCGGCTGGCGCCAAGAAATAAACCGGACAAGAAGTAGCGATCTCGTTTCTCGATTTGTAGCCATGCGCTGTGCCATGCTGGTGGCCGCATGAAATTGCTCTCCCGCGTTGTCTTCGTCCTGTTCGTCCTCCTGAGCGTGCTGATCGCCGTCAGCAATCGCCAGCCGGTCGAACTCGGCCTGTGGCCCTTGCCGCACGTCGTGGTGACGCCGCTCTATCTCGTGATCGTGGCCGTGCTGCTGGTCGGCATCCTGGCCGGCCTCGGCCTCGGCTGGTGGGCCGGGCGTCATCATCGCCGGCGCGCCCGCGAGCATCGCAGCGAAGCCGCCCGCCTCGACCGCGAGAACGCGCGCCTGCGCGAGACCATCGCCAGCCACATGCCTGCGCCGTCGCCCGCGAGCCCCGCTGCCCGCGATCAACGGGCGATCGAGCGCCAGAGCGCGCTGGTCGCACCCGAACTCCTGCCGCCCACGGCGCGCAGCCTCCAGGCGTGAGGAGCCTCTCCGCGGCCGAGGTCGACGCAGCGCTCGACGATATCGCGCTGATCGATCGGCTCGACGCGCTGTTCCGCAGCGGCTGCGAGATGCCGACGCGCCATCATCATCCGATCAGGGAACCGCTGGGCGCGGGCTCCGCCGATGCGATGCTGTTGCTGATGCCGGCGTGGACACAGGGACCTTCCGGCCGGATCGGCGTGAAGATCGTCACGGTGTTTCCCGACAACGGCAAACGCGCGCTGCCCGCAATCTACGGGCAGTATCTCCTGCTCGACGGCCAGACCGGCCAGTCGCTGGCGCTGCTCGACGGCACCATGCTGACCAAACGGCGCACCGCCTGCGCCTCGGGCCTCGCCTCGCGCTACCTCTCGCGGCCCGATGCCTCGACGCTCCTGATGATCGGCACGGGGGCCCTCGCGCCAAACCTCATCCGCGTCCATGCCAAGGTGCGGCCGATCGAGCAGGTCGAGATCTGGGGGCGTCGCCCCGAGCAGGCGGCGGCTCTCGCGGCGGACCTCGCGCAGTCGTTGCCGGCGGCGCTGGGCCGCCCGATCGGGGTCCGCGCCGTGACCGATCGCCGGCAGGCGGTGGGCCGGGCGGACATCGTCTCCTGTGCGACGCTGTCGAAGGCGCCGCTGGTCGAGGGTGACTGGCTGCACGAAGGCCAGCACCTCGACCTGGTGGGCGCGTACACCCCGCAGATGCGGGAGAGCGACGACAAGGCCGCCTGGCGCGCGCGGGTCTATGTCGATACCCGTGCCGGCGCCCTGAAGGAGGGCGGCGACATCGTCCAGCCGATCGCCAACGGCACGATCGACGAGGACGACGTGATCGCCGACCTGTTCGAGCTGGCGCGTGGCCAGCAGGGCGGACGTCTGGCCGGTGACCGGACGAGCATCACGCTCTTCAAGTCGGTGGGCGCCGCGCTCGAGGACCTCGCCGCCGCCGAACTGGCCGTCGAGGCCGCTTAGGGTTCGATCATTGCGCCGGATTTTTTCAGCGCGTCGATCTCCCCGGCGCTGATCCCGACCTCCGATAGCACAGCGCGTGAATCGGCCCCCATCAGCGGGGCCATGGTGCGGATGGCGGGCGGCGTCTTGCTCATGCGCATGGGCGGTTCGACCATGGTGATCTCACCCTCGCTGGGATGCGGGTACTTTTTGAACAATTGCCGCCAGACGAGGTGCGGATCGTCGAAAAGGTCGGCAGCGCGCAGCACCGGCGCGTTCGGGATCTGGCCCTTGTCGAGCAGCACCACCCATTCGGACGTGGTCTTGGTGGGCGCCAGCGCCTCGACCATGGCGTACATGTCGCCGATGTGCAGCGAGCGCGCGTTCAGGGTGGCGTAGCGCGGGTCCTGGAGGACTTCGGGGCGGCCCACAATCTCGAAGAAGTTGCGCCAGTGCTTGTCGTTGTACGGCAGGATGGCCATCCAGCCGTCCAGGGTCCGGAACGGCTTGCGGGTCTTGGCCAGCAGGCGGCTGTAGCCGACCTCGCCCTCGTCGTCGAAGGTGCGCTCCCACAGATGCTCGACCATCAGCCAGGCGGTCATGGTCTCGAACATCGGCACCTCGACGAACTGGCCCTCGCCGGTGCGCTGGCGATGCATCAGCGCCGACAGGATGGTGAACGCGAAGGTGAGGCCGCAGGTCTTGTCGGCCAGGATGGTCGGCGGATAGCGCGGCACGTCGTCACCCGCGGCCTTGCCCATCAGGTCGGCGATGCCGAACCGCGCCTGGATGGCATCGTCGTAGGCCGGAAGTTTCCCGTAAGGACCGTCGGCCGAGAAACCGTAGGCGCCAGCGTAGACGATGTCGGGCTTCATCTTGCGGATGTCCTCGTAGCCCAACCCCAAT
>CAIMEE010000320.1 GCA_903839865.1 Enhydrobacter aerosaccus | reverse complement strand
GACAGGCTCGTGGTGATGAACGAGGGCTCGGTCCGCCAGGTCGGCAGCCAGCGCGATCTCTACGAACGCCCGGCCGACAAGTTCGTCGCGGGCTTCGTCGGCCGCAGCACCTTCCTCGACGGCACTGTCGAGGCGCCGGGGTGCTTCAGGACCGAGGGCGGCCTGTCTCTGGTCTGCGCCGGCGGCACCGCCGGCAAGGCGAGCCTGTCGCTGCGGCCGGAGCGGCTGGAAATCGCCGCGGCTCCGTTGACGGGACTCGACAACTGCCTGCCCGGCACGGTGGAATTCGTGTCCTATCTCGGGGCGATGATCGACATCCACGTTCGCCTCTCGCCCGCCGACCGGCTGGTGGTGCAGATCGCCAATCGTGACGGCGGCTTTGCGCCCGAGGTCGGCCAGAAAGTTCATGTCGGCTGGCGCACATCGGCTGGCCAAGTCTTCAACGCATAGACTGTTCAACGCTTAGAAAAGACAAGATCGAAACAGGAGGCTTTCATGATCAAACTCTCTCGCCGTTCCGTATTGGCCGGCACTGCCGCCGCCGCTCTGGGCGCACCGTCGATCGCGCGCGCTCAGGACAACAAGAAGATCATCATCGGCACCTGGGGCGGCGACTATTCGCGCCTGCTGACCAAGGACATCGACGCGCCGCTGCTGGTGCCCAAGGGCTGGGAGTGCGTCCACGCCGAGGAGAACGCCGATCCGCGCAAGGCCAAGATGCTGGCCGAGAAATCGTTGCGCCGCGGCACGACCGACGTGCAGGGCTTTTCGGCCAACGACATGTACGAACTCGACCAGCAGGGCCTGGCCGAGCAGCTCGACTATTCCAAGATGCCGAACGCCAAGAACCTGATCCCGTCGATGAAGTATGCCTACGGCATCGGCCACATCTATTCGGGCAAGGTCATCCTCTACAATCCCGACATGATGCCGGCGCCAACCGGCTTCGCCGACACGCTCGATCCCAAGCACGGCAACAAGCTCGGCATCATCGACATCCAGCGTCAGTTCAACATGGTGGCGTCGGCGCTCGCCTCGGGCGGCTCGGTGAGCAACTTCGAGCCGGGCAAGGAACGGCTGATCGCCTGCCGCAAGGCCGGTGCGCGCATCTATCCGAGCAACGAAGCGTTCGCTCAGGCCCTCAAGACCGGTGAGATCGCCTGCGGCATCATGTGGAAGGCGCGCGCCGTGCAGTGGCAGAACGCCGGCATCAAGGTGAACACCGTGGCGCCGAAGGAAGGCATTCCGATGTACGTCTCGGGTTTCGTGATGCCCAAGAACGCGCCCAACAAGGCCGGCGCCTATGCCTGGCTCGACGCCATGATGGCGCCCCCGGCACAGGAGGGTTTCGCCGTCGACATGGGCTACAACCCGACGGTCACCAACGCCAAGGTGGCGGACGACCTGCAGAAGCGCATCGGCTTCACGCCCGACGAGCAGAAGCGGCTGGTCGATCTCGACTACGGCTACATGGCCAAGAACGACGTAGCGTTCCAGGACTGGTGGAACAAATCGTTCAAGGGATGAGCCTTATCGTCGACAAGCCCAAGGGGCAGGGACTGACGGCGTCGGCGCTGCTTGCGCCGGCGACGATCTTCATCGCCATCAGCCTGTTTGCGCCGCTCGGCATCCTGTTCCGCTACAGCCTGAACGAGTTCATCCCGACGACCAAGACCATGGTCGAGGCGCTGACGGTGGCGAACTACGTCAAGTTCTTCACCGACCCCTATTATACGTCGGCGCTGCTGACGACGATCAGGGTCTCGCTGCTGGTTACGGTGGTCTGCCTGGTCGCGGGCTTTCCGCTCGCCTATGTCATGGCGCGCACGCAAAGCCGCTTCAAGCACCTGCTGATCATCGCGACTGTGCTGCCGCTGTTCGTCGGCAACTCGGTGCGCGCGGCCGGCTGGATGGTGGTGTTCGGCAACAAGGGCTTCGTCAACGCGAGCCTGATGGGCATGGGCCTGATCAGCAAGCCGATCGAGATCATGTTCACCGAGAACGCGGTGATCATCGGCATCATCGCGGTCAACCTGCCCTTCATGGTGCTGTCGCTGCAGAGCGTGATCGAGGGCATCGACCGCGCGGTCGAGGAAGCGGCGTTCAGCCTGGGCGCACCGCCCGTCACCATGTTCCGCCGAGTGCTGTGGCCGCTCGCCCTGCCGGGCATCCTCGCCGGAACGATCCTGACCTTCATCCTGGCCATGAACGCCTACGCCACGCCCTTCCTGCTGGGCGGGCCGCTGTTCAAGATGATGGCGCCGGTGATCTACAACGAGTTCACGCAGAAGACGAACTGGCCCTTCGGTGGCGCCATCGCCTTCATCCTGATGTCGGTGACGCTCAGCCTCACCCTCCTCGCCAATCTGCTGATCCAGCGCCGGAGCGCCCGCTAGCATGCATATCGGATTGATTGGCGGTATCGGGCCGGCCGCGACCGACTTCTATTATCGCGGCCTGGTCGACCGGCATGCCGCCGCCGGCATCCCGCTCGAATGCACCATCGCCCACGCCGACGTGCGCGAGATGTCGCGCAATCTCCAGGGCGGCCAACCCAGGAAGCAGGCTGAGATCTTCGCCGGCCTGATCGGCCGCCTGAAGGCAGCGGGCGCGCAGGTGGCGGCCGTCACCTCGATGGGCGGTCACTTCTGCATCGACGAGTTGCTGCCGATCTCGCCGTTGCCGCTAGTACACGGCATCCACGCCGTCGATGCCGCGATCAAGCGGTCGGGCCTGAAGAAGATCGGCGTGCTCGGCACGCCGCTGGTCATGAACACCAAACTCTATGGCGGCCTGTCCTCCGCCGAGCTGATCGCGCCGGAAGGCGAGATGTTCGATCAGGTGGGCGCCTCCTACATGGCGATGGCGCAAATCGGCCGGGTCACCGACCGGCAACGCGACGTGTTCTTCACGGCAGGGCATGCGCTGATGAAGCGCGGCGTCGAGGCGATCATGCTGGGCGGCACCGACCTGTTCCTGGCCTTCACCGGAAAAGAGCCGCCCTTCCCGCTGGTCGATTGCGCCGACATCCATGTAAGCGCACTCTTCGAGAAATCGTCCGCCTAGTTTTTCCGCCTGGTTTTTTCTGCGAGGTGCCCTCATGGCCGACGAAAGCCGACTGCGCCGGTTCGCCGTGCTGATCGACGCCGACAACACCTCGCCGCGCATCGTCGCCGGCCTGTTCGAGGAGATCGCCAAGTTCGGCGAAGCGAGCGTGCGCCGCATCTACGGCGACTTCTCGAGCCCCCGGCTCAAGTCGTGGGCCGACGTTCTGCAGAAATACGCGATCGATCCCTACCAGCAGTTCGCCTACACCAGCGGCAAGAACGCCTCCGACATCGCCCTGGTGATCGACGCCATGGACCTGCTGCACAGCGGGCGGTTCGACGGCTTCTGCCTGGTCTCGTCGGACAGCGACTTCACGCGGCTGGCGTCGCGGCTGCGCGAGGAAGGCGCCGACGTCTACGGCTTCGGCGCGCGCAAGACACCGGAGAGCTTTCGCCAGGCGTGCCGCCGCTTCATCTACACCGAGAACCTGGTGCCCGAGGTGCCGCCGGCCTCGGCGCCCAGGCAAGGCGCGGCCGCCCCGCCGCCCGCCCAGACCCCCGACTCCGCTGTCGCCATCCTGAACAAGGCAATCGCGCAAATGGAGACCGAGGGCGGCTGGGTCGGCCTGCGCGCGGTCGGCCAGCGCCTGGCCAATGTTGTCTCCGACTTCGATTCGCGCACCTACGGCTTCCGCAACCTGAGCGATCTTGTGCGGCAAAGCGGCGCTTTCGAGATCGACGAAGGAGAGGGCCGCGCCATGCGCATCCGGGCGAAGCCCACGCCCGCGGCACCCGCCGGCAACCGTCCGCCCAGACGCCGCAGACCGGCCTAGAATCGGCACCTTAGAATCGCCACACCGGCAAGCGTAATATCTTCTCCTGCACTGCCCGCGGCGCCATTTCGCTCATTGCTTTCGGATCGGCAGCCGCCTAATCGCAACATGCGCATGAAACAACAAGACTCCGCCGCTTCCATTGAAACGCCAATCGACGCCCGCCGCTGGACGCAGGTACTGGCGCGTTATCGCCAGCCCAGCTATCGCCGCGGCCTGTTCGAGATCGCGGTCACGGTCGTGCCGCTGGTGGGGCTCTGGCTGCTGGCCTGGGTGACGCTCGACGTCGGCTACTGGCTGGCGTTGCCGCTCGCGCTCGCGTCCGGCGTGTTCGTGGTCCGGCTGTTCATGATCCAGCACGATTGCAGCCATGGCTCCTTCGTTCGCCATCGTGCCGCCAACGACTGGATCGGCCGCATCGCCAGCGTCGTGACGATGACGCCCTACGGCTTCTGGCGGCGCACCCACGCCGTCCATCACGCGAGCAGCGGCAACCTCGACCGCCGCGGCATGGGCGACATCGACACGCTGACCGTCGCGGAATACCGCGCGCGCTCGATGTGGGGCCGCCTGCGCTATCGCCTTTATCGCCATCCGCTGGTGATGTTCGGCCTCGGTCCGGCCTACCTGTTCCTGCTGCAGCATCGCCTGCCGGTCGGGCTGATGCGCGGCAACGGCTGGTGGCCATGGGTCAGCACCATGGCGACGAACGCCGCGATCGCCGCCGTCGCCGGCGGGCTGATCTGGCTGATCGGCTTCAAGGCTTTCCTGCTGGTGCACCTGCCGGTCGCGATCGTCGCCGCCTCGATCGGCGTCTGGCTGTTCTATGTGCAGCACCAGTTCGAGGAAACGACCTGGGCCAAGGAGGGCAACTGGAATGCCCTCGACGCCGCCCTGCACGGCAGCTCGCATTACGATCTGCCGGCTTTCCTGCGCTGGATCACCGCCAACATCGGCATGCACCATCTGCATCATCTCTCGAGCCGCATTCCCTACTATCGCCTGCCACGCATCCTGCGCGATCATCCGGAACTGCGTGCTGTCGGCCGGCTGACGCTGTTGGACAGCTTCAGGTGCGTACGCCTGGCATTGTGGGACGACACGCAGCACCGTCTCGTCTCGTTCCGCGAGGCTCGCGCGACTCGCTAGAACTGCGGCGCGTCCAATTCAAGAAGACGACCACGACCCAGGCCTACGTTCGTCGCTTTCGCCCGAGATCGTGCAGCTGGTGAAGGAAGCGGTCTAGAAGAAGGGCGCCACGTCGCGCATGAAGCGGTCCATCTGCTCCTTCACGAGCGCATGGGGCTTCTGGCCGTAGTTGAAATAGAGGATCACCTCGGCAATGCCGGCCTTCTCGACCTGCTTCAGCGAGTCGACGATGTGCTGTGGGCTGCCGCACAGGATGGACTTGTCGGTGAGCTTCTCCGGCCGCATGTCGCGCAGGATGTTCACGATGTCGACGAAGTACTTGTAGGTCGGCGGCACGTTCTCGCCCGACGACGAGGGGAAGGCCGCGATCAGCGCGTCCTGGAAATAGCGCACCAGCGCTTCCTTGCCGTACTGTTCTTCTTCAGGCGTCGAGGCGATGTGCACAAAGTAGGAACAGAGCGCGCGCCGCATCGGCCGCTTGTAGGTGGCCTCGCAGGTCTCGCGATAGACGCGCACCGCGTCAGCCAGCGACCCATAGACCATCGCGGCCGCGAACGGCGCATAGATCACGTTCCAGTCGTTCTTCGCCGCGAGCTCCATCGACGGGCGCGAGAAGCAGGCGACATAGGGCCGAAGCGGCTTTTGCGCGGGCTTGGGCCGGATCTCGACATCCTTGAACTGGTAGAACTTCCCCTGATGCGACCACTTGCCGGTCTCGGTCCAGGCGCGCCACACGATCTCGAGTCCCTCGGCAAACAGCTCGGCCGAGTCCTCGAAGTTCGCCTGGAACGGCTCGTATTCCTTGCGGTCGTAACCGCGACCAGCGGCGAAATCGACGCGGCCGTCCGACAGCAGATCGAGCGTCGCCCATTCCTCCGCGACATGCAGCGGGTGATGCACCGGCAGCAGCGTCACGGCCGGCGCCAGCCGCAGCTTGGTCGTGGCGCCCGCGAGCTGTGCCAGCATCGCCAGCGGCGAGGCATTGACGCCCAGCAGGTTGAAATGATGCTCGCCGATCCAGGCCGAATTCAGCCCGACCTTTTCGGCGTACAGCGCCTCGGCGAAGATATCCTTGATGAAGTCCTCGGCCGTGCGCGTGTTGCCGGGATAGCGGTTGTCGCTCAGCGTGAAATAGCCAAAGTCCATGGTTTCCTCCCGCCTGCTTTGGGCCGAGGCTAGTCGAATTTATTTGCAAACGCAAATATCTGGCAGCGACTCTAATTCCCGCCGAGCTTCCCCGCATTGGCGTAGAGCCGGCGCAAGGCGGCTTTCAGCCGCTTGGCCTCGCCTACGTCGAAGCCCTGCAAGGCCACCTTCTCGTAGCGCTCGGCGATCGGCAGGATGCGCCGCGTCAGGCTCCGCCCGGCGGCTGTGGCATGAAGCACGATCGCGCGCGCGTCGGCGCGATCGCGGCGGCGGGCGACCAGCTTCCTCTTCTCCATGCCATCGACGAGGCGGGTGAGCGTGGAGACTTCGATCGAGGTCGTTGCCGACAGATCGCCCATGCGACGTCCGTCGAGTTCGCGCAGAGCGGCAAGGACGCGCCACATCTGCAGCGTGGCCCCAAGCGGGCGTATTTCCCTGCTGAAGGCGTCGGCGATGCGCACGCCGGCCCGGTTCAAAAGATAGGGCAGGTAGGCTTCAAGCGGTCCCACGTCTCTACTCTGCTTTGCTCACGACGCGAGCAGGCTGTGCACGAGATCTTCGCAATCCCGCGTGACGGGACTGGTGAACCAGCGTTGGGCGTTGATCTCCGGATCGCCCGAGTAAAGACGCTCGTAGAGACCGGAGCGTGAGCCGAACTCCGTGCCGGTCATGTCCCAGGCGAGCTTCATCAGGGCGAGTCGTTGCTTGGCATCGATGCCGGGGCCGATCAGCCATTGGTCCATCAGCGGCGCCACGTCGGGATGATTGTAGTCGGCCTCGCTCATGGCAAGAACGCCCGAACCCGCCGCCATGCGCAGCACGTCCACCGCCTTGGTGTTCGCGTAGGGAAAGAAGAAATTGACTGCGGCGTTGCCCGGGCTGCCGATGGCCTTGGCTTCGGAGATCCCGTCGCCCGAGATCGACATCTTTCCCTCGTCGAAGGCCTGAACACGCCGATAGGCATCGACGACGATGCCCGACCGGATTCCCTCGGCAATGCTGACCAGCGCGGTCAATTCGCCGATCGCGGCCTGGAAGCGCGGAGTCTTGTCGCGGCCATTGGCGCGCGCCACGGCCGTCGCCATGCCGACCAGGAAACGCAGCTTCATGGTCGAGCGTGTGCAGGCCTGCAGCGACGTGAACCCCGGGCGCGTGCCCATGATCGCATTGTAGGCCGCGATGTCGCCGTCGACGATCACGCGCTCCTTGGGCACGAACACCTTGTCGAACACAAGGATGGCGTCGCTTTCGTCGAAGCGCGCGCTGAGAGGGCGATCGAAGGCGCTCTCGCCATGATGAAAACTCTCGCGGCACAGGATCGAGAGGCCGGGCGTGTTCATCGGGATGACGAAGGTGAGCGCGAACTTCTCCTCGCCCGCCTTGCGCGGATAATAGGGACCCACGTAGCACTCGTTGGACACGGCCGCGAGAGTCGAGAGCGTACGGCAGCCGCTCACCACGATGCCGTCCGCCCTGCGCTCGACAAGCTGGACCGCCTGCGACGGCGCATCGAGCTTCGACCGGTCGGTCTGCGGATCGATCAGCGCGTGGGTCACCTGGAAATCGTTCTCGCGACACAGCTCGACGATATGCTGCGCCCGCGCCGTGGCCTCAGGCTTGCCCATCGCGCGCAGGCCGATGACCGTGTCGACTAGGAAAGCCGACATGAAATCGGTCAGACGGCCCATCAGGCCGAAAGTACGCATTGCCCGCAGGTGATAGCAGCCCGCGAGGCCATGCAGATCGTCGAGCGTCTTGGCGTCGAGATAGGTCTTGCTGACGCGTTCACCGCTGGTTGGCGATTTGTACGTCAGGACGTCGCTGTAGGCGGGATTGTGCTGGTCGTCGTAGAGCGCGGCGATCGTGCCGATCACGCCCTGCATCGACGGACAGGTCGTGACGTCTTCGACCAGTCTGCCGTCGACATAAAGCTTTCGGCCATCGCGCAGGGACTGGCGATACTGCTCTCCGGTCTTGATCGGCATAGCTCTAGGCCGCCGCCTTGGTGGCAGCCTGCGCCTCGGCGAGCGGCAGCAGCCAGTCGCGGAACGCCTTGATCTTGCGCCGCCGGATCGCCTCGGCGGGATAGACCATGTAGTAGGCAAGCTCGGTCGACATCTTGAAGTCGAACGGCACGACCAGCCGGCCGGCCTTGAGGTCGGGCGCCACCAGCGGGTTGCGGCCGAGCGCCACGCCCAGCCCATCCATCGCCGCCTGATAGGCCGCGATCGGAAAGTCGAAAGTGACGCCGCGGTTGGTATCGATGCCCTTCACGCCGGCGGCCGTCAGCCAGACCTGCCAGTCATCGGGAAAGCTGCCGATGTGCAACAGGGTGAAGCGCTTGAGGTCGGCCGGCTTCTTCAGCGCGTTCGGCCCCTTGAGCAGCGCCGGCGCGCAGACCGGCATGACGTCCTCGCCGACCAGCCGCTCGGCCACCAGACCCGGCCACTGGCCGCGGCCGTAGCGAATGCCGATATCGACGTCCTCGCGCGAAAAATCGATAAGGCCGGTGCCGGTGCTTATACGCACATCGATCTCTGGATTGGCACGCTGGAAGCCGCCCAAGCGCGGCACCAGCCACTTCATGGCGAACGACGCGGTGGTGGTGACGGTGAGATGGCCGCCGCGGTCCTTTTGCAGCAGCTTTTCGGTTGCCTCGTTCAACTGGTCGAAGGCGCCACGCACTGACGGCAGATAGGCCTGACCCGCCTCGGACAGCAGCAGCGAGCGATTTCTCCGCACGAACAATTTTAATCCGAGACGCTGTTCCAGTCCCCTGACCTGATGGCTGATCGCGGCTTGGGTGACGCTCAATTCCTCGGCGGCATCGGTAAAACTCATGTGGCGCGCGGCGGCTTCGAAAGCGCGCAGGCCATTGAGCGGGGGAAGACTGCGTTTCATGGGCGTTCCTCACATGAGCTATTCTTATCAAAACAGGACAAAGCGTCATTTGTAAAGGGGCACCCTCGGGCGCATTTCAGCCTCACAAAGTTAGTCACTTACTCAGGGGAGCCTCCCATGGCCGACATCTCTCTCCACTTCAGTCCGCGCGCTCCGCTCGCCGGCACCTTCACCGCCTTCGCCAACGTGATCGGCACGTGGCGCACCCGGGCCCGCGAGCGCCGCGAGCTCGCCCAGCTCGATGCCCGGTCGCTGCGCGACCTGGGTCTCAACCCCGGCAGCATCCGGTTCGAGGCCAACAAGCCCTTCTGGCGCGAATAGCCTCTTCACCTCCTCCCTGACTCCGGAGTCGTGCCCTCCTTACCCTGCAGGGCCCCATCCTCTCCGGATCCCTGGCCGGCGATCGACGTTTCAGCCTCCCTTGTCGATCGCCGGCTTTTTCTTTGCCCGCGCGCCTGCCTCTGCTAGACGGCGGCGTGGCCCTCTCAGACCAGCAGATCAATTCCATCGCCCGCGACGCGATCCAGCACGCGTCGGCCGGCGACTTCGCTGCGGCCGAGCCGCTGTTCGCCCAGGTCGTCGACGCACGCCCCAACTCGGGCCAGGCGCTGCACATGCTTGGACAGGCGCGGCTGAAGCTCGGCCGCTTCGCCGAGGCACGCGAGCCCCTCCAGCGCGCCGCCCAGTTCCTGCCCAAGGAGCCTGCGGCACAGGTCAATCTCGCCGGCTGCCTCACCATCCTGGGTGCGCATGCCGAAGCGCTGGTCGCATTGGAACGCGCCACCAAGCTCGCACCCGACAATGCCGCGATCACCCACAACAGGGGCCGCGCGCTCGAAGCCCTCGGCCGCCTGGACGAAGCCGAGCAGGCCTACACCGACGCGCTGTCGATCGACCATCGCCTGATGCCGTCACTCCGCGCCCGCGCGGCGCTTCTCGCGGCACGCGGCGATTGGGCGGGCGCACTCTCCGATCTCGACATGGCACTCACGTCCCAGCCGAACGACGCCCAGCTGCGCCTGCGTCGCGGCGAGCTGCTGCTGGCACAGGGCGACTGGATGCGCGGCCTCGACGACTACGAAGCACGGCTGGAGTTGCCCGAGCATGGCCATGCCCGCTGGTCACCCGGCCTGCCGCGCTGGCAGGGCGAGCGGCTCGACGGCCGCCTGCTGGTCTATCCCGAGCAGGACAACATCGAGAGCGATGCGGCGATGCGCGACACGCTGATGCTGGCGCGCCTGCCCGCGATGGACTTCGCGATCCAATGCTCGTTCAAGGTCGCGGGCTGGCTCGATCTGCCGACCATCCGCCGTGGCGATCCGCTCGACGGTTTCGCCGCGGCGATCCCGCTGCGCAGCCTGCCCAAGGTGCTGGACTGGACGCTGCAGACCGTCCCCTCGCCGCCGCCGCTTCATCTCAAGGCCGAACCGGAAGACCGCATCGGCTGGTTCTCGACCTCCGACCCGCCGCCAAACATCGCGGTCGATCGCGATCCCGAACATGTCGCGCGCTGCAAGCTGGTCGTCGGCGATGATCACGCGCCGACGCATCTCGCGGCAATCCTGGGCATTCCCATCCTGATGCGGCTGCCGCTTTCCGCCGACTGGCTGTGGGGTCCGCAGCGCGGTCCCTCGCCCTGGTATCACAGCGTCGAGACGCTGAGCGGCGATGCAGCCGAAGCGCTGGTGGCACGCCTCGCGAGGTGCTGATATCCCTGCCCTCGGAGGAACTTCCATGGGTAAGGCGCTTTTCGACAAGATCTGGGACAGCCATGTCATTACCGATCTCGGCAATGGCTTCATCCTGATGCACATCGACCGTCTGCTGCTGCACGACATGTCGGGCGGCAAGGCGATGAAGGAAGCGATCGAGAAGGGCTACGATCCCGCGCAGCCGCGGCTGATCTACGCCACGCCCGACCACACCATGTCGACCAAGCCCGGCCGCACCGAGAAGACGCACCCGCCGGGCGAGCCGCTGATCCTGTCGATGCGCGAGACGACCGGGAAGTATGGCATCAAGCTGTTCGACCTCGGCCAGGACGGCAACGGCATCGTCCATGTGATGGGTCCCGAACAGGGCCTGACGCTGCCCGGCACGACGCTGGTGTGCGGCGACAGCCATACCTCGACGCACGGCGGCATGGGCGCGCTGGCCTACGGCATCGGCGCGTCCGAGCTGGTGCATGTGATCGCGACGCAAACCATGGTGCAGAGGAAGCCCAAGCGTTTCCGCGTCAGCTTCGACGGCAAGCTGCAGCCCGGCGTCACGTCGAAGGACATGATCCTGCATCTGATCGGCGATGTCGGCACCGCCGCCGGCACGGGCTTCGCGGTCGAGTACGCAGGCTCCGCCATTCGCGCCCTGCCGGTCGAGGCGCGGCTCACACTGTGCAACCTCACGATCGAGATGGGCGCGCGCACCGGCATGGTGGCGCCCGACGAGACGACCTACGAATACCTGCACGGCCGCGATTACGCGCCGAAGGACGCGATGTGGGATCGCGCCGTGGCCTACTGGCGCACGCTGCCCACGGATCCCGACGCCGAGTTCGACCGCGAGCACACGATCGACATGGCGAAGGTGGCACCTCAGATCACCTGGGGCACCAGCCCCGAGCATGTGATCGCCGTCGACAAGGCGATTCCCGATCCGGCGATGGCCGGGGATAAGCGCGCCGCTTGGGAAGCAGCGCTCCAGTACCAGGGCCTCGAGCCCGGCAAGCCGATCGAAGGCACGAACGTCGACTGGGTGTTCATCGGCTCCTGCACCAACAGCCGCATCACCGACATCCGCGCCGCGGCCGAAATCGTGAAGGGCCGACACAAGGCCGATCATGTGACAGCCTGGGTCGTGCCGGGCTCCGAGCGCATCAAGAAGCAGGCGGAGTCCGAAGGCCTCGACCGCGTGTTCCTCGACGCGGGCTTCGAGTGGCGCGAGCCGGGCTGCTCGATGTGCCTCGCCTCCAACGGCGAGCGCGTGCCACCGGGCAAGCGCAGCGTCTCGACCTCCAACCGCAACTTCGTGGGCCGCCAGGGCCCCGGTGCGCGCACCCATCTCGCCAGCCCCGCCATGGCCGCGGCCGCCGCGATCAAGGGCGCCATTGCCGACGTGAGGAAGTTCTAACCATGGACAAGTTCACCAAGGTCACCGGCGTCGCCGCTCCGCTGATGCGCCAGAACGTCGACACCGATCTCATCATCCGCATCGAGCGGCTGGTCGACAATGTCGGCCGCGAAGGCCTCGGTCCCTACGCCTTCGAGCAGATCCGCTTCAAGCCCGACGGGTCGGAAAATCCCGACTGCATCTTCAACCAGGAACCCTACCGCGGCTCGCCGATCATCCTCAGCCGCGAGAACTTCGGCTGCGGCTCGTCGCGCGAGGGCGCGGTGTGGGCGCTGAAGGGCATGGGCATCAAGGCGGTGATCGCGCCCTACTTCGGCGACATCTTCAACAACAACTGCTTCCAGAACGGCATCCTGCCGGTGCCGCTGCCGATCGAGGACGTCGAGCAACTCGCCGACGAGATGAAGGCCTCGCCCGGCAATGCGCGCGTGACGGTCGATCTCGAGAACTGCGTCGTGATCTCGCCCACGGGGCGCACCATCCCGTTCAAGGTCGACGCGCGCCGCCAGCACGCGATGCTGAACGGCCTCGACGATATCGCCCAGACCAAGTCCAACCAGGACAAGATCGAGGCCTGGCAGGCGGCGGACAAGAGCGCGCGTCCCTGGGTCTGGCTGTAACCGGTCCGGCTGTCGGGTGAAGCCGGTCCACATCGCGCTGTCGCTGCTGATCGCGGCGATCTGGGGCCTCAACTTCACCGTCATCCGCTTCGGCCTCGACGAATTCACGCCGTTCTCCTTCGCCGCCTTCCGCTTCATCCTGGGCGCGCTGCCGGTCCTGTTCATTCCCAAGCCCGCCGCGTCGTGGAAAGCACTGGCCGGCATGGGCGCCTTCCTGTTCGGCGGCCAGTTCGTCTTCCTCTTCTTCGCCATGCAGGCGGGCCTGCCGCCCGGCCTCTCCTCCGTCCTGGTCCAGCTCCAGGGACCGCTGACGCTCGTGCTCGCGGCCCTCTTCCTGAAGGAGCGTGCGACCGCGGCCCAGTGGAGCGGCCTCGCGGTCGCGATGGTGGGCGTCGTGCTAATCGCGCGCACGGTCGAAGGCAACGCCAGTATCCTGGCCATCGCCATCGCGCTCCTGTCCGCGCTGAGCTGGGCGACCGGCAATCTCTTCCTGCGCGAGATGCGCGGCGCCTCGATCTTCTCGGCCACGGTGTGGGCCAGCCTCATTCCGCCGATCCCGCTGCTGCTCGCCGGCGCCTTCACCGACGGGTGGGCCGCCACGTTCGCGCCGATCCTCGCGCCTTCGTGGCGTGGATCGCTCGTGCTCCTCTACACCGTCGTGCCGGTGATGTGGCTGGGCTACTGGATCTGGGGAACGCTGCTGCGCACCTACCCGGCGGCGAAGGTCGGACCCGTGTCCTTGCTGGTGCCGTGCTGTGCGCTCGTGTTCTCGTCGGTGCTCACGGGAGAGACGATTAGCGGCCTGCGCCTGCTCGCCGTCGCCATTGTGCTGGGCGGCGTGGCGCTCGGCATCTTCGCGTCACGGCAACGAACCACCTGAAAAACGAAGAGCGGAAGCCGGCCGGCCTCCGCTCTTCTCAGTCCCCCCAAGAACCAAATCTCGGGAACAGGCTAGGAGCGCGTGCCGGCAGGGTCAACGCGTCGAGACCCTTCCGACACACATGAAACCTTATACCTTCTGGAGGCCACACCACTCGGCGATGAACAGCGCCGTCGCCTGTGTAATCTTGCGTACCGACTCGAGGTTCACGCGCTCGTCGAAGCCGTGGATGTCGTCGGACTCCGGTCCGTAGACCAGCGCCGGCAGTCCGGCATAGAGGCCGAAGAAGCGCGCATCCGTGGTGCCGGTCGAACGGCGATCCGGAAGTTCGGCACCGAACACGGTCTGGTGCGCACCCGCCAGGACGCCACGCGCCTCCTCGTGATTCTGCAGCACGAAGGGTTCGGCCTGGAAGCCTTCCCAGCTCACCGTCGGCGGGCTGTTGCTGAGGAAGGAATCGTTCTTGGCGGCGTGGCGGATCAGATCCTCGATCTCCTGCCGGCATTCCTTCAGCGTCTGCGACGGCAACACACCGACGCGCATGTCGAAGGTGCACCACGACGGCACCGAGCTCGCCCAGTCGCCGCCCGCGATCTTGCCGACGTTGAAGTTCACCGGGTGATGGTGATCGTGGAAGTGATTGTCGTGCGCCTTCTTGGCGTTCCACTTCTTCTCGAGCTCGCGCAGCTGCTGGATCAGGCGATAGGCCGACTCGATCGCGTTGGAGCCCGCGTCCGCCTTGTAGACATGCACGGGATGGCCGGTGACTTTGACCTGGAACCACATCACGCCGACCTGCGCCACGGTGAGCGTGCCGCCCGACGGCTCGGGAATGAGCGCCGCGTCGGCGCGATAGCCGCGCTGCAGGCAGGCGAGCGCGCCGTTGCCGGTGCACTCTTCCTCGACGACCGACTGCTGGTAGACGTCGGCTGCCGGCTGGTAGCCCAACGCGCGCAAGGCGCGAAGAGCATAGACGTTCAGGATCAGCCCCGCCTTCATGTCGCCCGCGCCGCGGCCGTACATCCAGCCATCCTTGATTGCGGGCTCGAACGGATTGCGCGACCACATCTCGTGCGGCCCCTCGGGCACCACGTCGATGTGGCCGTTCAGGATCAGCGTGCGGCCCTTGGGAGACGACGGCCGCCAGGAGCCCACGACGTTCCACGCATCGTCATAGTCGAGGCTGTGCGGCGAGTAGCCCGGGAGGTGCTTCAGGTCGTCGATCTTGACCTGCCAGCGATCGACGCTCAGCGCGTCTTCCTTGAAGAGCCGCGCCATCATGTCCTGCGCCGGCGCCTCCTGGAAGCGCGTCGAGGGGATGCGGACGAGATCGGCCAGCACCTTGGTCTGGTCGTCGAACGCCTTGTCGACGGCATTCATGATCTGGATTTTCACGGCGGGATCGAGCATCGGTTACTCCAAAGGGACGCGTCGGCCGACCCTACGGTCTTTCTGCCGACACAGAAAGATGACACGGCGTGCACCGACTTTCTGGGACACCTCCGATGCCGGTGGCATAAGGGTTTCTCGCGATTTGTACCGGATTCCGCCACCCCCTCCGCGCAACATAATTACACGGCTAGAGGACAGCCGCCCCGAGGCCCCAGCCGAGCGCGGCGAGGAGCCCCGCGATGAACGCCAGCGGCACGAACGGATGGAGGTTGTTCAGCCACCGGAAGAGATTGCACAGCAGGCCCACGAAGCGTTGCGCCGGCGTGCGTGGGCTCTTGGAATATTCCATCGCCGCCTTCACGACGTAGAAGACGCCGGTATTGGCGGCAAGCGTGGTCCACCGGAGAAGGCCGGCCCGCGGCGGCGTGATCAGGTAGTTGCACTTCAGCAGGATGCGCTGGCGGTCGGCGGGATTGTATTCGCCCTCGACCCAATGCAGCTCGCGGTGAAAATCGAGCAGGCTGAAATCGTAGCTCGCGAAAGCCTGCGCGACATGGCTGTCGTGGAAGACCACCCTGTAGCTCGCATCGGACTGGAGATAGATCAGCGCCCGCACGACCACGCTCGACGACAGGAAGCGCAGGTTGCCGTCATAGTGCTTGTCGAAAAGACCCTGGTCGCCGCCGCGGTCCTTGTTGTAGTTCGAAATGTAGAGCTCGTCGGTATGCTTCATCGGCGTGATGACGCTGCCCGCCGGACACTGCCGGGCGATCAACGAGCGCAGGATCGGGCTGTCGCGCAGACGGTCGATCTCTGCACGTGCCGGCGCCGGCAGCGTGCGGACATAGACGTGACGGGACGACCGCTTCTGCAGGTCGCCGCGATACCGGTCCTCGATCCACGTCACCAGCCCATCGATCACGGCCCGGTCGGCCGCCGCCTCGAAGCGGCCGACGGTTGCGCGGAAGAGATTCGTTTTCTCCCGGTCCGCACTTCCGAAGCCAAGGGTCAGGGCGTGGCGCATGGCGATTCCTTCACGTAGCAGCAGACCAGAATCCAGAAGTAGCCCAACACGAGAGCACCCGGCACGGCGCCGTGCGGGCCGAAGAACAGCGCGCCAACGGCGGCCCCCAGGACGGCGGCCCAGAAGCCAAGGCTTGCATCGATGCCGACGGGGCCAAACCGCCGGCCCCGCAGCTCCATGACGAGCAGGCCGATGTTCAGCCCGACATGCACGAGCGCAAGCGGCCACCAGTCCCGCCTGAAGCCGGAATTCAGAAGCGTGCCGCCGAAAGCCATCACGTTTCCCAGGATCATCGGGTGGGCAACCATCGAATAGGGGAAGCGTTCGACCCGCCGCGGCGGCAGGCCCGCCACCTCGACTCCGTAATATGTCCGGTCGGCACCGAGAGCCCCGGCGGCAGCGATATTCAGGAGAATGCCGCCCGCAATGACGGCGAGGGAGAGCGGATCGAGAGGGAAGGCGAGATAGACCGCTGCAAGGCCCGCCACCGACACTGTTTTCATGGCGACGGCGTCGCGCTTGAACACTGCGTGCGGGATCGCGCCAAAGGTGAAGGCGAGCCAGTAAAGCAGATAGTGCCAGAATCCCGTCAGGTAGATCGCGATCGGGACACTCCCTGCCCGCCAGGCCACGGCAAGCACGGCGAGGACGAAGAGAACGGACGACAGCGACGACACGTTACGATTGCGCAAAAGCAGCCCATCGATCGAGGACCGTTAGGGAATCGTAACAAGACTTCGTGTCAGGCGCGTTACTGGCGTCGAGCGACTGCCTCTCGCCCGGCGCGCGCCGTTCCTCTCATATAGCGGCGACAGAGCCGTAACTCCCCCTTAACAAGCGCGCCAAACTACGGTCTCATCGCCGCCGGGTGAGCGGGGATTTTGAGGCTGATGATTCAGACAGGGCGACGGAAGGCGATTGCCGGAATCACGGCGACAACAGCGGCGGCGCTGGGGAGCGCGGCAGCACGGTCGGCCTTGGCCCAGCCTTCGGCGAAACAGGCCCGCGTCGGCTTCATCGAACCCGGAACGCCCCAGGCCAATGGGTCATTTCTCGCTTCGTTCCGGACGGGAATGGCGGCGCGCGGCTGGGTCGAAGGTCGGAACCTCACGATCGTCGACCGATGGGTCGAAAATCGGACAGAGCGGCTGCCGAATCTTGTGGCCTCAACGCTGGCCGAGAGAGTCGACATCCTGGTCACGGCCGGGTCGGTCGTCACGAAGGGCGCTTTAGCCGCAAAGGTCGGTCTTCCGATTGTCTTCGTTGGAGTCGGTGACCCGGTTGCTCTCGCGTTCGTGGAAAGCCTGGCCCGGCCCAGCCGCAATCTGACCGGACTTTCGAATATCGCAGTGGACCTCGTCTCCAAGCGCCTGCAGCTCCTCCTCGAAATGGCGCCAACTGTGAAGCGCATCGCCATGCTTACGGACGCTGGCGACGTCACTGCACAGACCTATTGGCGGCAGATCCGCGATGATACCGCCAAGCTCGGCCTGACACCGCTGCAGGTCGAAGTCACCACGCCGGAGGATATCGAACGCGAATTCGCCCGGATGCCCGGACGCGCCGACGCCGTGATTGTCGCGTTCAATGCCTTGATGGTCGCCAACCGGGAGAAGATTGCCGCACTCGCGCTCGCGAACCGCTTGCCGACGAGCTGCCCTATCCGCGACTTCGTCATGGCCGGCGGTCTACAGTCCCTTGGCTCCAGCCTGTCGAACGACTTTCGCCGGGCGGCGGATTTCGTCGACAAGATTCTCAGAGGAGCCAGGCCGGCGGACCTGCCGGTCGAACAGCCGACGGTCTTCGAGCTCGCGATCAACCTCAAGACCGCCAGATCGCTCGGGTTGACGGTGCCGCCGACGCTGCTGGCCCGCGCCGACGAGGTGATCGAGTAGCCAGATCACATCAACGGCGGCGGCGCCTTGATGCCCAGTTCGTGCTGGCCGAACAGCGTGCCCTGCAGGTCGGGCGAGAACATCACGTGGGCGTTGGCGGCATGGGCGTCGCGGAACAGGCGCTGCATGGTGCCGCCGAGATAGATGCCGCTCGAGCCCGCCACGCCCATCAATATGTCGACGGCCTCGAGGCAGAGGCGCGTGGAGAAGAAGGCGTCGCGGCGATAGCGCACCTTCATTTCCTGGGTGAATTCCGCGCGGGCCCGCGCGGTGTCCATGGCGTGCGCGCAGGCGCGCTGCATCAGCATCTCGGCGGTGTCGATGCGGGCACTGGCTTCGGCGACCTTGATCTGGACGGCCTGGTTGCCGCCGATGGGAATGCCGGTGTTGGTGGCGTTGCGGGTGCGCGCGCCGCCCACCACCGTCTCGTACGCGCCTTTCGCACAACCGAGCATCACGCCTGTCAGCACATAGGGGCCGAGCGCCAGCAGCGGCAGCCGGAACAGCGGCGACGGGTTCACTTTCGAGCCCGCGTGCGGCTTGCCGTTCATGGCCCAGGCGGTGAGCGAGCGCCGATCGGGCACGAAGAGCTTGCTGACCGCCACGTCCTTGGAGCCGGTGCCGGCCAGGCCCACGGCGTGCCAGGTGTCGATGATCTCGTATTCGGAGCGATGAACCAGCGCGAAGCGTGAATCGACCGGCGGGCCGTCGTCGCTCTCGCGCACCAGGAAGCCCAGCATGTTCCAGTCGGAATTGTCGATTCCCGAGGACATCGGCCAGCGGCCCGTGACCTCGTAACCGCCATCGACCTTGCGGCCGCGGCCGCAGGCGAAGGCGAGCGACGTGGCGATCAGGGTGTCCGGCGAGGCGTCCCAGATCTCATCCTGCGTCTCGGGCTCGTAGTAGCCCAGCATCCAGTGATGGCTCGACAGGTTGCCGAGGTTCCAGGCGGTCGACGGGCAGACCTTGGCGATCTCCGAGCAAATGTCGACCAGGATGCCGACGTCGAGATCGGCGCCGCCGACCCGCGCGGGCTGCACGACGCGGAACAATCCGGTGCGGTGCAGGTCACGCTCGTTCTCGTCGGGCATGCGGCGCAGCTTCTCGCACTCGGGCGCGCGCCGGGCGAAAACCGGCACGAGCGCGCGGGCACGTTTCACCATCTCTTCGTAGGAAACGCCCGCGAAGGACACACGCTCGTTGGGCAAAGTCGCGGAGACCATCTTGCGATCCTCGTTCAAGCCGCCAGGAACCAGTCGAGAAGTCCCGCATTCTCGTCGCGCGGATAGGTGTGCGACAAGTCCGCGATCTCGCGATAGCTCACGCGGGCGCCGGCTTGCTGCAGTGCACGCAGGGCGCCCTGCGCCATCTCGGGCGGGAACATCCAGTCCTGCGTGCCGTGCACGATCCGGATCGGCAGGTCCCCCAGGCGATCCGCATCGGCGAAGGTCATCAGCATCGGATGGAAAGCCGCGGCCACCGGTGCCAGGTGCGTGAAGCGGCAGCCGCTGCGCAGGCCCAGGACATAAGTGAACGTGCCGCCGTCGCTCATGCCGGTCAGGAGCATCTTCGCGGGGTCGACGTTCCAGTCCGACGAGACCTGATCGACCAGGCGATCGATGTTGGGGCCGTCGACCTCGGGCTCCATCATCGACCAGGTGCCGCCCTTGGCCGTCGGCGCAATCACGATGACGCCGCGCGTGCGCGCCTCGCGCACCCAGCTCCACAGGAACGCCGCGCCATTGCCGCTGCCGCCGTGCATCGCCACGACCAGCGGGTAGGCCTTCCGCGGATCGTAGGTTTCCGGCACATAGAGCGAACAGCCGCCGCGCATACCGGCCGGTCCGTCGACATGCATGAAGCCCACACCCTCGCGCGCGGGATCGACGGACGCCAGCTTCGCTGCCAGCGCCTCGTCGTCGCGCGAAGAGGTTTCGAGGAAGAACTGGCTGACCGGCTTCAGGTGCGCGGCCAGCGGATAGAGCGCCTCGCAGGCGCGGGCATAGTTCCGAAGCGCGCGATAGGCCGCGACGATGGGCTGCGGCTCGTCGACCGCGGCGATGAAGTCCGTGAGGCCCGCCAGCGTCGCGTCACCCGCCCGTTCGAGGCATTGCCGCACCGGCCCCAGCCGCTCGGGCCAGGGGGCGTCGCGCGAGGCGGCGAGCGCCGTGCCCAGGTCGTCGTTGCGGCCGGCGACGGCCTTGATCAGCTCCTGCAGGGTGGTGGGCGAGACATGCCGCGACGCAAACTCGAGCGCATGCAGGCCGCGCAGGATGGCCGGCACGAGCCGGGCGATGATCTCGACGGAGGGTTCGTCGCTCACCTAGAGCGAGACCGGACTGATCTTCTCCCAGGTGAGCTCGCGCGTCACCGTCACGCCGTTCATCTCGCCGGGCGGCGGCTGCAGGATCATCCGCTCGCCCTGGAAGCGGACCTTGCGGACCTGGGGCACGGTGAGGCGCTCCGGATTGGCGGTGGCGTCGACGGTTGTGACCAGCGTCCTGCCGTCGAACGTGTAGTTGCCGCAGTACGAGGAATAGTCGCGCTTGGCGCCGTCCGGCAATGTCGAGCGGCCGTCGACCAGAACCGCCATCATGCGGCCGTCCGACGTCAGCGACACGATCCCCATGCCCCGCGGACCGTAAGGCACGGCCACCTGTGTGCCGCCGGGATCGGTCGTCGTGGCGGCAACGAGCTTCCAGACGCCTACGATGTCGGGGCTGGCGGTCATGTCGGTTCCTTTGCGTTTCTTTCGGCAATCCTTGCGCGGAATGGATCGCCTCGGCAATCCCCGGAAGTTTCGCCTACCGCACGACCCGTCTTGCCAAGCCGGCCGCTGCGTTGGACGCTGTCGCCATGCCTGACACTTCCCACAGTTCCGCTCCCCGCCAGCTCGACGTCGCCCGACTTGACGTCGCCATCGTCGGCGGCGGCCTCGCCGGTCTCTATGCCATCCACCGCCTGCGCGGCATCGGCCTGAAAGTGCGCGCCTACGAAGCCGGGTCCGGCGTCGGCGGCACCTGGTTCTGGAACCGCTACCCCGGCGCGCGCTGCGACGTGGAGAGCCTGGAATACTCCTACAGCTTCTCCGAGGAGCTGCAGCAGGAATGGAAGTGGCCGGAGCGCTACGGCACGCAGCCCGAGATCCTGAAGTACATCAACCACGTGGCCGACCGCTTCGACCTGCGCCGCGACGTGCAGCTCAACACCCGCATCAAGACCGCGATGTTCGACGGCAAGGCCAATGAATGGATCCTGAAGACGGACGCCGGCGAAGAGATTCGCGCGCGCTACGTCGTGATGGCGGCGGGCAACCTCTCGACGCCGCGCGTGCCCGACTTCAAGGGCATCCACGACTTCAAGGGAAAGTGGTACCACACCGGCCTGTGGCCGCATGAAGGGGTCGACTTCACCGGCAAGCGCGTGGGCGTGATCGGCACCGGCTCGTCGGGCGTGCAGATGATCCCGATCATCGCGCAGCAGGCCAGGCACCTCACCGTGTTCCAGCGCACCGCCAACTTCAGCCTGCCCGCCCGTAACGAGCCGATGACGGACGCCCGCGAGCGCCCGCACAAGGAAAACTACAAGGCGCGGCGGGCGGCGGCGCAGGAGACGCCGTTCGCCATCGGCGGCTATCCGAAGCCGACGCAGAAGACGCTCGAGGCCACGGCCGAGGAGCGCGCCAGGATCTACGAGGCCAAGTGGCAGGAGGGCGGCTCGATCAGCTACCTCTATTCCTACACCGACCTGCTGGTCAGCAAGGAGGCCAACGACACGGCCTCCGAATTCGTGCGCAACAAGATCCGCGGCATGGTGAAGGACCCGAAGACCGCCGAGCTGCTGGCGCCCAACGACCATCCGATCGGCACCAAGCGGCTCTGCCTCGATACGAACTATTACGAAACCTACAACAGGCCGAACGTGTCGCTGGTCGGCGTGCGCAAGGATCCGATCGAGGAAATCACGCCCACCGGCGTGAAGCTCGCGTCCGGCGCGACCTACGAACTCGACGCGCTCGTCTTTGCCACCGGCTTCGACGCCATGACCGGCGCGCTGAAGGAGATCGACGTCCGCACCAGCGAGGGCGCCGCGCTCCGCCAGCATTGGGAAGGCGGCCCGCTCACCTATCTCGGCCTGATGGTCTCGGGCTTCCCCAACATGTTCGTCGTCACCGGACCCGGCAGTCCCGGCGTGAAGACGCAGATGATCGCGTCGATCGAGCAGCACGTCGACTGGATCGCCGACGCGATCGATTACCTGGGCAAGCACCAGCTCGACCGCATCGAGCCCACGGCAAAGGCCGAGACGGACTGGGTGCAGCACGTCAACCAGGTGGCCGACAGCACGCTCTATCCGCTGGCCAATTCCTGGTACGTGGGCGCCAACATCCCGGGCAAACCGCGCGTGTTCATGCCCTACGTCGGCGGCTTCGACCGCTACAAGAAGCAGTGCGACGCGGTCGCGGCCAATGGTTATGAGGGCTTTACTCTGACGCGGCACGAAGCGGCCAACGAACGCGCCAGGGCATAGGTGCACTTCGTCCATCATCGCGTTGAGACCGCGCCGCGCACCTGGTCGGCGTCGGCCGAATGGCTTGCCAAGGCAAAGCTCGACGGCGGCACGGTCTATGGCGTCTGGCGCAGCCAGATCGGCCGGCCACGCGACGAGCTGCAGGTGATGACCCTATGGACGCGCGAGACAAAAGCGGAGACGGCGGAGCACGCGCTGCTCGGCAGTGCCGCCGATGTTCGGCGCGTGCGCAGCCAGGCGCTCGTGCCGACCCTGCGCCCGACCGACGGGACGGCGCCGACGCGCCAGGGCAACTACGCCTTCCGCTGGTTCGCGACGCCCCAAGCGCACTGGCCGGAATTCCTTCAGCTGTGCACCGATGCCTGGCCGGGTTTCGAGTCCGCCTACGACTCTCAGGTCATCGGCCTCTGGCAGGCGACCGGCGACCGCACCGGCTCGGACGGGGACGATGCAACGGGTGCCGGCATGCATGATGGCGTGCGCAGCCTTCTGATGACCCGCCGGCCCAACCTCGCGATGTGGGAGCGTTCCAAACTGCCGTCGGGCGCCGCCGAGGCCGAAGTCCGCGACAAGCTCAGCCGCCGTTACGACCTCTGCGACTGGACGGTCGTGTCGACCTCGACCCTTCTAACCGCGGCCGACACGCAGGACACGGCACGCTGGACCTGAGCGCGCTGGACCTGAGGCCTTAAGCCAGCACGATCACGATATTGCCGCCGGTATCGAGGCTGGCCTTGGCGCCGGGCGGCACGACGCAGGTCGCGTCGTACTCCTCGATGATCAGCGGACCGGTGCGTTCGGTCGCGAGATCGGAGCGGCGCAGGATCGGCGTCTCGACCCAGCCGTCGTCACCGAAATAGGCCGGACGTGCGGGTGGCGGTTTCGGCTCGGCGCGGCTGGGCGACAGGCGATCGGGCACGCCCGCGCCGTCGCGCAAGCCCTGGCCCACGATCTGGATCGACACCAGCTCGACGGGCTCGTCCTTGCCGGCGCGGTGGCCGTAAGTCTTCTCGTGCTCCTGGCCGAACGCCTCTTCGAGGTGCGCCACCATCTTGTCGTCGAGCGGGCCCTCGGGCACCGGCACGGTGAGCTCGTAGCTCTGACCCTGATAGTGCAGCGCGGCCGACCGGCGCAGGCGAACGCTCGCGCCCGAGAAATTCTCGGCAGCGAGCTGCGCCGTCGCCTGGTCGGCAAGCCCTGTCCAGGCGCGCTGGATCTCGGCGAGATCGGCCTGTCGCAGGAGGCGCCGGAAGGTGCGCGAGTAGTGATGCTCGACATCGGCATAGAGCAGGCCGAATGACGAGAAGAGACCGGCCGATGGCGGCACCACGACACGGCTCATGCCCAGCGCCTTGGCCATGCCGCAGGCGAACAGCGGGCCGTTGCCGCCGAAGGCGAACAGCGCGAACTCGCGCGGATCGCGGCCGCGCTCGGTCGACACCGACTTGATGGCGCGGATCATGTTTGACGCCGCGATCAGATGCGCGCCGTACGCCGCCTTCTCGATCGCGAGGCCAAGCGGCTTGGCGACCTTCGACTCGAACGCGGTGCGCGCCTTGCTCGCGTTGAGCGCCAGCGCGCCGCCGACCAGATGCTGCGGGTTGATGTAGCCCAGCAGCACGTTGGCGTCGGTCACGGTCGGCATTTCGCCGCCCTTGTCGTAGCAGACCGGTCCCGGCAGGGCGCCGGCGCTCTCCGGCCCGATCTGCAGCGAGCCGCCGCCGTCGATCCAGACGTGGCTGCCGCCGCCCGCGCCCACTTCGGCCAGGTCGATCGCCGGCACCTTCAGCATGTAGCCCGCGCCGGTGAGCAGCCGCGAGCCGGTCATGATGCCCGCGCCGACTGAATATTCGCTGGCGCGGCTGACTTCGCCGTCCTCGACCATCGAGGCCTTGGCCGTCGTGCCGCCCATGTCGAAGGTGATGATCTTGGGCAGGCCCTTGGCGCGCGCCAAAGCCTGCGCGCCGACCACGCCGCCGGCCGGACCGGACTCGATGATGTTCATCGGCCGCTCGGCCGCGGCGGTGTCGCTGGTCAGGCCGCCGTTCGACTGCATCAGCAGCAGCTGGGCGGGAATGCCCGCGCCATCGAGGCCGGCACGCAGCGCGCGCAGGTAGCTCGCGACGATCGGCATGACATAGGCGTTGATCACCGTCGTCGACGTGCGCTCGTATTCCTTGATCTCGGGCAGCACCTCGTAGGAGACGCTCATCTTGAGGCCCGGTGCCTTGCGCTCGAGGATCTCCTTGATCATCAGCTCGTGGCGCGGATTGGCAAAGGAGTTCAGCAGGCAGACGGCGATCGCCTCGACCTTCTCGGCCAGCAGTGCCTCAACGGCGCGTTCGGCGTCCTTGGCATCGAGCGCACGCTCGATGCGGCCACGCGCATCGACCCGCTCGTCGACGACCTGGCGCAGGTAGCGCTCGACCAGCGGCGCGGGCTTCTCCCACGCGATGTCGTAGAGCTTCGGCATGCGCAGCGTGCGGATCTCCAGCACGTCGCGGAAGCCCTTGGTGGTGATCAACCCGACCCGCGCGCCCTTGTGTTCGAGAATGGCGTTGGAGGCGACCGTGGTGCCGTGGCGGATCTCCTCGATCGCCTTGCCCGCGAGGCCGGTTTCCTGGAACAGCTCGCTCAGTCCCTCGACGATCGCCGCGGCGTAGTTGCCGACGCTCGACGAGATCTTCTTGGTGTGCAGCGTGCCGTCGGCACCCAGCAGGACGATGTCGGTGAAGGTGCCGCCGATGTCGACGCCCACCCGATAGCTTGCAGCGCTCATTCCGCGGCCTGTACCGCGGCCGTGCCGGCACCGGGTGGATCCTGCCGCTGCACCTTGGGCGTTTCGGTCCAGCCGCGCGCGCGCCTGATCTCCTCGCGCTGCTTGGCCGAGGCCACCGCATCCACGGTCCATTTCACGGTATCGACGATCACGCCGTAGTCCGCCTTGGCCTTTGCCACCGACAGCAGCTCGTTGCGCACGTCCTTCAGCACCGCGGCGGGATCGCGCTCCAAGGGATCGCCCCAGCCGCCGGCGCCGGCCAGCACGTGCCGGAAGATGTCGCCCTTCTTCACCGTCATGGTGAACTTGCCCGGCAGGGTCCGGTTCTCGGCCTGCGGGTTGAGATAGTTCTCCGACGGCGCGCCGGGGCTGCCGCCATAGAGGCCGAACGGCCGGTGATCGCGCCGGTCGGAACGGACCTGCAACGTGCCCTCGGTTTCGAGGAAGCGGTAGTCGCGCCGGAACGGCACGCCGCCGCGATACTTGCCGGCGCCCGCCTTGTCGGCCACGAACTCGTAGGCCAGCAGCTGGATCGGCTCCTCGGCCTCGGTCACCTCGATCGAGTGCGAGGCCATGTTGGCCATCATGTGGCTGTTGCCGTCGAGCCCGTCGGCCCACGGCCGGGCACCCCAGGCGCCGCAGGTAAAGTCGACGTAGATGAACGGCTTGCGGGCGGCATCGTAGCCTCCGATCGAGATACCGGTGTTGCCGCCGTCGCCTGCCGCCTTGACCTTGTCCGGCAGCATCATGGCCAGCGCGCCGAACATGCAGTCGACCATGCGGAAGCCGGTCAGGCCGCGCGCCGCGCAGGCCGCCGGCAGCACACCGTTGCCCACGGTGCCCGGCGGGCAGATCACCTCGATGGCACGGAACACGCCTTCGTTGTTGGGAATGCCGGGCGGCAGCACCGAGCGGATGCCGCAGTAGGAGGCGGCCTTGGTGAAGGAGAGCGTGTTGTTGATCGCGCCCTTCACCTGCGGGTTGGTACCGGTCCAGTCGACCACCATGTGGTCGCCCTTCTTGCGGATGGTGACGAACAGGCGGATCGGCACGCCGTAGTCGACGCCGTCGTCGTCGATGAAATCCTCGAAGCTCCATTCGCCGTCGGGCAGCCTGGCCAGCGACGTGCGCGTCAGCCGCTCGGCATAGTCGACGGTCTCGCGCATGAAAGCGGTCGTCTGCTCGGGGCCATGCTTGGCAACCAGCTCGGCGAACTGCTGCTCGGCGATGTGGCAGGCGGCCAACTGCGCGCGCAGGTCGCCGAACACCTTCACGGGAATGCGCACGTTCTTCTCGATGAACGTCATGATGGTCTTGTTGAGCTTGCCGGCTTCGTAGAGCTTGAGCGGCGCGATGCGCAGGCCCTCGGCGTAGATTTCCGTCGAGTCCGATGCGTTCGAGCCGGCAACGCGGCCGCCGACATCAGTGTGGTGGCAGACGGTGCAGGCGAAGGCCATGCGCTTGCCCGCGTGATAGAGCGGCTTGAAGACGAAGATGTCCGGCAGATGCATGCCGCCGTCGAACGGGTCGTTCATGATGAAGACGTCGCCTTCGGCCATATCGTCGCCGTAGTGGCGCATGATCGATTCCATCGCCGTCGGCACCGAGCCGAGATGGCCGGGCAAGGTCAGACCCTGCGCCACCAGCTTGCCATCGGCGTCGGCGAAGCCGGTCGAGTAGTCCATGTTGTCTTTCAGCACGCCCGAGTAGGTCGTGCGGAATACAGTGAGTGCCATCTCGTCGGCGATCGAGAAGATCGCGTTCTTGAACAGCTCGAAGGCGATGGGGTCTTTGGTGTCGGACATGGCCCCATGTTGCCGGTCCCTGCCACGCGCGGCAAACGACAAAGGACTCGTCAAAGCCATGCTCGCGGCCTATTTGAGCCCGCAATGGCCACGTTGCGCACGCTCGACGCCCTCGAACGCGAAGGGCTGATCACGCCCGATCCGCGATTGGCGGCGGCGGCCGAGGGCCTGGCGATCGCACTCACGCCGGAGATGCTGGCGCTGATCGACCGGCGCGACGTCGACCGCGATCCGATCGCGCGCCAGTTCGTGCCGTCGACCGCCGAGACCGTGATCGCCCCGGAGGAACTCGCCGACCCGATCGGCGACGAGGCACGTTCGCCGATCAAGGGCATCGTGCACCGCTACCCCGACCGCGTCCTGCTGAAGCCGTTGCACGCCTGCCCGGTCTATTGCCGCTTCTGCTTCCGCCGAGAAAAAGTAGGGCCAGGGGGCGATGCGCTGAGCGATCTCGAACTCGGCGCGGCACTCGACTACATCGGCGCCCACCCCGAAATCTGGGAAGTGATCCTGACCGGCGGCGACCCGCTGATGCTGGCGCCACGGCGGCTGGCGGCGCTGATCGCGGGCCTCGATGCCATCGGCCACGTGGCCGTCATCCGCATCCACAGCCGCGTGCCGATCGTCGAGCCGTCGCGCCTGACCGACGAACTGGTCGCGGCGCTGAAGCCCGCGCGCGCGACGTTGTGGTTCGGCGTGCACTGCAATCACGCGCGGGAACTCGGCGCACCCACGCGCGCGGCGCTGGCGCGGCTGGCCGATGCGGGCATTCCCCTGTTGGGACAGACCGTGCTGCTGGCCGGCATCAACGACGACGCGGGCACGCTCGACCAGCTCATGCGCGCGCTCGTGGCGTCGAGGGTGAAACCCTATTACCTGCACCATCCCGACCTGGTGCGCGGCACCGGTCACTTCCGCGTCTCGATCGAGCGCGGCCAGGCGCTGATGAAGGCCCTGCGCGGACGCCTGTCGGGCCTTGCCCAGCCGACTTATGTGCTCGATGTGCCGGGCGGCCACGGCAAGGTGCCGATCGGCCCCGGCTATCTTGGTGACGATCCCGACGCGCTCACGATCGAAGACGCGTTCGGCGGACGTCACTCCTACCTGGGCTGAAGGCTCTCGTTCAGCACGTCTTCGCCGACGAGGGCCGGGGCTTCGACGACCATTTCGACGACCCGGTCGCCTGCTTTTTCGAAGGTGAGGGTGACCGGCAGCTTGGCGCCGACCACGAGCGGCGCCTTGAGGCCCTTCATCAGCAGGTGATAGCCGCGCGGCTTCAACGTGATCGTCGTGCCGGCAGGAAAGGCGAGGCCCTTCTCGACCGGTTGCATCTTGATGTTCGGGCCGACCACCTTGATGGCATGGATCTCGACCGACTGAGCCGCTGCGGTCGACGCTGCGGTCAACCGGTCACCGTCAGTTCCCGTGTTGACCAGCGTGAAGAATCCACCGCCGGTGCCGGGCGCCGTGGTCGCCGCGCACGCCCAGGGGCGGCTGATTTCGAGCGTCATCTTCTACTCTCCTGCCTTAGTTTTATTACGGTCAGCGGCGACCGATAGCGGCGATCGCCGGGCGCATCGACCGTGTCTGCGGTGCGCTCAATTCCTCGACCAGCCATTCCTCGAACGCCTTGGTCTTCGGCCGTCCCGACGACGCGGGCGGGCAGACGAACCACCAGGCTTTTCCCGAGTCGACGATCTGCGGGAACGGCTGGAACAGGCGGCCCTCGGCCAGCTCCTCGCGAAAGAGCTGCGGCGGACCGACGGCCACGCCCGCACCTTCCATCGCCGCTTCCACCGCGATCATCGTCGAGTCGAAGGTGAGAACGCGCTTGGGCTTGAAGTCGCCCATGCCGACCGCGCGCAGCCAGATCGCCCATTCGGGATCGTAGGTCATGTCGATGAAGGGCACGCGCTTCAGATCATCGAGCGTCTTCAGCTTGTCCTTGTAGCGCTTGCCGCACAGCGGCGTCAGCACGTCGCTGAACAGACGCGTGGCATGAAGGTCCGGCTCCGGCTGCACCGCAAAGCGGATGGCGCAGTCGAAATCCTCGCGCGCGAAATCGACGCGACGTGACGCCGTCGTCATGCGCACCTCGATCTCGGGATGCTTGGTCTGGAAGCGATGGAGCCGCGGCGCCAGCCAGCCCAGCGCGAAGGTCGTCACCAGATTGACGTTCAAGGTGCCGGAGTTGGCCTTGCGCCCCACGCGCTCGAGCGCGTTGGTCATGCGGTCGAACGCATCGCGCAGATCGGGCAGCAGCGCCTGGCCTTCACCGGTGATTTCGAGGCCGCGCGGACGGCGCACGAAAAGCGCAACACCGAGGCGTTCCTCGAGGGCTTTCACCTGATGGCTGACGGCGGCCTGCGTCACGTGCAGTTCCTCCGCGGCGTGCGTGAAACTGGCGTGACGGGCGGCCGCCTCGAACGCGCGCAGCGCATTCAGGGGTAGTTGAGAACGGCTCATTTAAGGCAACGAGTGCATAGTTTTTCTATGTCTCCCCCGAGCTTTGATCCTTTGCGAACGGGGCAACTATACAACAAATTAGGGCAGTAAACGAGGTGCAACGGAGCAATTCGGCGCCGATCGCCTCTAACGGAGCTAAGCCATGTCGACCCTATCCACCGTACGGGAAATCGTCCCCACGGGAACCCCCTCCTTCTCTTTTGGCCGCGCCGTGGCGCTGCTGGCTGGAATGGCCGTGGTTGGCGTCGAGGCTCTCCTGAACCGTGCGGAGCTGCGCAAGTCGCGCCGCCAGCTCGCCGAACTCGATGACCGCCTTCTACGCGATATCGGCCTCGATCGTTCGCGTGCCCGTTTCGAGGCAGACAAGGGCTACTGGGCTTAACCAGAGCAGAATCCAGCAACTTCCGGGTCGGGAATTGCCGGCGGGCGCCGGATAGAGCAGGTTGGAGGAGATGCCTACAGTGGCGTCATGACCCAACATTCTCTGTCACTCCCCCAAATGGCGCTCGCCAGCCTCTCCCACCCTGGCCTTCCCGACCCGGAAACCTGCTGGCAGGCCGTCCAGAAACGCGATCGCGCTTCCAACGGACGGTTCTGGTTCTCGGTCAAGTCGACCGGGGTCTATTGCCTGCCCTCCTGTGCCGCCCGTCCGCCGCTGCGCAAGAACGTAGCCTTCCACGCCTCCCCCGAGGCGGCAGAGGCCGCGGGCTTCCGCGCGTGCAAGCGCTGCAAGCCGCGCGACTGGCACACGGAAGCTGGCCTCAGCAAACCGGTCGCCCGCGCGACGGCACTGTTCGACACCGCCGACAACGATACGCCGCCGTCGCTGGTCGAGGTCGCGCGCAAGGTCGGGCTGACCGCCAATACCTTGAGCAAGCGCTTCGTGGCCGAGCTGGGCGTCAATCCGCGCGACTGGCTGGTCGCCCGGAAGCGCGAGCGTTTCCGCAAGGCCCTGCGCGCGGGTGAGTCCGTCGCCGGCGCAATGTATGGCGCGGGCTATGGCTCGCCGAGCCGCGTCTACGAACATAGCGACAAGTCGCTGGGCATGACGCCCGCGACCTATGCCAAGGGCGGCGCCGGTGCGCACATCGACTATACGACGGTCGATTCGGACTATGGCCGCGTGCTGGTGGCGTCCACGGACAAAGGTATCGCCGCCGTATTCCTGGGCGAGAGCGATCGCGCGCTCGAAAAGGAACTGAAGGGCGACTTCCCGTCCGCCGACATCAGGCGCAACGACGGCGCCCTCTCGACCAGGGTGAAGGGTGTGCTGGCGCGGCTCTACGGCCGCAAGCCCACCGCGCTCGACGCGCCGGACGTGCCGCTCGATATCATCGGCACCGCGTTCCAATGGAAGGTGTGGAAGGCGTTGACCGAGATCCCGGCCGGCGAGACCCGCACCTACGGCGAGATCGCCAAACGCATCGGCGCGCCGAAATCCGCGCGCGCCGTGGGCCGCGCCTGCGCCACCAACCAGGCGGCCGGTGTCATTCCCTGCCACCGTGCGGTCGGCGCGAGCGGTGCGCTCACCGGCTATCGCTGGGGCGTCGCCCGCAAGGAACGGCTGCTGGCCGAGGAACGCCGGCGCAGCAGCACGTAGAACGCGCCGCTGCCGCCATGGCGCGGGTGGGCGGCGCGGACGCCCGCCACCACCGCGCGATTGTCCGCCCGCTCGAGCCAGGCCGGGAACTCCGAACGGATGCGGCCGCCGAACATGCGTCCGCCTTCGAGGCGCATACCCTTGCCGGTGACGATCAGGACCAGGCGCAGGTTCTGCCCCGAAGCCTCGGCCAGAAAGCGTGACACCGCCTTTTCGGCGGCAACGAGCGTCATGCCGTGCAGGTCGAGGCTGGCTTCCGGCGCGCGCTTGCCCTTGGACAGAGCGCGCCCGACCTCGCGGTCGAACGGCTGGACGATCGCGGGCCCCAGGGAAGGTATCGGGCTGGCGGGCGCCGGAGGCGCGGGAAGGCTCTCCTGAGACGGAGCCGGGCGTTCCGTCCGGGGGGCCGGCGCAGCGGGCCGCGCGGGGCGGGCGCCCTTTTTCAGGGGCGTCACACCCGCCATCGCATCCCTGAACAGATCGACGTCCCTGGGGTCCTTGGGGGCCATGGCAATTCGTGTAGCGCCGGCCTTGAGGCGGGTCTACACAGCCGGCCATGGCGACCACTCCCCAGCAAATCGATCCCGACCTTCAGACCGGCCAGCAATATCTGCGAGCCGGCTGGTTCGACCGGGCCGAACCGCTCTTCCGGGCCGCACATGGCCGCTACGGCGACCGGCCCGACATTCTTCATTACCTCGCCGTCTGCGCCACGCAGCGCGGCGCGCTCGACGATGCGGCCGACCTGTGGCGCAAGGCGATCGCCAAGGATCCCCGCGAGCCGATGCTGTCGTTCAACCTCGGCCTCGTCATGCGCCGGATGGGCCAGCTCGACGAAGCCGCACGGCGCTTTCGCGATGCCATCCGCCTAAAGCCTGAACATATAGAGGCACGCCTGTCGCTCGCCTCCATTCACATGGACCAGGGCAAGTTCGCCGCCGCCGAGCGCGAGCTTTCCGACATCGCGACCAACCTCGACCGCGCCATCGAGCTGCCCGACGGCGCCGGCCTGAGGCCGTTGCAGGCGCGCACGCGCAACATGCTGGGCCATACCCTCTATCGCCTCGGCCATTTCGGGCCCGCGATCGAAGTCCTCGACATGGCCCTGAACGACGCGGGCGAGGATCAGCGGCAGCGCGCCCAGATCCTGGGCGATCGCGCGCTGGCGCTGGGCGGCCTTGCCCATCACGACGAGGCGATCGCGGAAGCCCGCAAGGCCCTCGAATTGTGGGCCGAAAATGCCAGCCTCAATCACGTGCTGGGTTTCGTCCTCTATTTCGCGGGCAAGGTGTCCGAGGCGATCCCGCCGATCGAGAACGCGCTGGTCCTGATGCCCGGCTTTCCGGCAGCCCTGCGCACTCTGGCGCTGGCGCAAAAGGCGGCAGGCAATACCGATGCCGCCGTGGAGGCCCTGCAGAAGGCGATCCGCTTCAACCCGCGCGACCGCGATGCCGTCCTGCAGCTGTCGATCCTCCAGCTGGAAGCCGAAGAGTTCGAGCAGGCGCTCGCCACCTTGGCGCCCTATCTCGAGAAGATGCCGGACGACATCCGGGCGCTCAACAACCACGCGCTGGCGCTGCGCGGACTGAAGCGCTTCGAGGAAGCGCGGCGGGCGCTGAAGCGCGCGTCGCGGCATGCGACCGACGATCCGCTGGTGCTGACCAATCTCGGCCGTGTGCTGCTCGATCTCGGCCGTGCCGCCGAAGCACGTCCGCTGCACGAGCACGCGCTGCGCTCCCTGCCCGGCAATTCGGTCCTGCTCACGCACTACGGCGTCTGCCTCGCGGCACTGGGCGACAAGGACAGGGCGCGCGAGACGCTCGACGCCGCACTGGCCGCCGATCCCGAGAACAAGGAGGCGCTGGCGGCCGTCACGGCGCTCTACGCATGAGCGAGGGTGCCGACCGCCTGGCCGATGTGAAGGGCCGCATCGATGCCGCCGCCCGCGCCGCCAGCCGCTCGCCCGCCGACACGACCCTGGTCGCCGTGTCCAAGACGCACGGCGCCGACCGGGTTCGTGAGTTGCTCGCCGTCGGCCAACGCGTGTTCGGCGAGAACCGCGTGCAGGAAGCGGAAGAGAAATTCCCGGCGCTCAAGGCCGAGTACCCCGACCTCGAGCTTCATCTGATCGGTCCGCTGCAGACCAACAAGGCGCGCGACGCCGTGGCCCTGTTCGACGTCATCCAGTCGGTCGACCGCGACCGGCTCGCGGCAACTCTGGCCAAGGAAATGGAAAAGGCCGGCAAGCGGCCCGCCTGCTTCATCCAGGTCAACACCGGCGAGGAACCCCAGAAGGCGGGCGTGCTGCCGGCCGACCTCGATGCTTTCGTCGCCACCTGCCGCGACACCTACAAGCTGCCGATCGTCGGGCTGATGTGCATTCCCCCGGTCGATGAGGAACCTGCCCTCCATTTCGCGCTCCTGACCAAGATGGCCGCCCGCAACGGGCTGAAGCAGGTCAGCATGGGCATGAGCGCCGACTACGAGACCGCCGTGAAGCTCGGTGCCACGCACGTGCGCGTCGGCAGCGCCCTGTTCGGCAGCCGTCCTCCCCTTCATGCCTGAGCTGCCCGAGGTCGAGACCGTCCGGCGCGGCCTGATCCCGCGCATGGTCGGCCACCGCATCGTCAAGCTCCACCAGCGCCGCCGCGACCTGCGCGTGCCGCTGCCGGCGAAGTTCGCCCAGAAAGTCGAGGGCCGCACGATCGAAGCCATCGACCGGCGCGCCAAGTATCTGCTGATCCGGCTCGACAGCGGCCAGACCCTGATCGTCCATCTCGGCATGTCGGGCCGCATGACCCTGCACGATGCCAGGAGCGCCGCCGAGCATCCGTTCGAGCGCCACGACCATGTCGTCTTCGAGCTGGACGACGGCTGGCAGGTCCGTTTCAACGACGCCCGCCGCTTCGGCCTGATGCTGCTGGTGGCGACCGACGGCGTCGCCAACCACAAGGCGTTCCAGGGGCTCGGCCCCGAGCCCCTGGAAGACGCTTTCGACGGCGCCGCGCTCGCCGCCCGCCTCAAGGGCCGCAAGACGCCGATCAAGGCCGCCCTGCTCGACCAGAAAACCCTGGTCGGCGTCGGCAACATTTACGCCTGCGAAGCGTTGTTCCTGTCCGGCATCTCGCCGCGCCGCTCCTCGCACACGATCCAGGGCGAGCGCGCGGACAAGTTGGTCGCCTCCATCAAGCACGTGCTGCGGCGCTCGATCGACGACGGCGGCTCGACCCTGCGCGACCATGTCCAGCCGGGCGGCGAGCTCGGCTATTTCCAGACCCGCTTCAACGTCTACGACCGTTTCGGCATCGTCTGCCCGACACCGGGCTGCGGACAGACCGTCAAGCGGCTGGTGCAGGCCGGCCGCTCGACCTTCTATTGCGCGCGCTGCCAGCGCTAGCTAGCTAGAGCATATTCCGTCCGGCTGGAATCAGCCGGACGGAATATGCTTGG
>CAIMEE010000319.1 GCA_903839865.1 Enhydrobacter aerosaccus | reverse complement strand
CGGCAGCAGTTCCTGCTACCAGGGCGTGACCAGCGTCGTGATGGGCAACTGCGGCTTCACGCTAGCGCCCTGCCGCGAGGCCGAGGCCGACATGGTGTTCCGCAATCTCGAACGCGCCGAGGACATCAGCCGCGCCGCCATGCTGGCCGGCATCAAGTGGCGCTGGGAAAGCTTCCCGGAATTCCTCGACGTGCTCGAAGCGCTGCCCAAGGGCATCAACTACGCGGGCTACATGGGCCACTGCGCGCTCCGCACCTACGTGATGGGCCAGCGCGCCTTCACCGACGAGGCGACCGAAGACGATCTCGCGAAGATGGTTCACCTCACCAAGGAAGCCGTTGCGGCCGGCGCGCACGGCTTCTCGACGACGCGCTCGGTCAACCACCAGACGTCGGATGACAAGCCGGTCGCGAGCCGCCTCGCCTCGTGGCACGAATTCGAGACGCTGGTGAAGGCGATGGGTGGCGGCATGGTCGAGGTCGCGGGCGAGCCGCGCGGCGCGGAGACCGAAAAGGCCAGGATCTACTACGAAGGCCTCAGCAAGCTCGCCATCGAGAGCGGCCGGCCGATCACTTTCGGTCTGTTCAACCGCCGCACCAGCCCGGGCGGCTGGCGCTCGACCTTCGACATCATCGAACGCACCGCGAAGCAGGGCGGCCGCATGTTCGCGCAGGTGCACAGCCGGGCGCTGAACGTACTGCTGTCGTTCGAGACGCAGCTGCCGTTCGACAAGTGGGACGTCTGGAAGGAGATGCGCGCCAAGCCGCTCGCCGAGCAAAAGAAGGCGCTGCTCGATCCCGACATGCGCCGCCGGCTCGTGGATGTGGCGTCCAAGCCCTACGAAGGGCCTGAGGTGCGGGGCACCGAGGCGCGGCCGCCGGAGTGGGAATTCATCTACGCCATGACCCAGATGCAGGGCCCGCACAAGTCGATGGCCGATCTCGCCCGCATGAAGAACACGCATCCAGTCGAGTTGATGATCGACATGGCGCTCGAGCGCGACATGAAGTTCTTCATGGTCCAGCCGATCGCCAACGAGAACCAGACCGAGGCGCTGGAGCTGATGAAGCATCCGCGCTCGGTCGTGACCTTCTCCGACTCGGGCGCGCACGTGACGCAGATCATGGACGCCTCGCTGCAGACCCATCTGCTCAGCCACTGGGTACGCGACAGGCAGGCCTTCACGCTGGAGGAGGCGGTGAAGCTGCTGACCTGCGACAACGCCACCCAGTTCGGCTTCCACGACCGCGGCCTGCTGCGCGAAGGCATGGCGGCCGACATCGTGGTGTTCGATCCCGACACGGTGGCACCGCGCATGCCGGAGGTCGTGAACGACCTGCCGGCCGGCGCCAAGCGCCTGCTCCAGAAGGCCGACGGCATGCGCGCCACGATCGTGAACGGCCAGGTGCTGCTGCGCGACAACGAGCCGACCGGCAACCTGCCGGGCAAGCTGTTGAGAAAGCGGCGCGATTAGCTGCCTTAATCACGTCACTTGACATTGTTGCGGCGCACCATCATATACGCCGCAGTTCGCGACCTTTAGCGAGCTGCCAAAGATTTCTCGCGGATCGCGCGACGCGCCCCATTTAAGTGTGACGGCGCTTCATCCCGAGGCAATCCCCAAAACAAGAGCCGTCCCAGCCGCGCGCGGGAACGGGCCAAAAGCCGCCCTACATACTCGTGCCTGAAGGCACGGTCGGCGGCCGAAGGACTATTCAAGTGAGTACAGTTACGTTTGCGGATCTCGGCCTTTCCGAGCCGTTGCAGCGCGCCCTCAAGGCCGCCCAATACACCGTGCCGACGCCGATCCAGGAGCGCACCATTCCGGCGCTGCTCCAGGGCCGCGACGTTCTGGGCATCGCCCAGACCGGCACCGGCAAGACGGCGGCGTTCGCGCTGCCCATCCTGCAGCACCTCTCGACCACCAGCGTCCGCGCCCAGCCAAAGAGCCCGCGTGCTCTCATCCTGGCGCCGGCGCGTGAACTCGCGGTCCAGATCGCCCGCAGCTTCGAGACCTACGGCTACGGCCTTGGCCTCCGCCTCTGCACCGTCGTCGGTGGCCTGGGCTACGCGCGCCAGATCGAAACCCTGCAGCGCGGCGTCGACATCCTGGTGGCCACTCCCGGCCGTCTGCTCGACCTAATCGAGCGCGGCAACGTGAAGCTCGGCCAAGTGTCGTTCTTCGTCCTCGACGAAGCCGATCGCATGTTCGACATGGGCTTCATCCGTGACGTCCGCCGCATCTCGCAGCTGGTCAACAAGGACCGGCAGACGCTGCTGTTCTCGGCCACCATGCCGAACGACATTTCCAAGCTCGCCAACGAGATCCTGAAGAACCCCGAGAAGGTCGAGATCGCGCCGCAGGGCCGCACCGTCGACAAGATCGACCAGCGCGTCTACTTCGTGAACTCCACGACCAAGCGCGCGCTGCTCAGCCATCTGCTGAGCGATGCCGCTCTCGAGCGCGTCATCGTCTTCACGCGCACCAAGCGCGGCGCGAACCGCGTCGCCGAGGCGCTGGAGGACCAGGGCGTGAAGTCCGAGGCCCTCCACGGCAACAAGAGCCAGAACGCGCGCCAGAAGGCGCTCGACAACTTCAGCCGCGGCAAGGCCCGCGTGCTGGTCGCCACCGATCTCGCCTCGCGCGGCATCGACGTGTCGGGCGTGACCCACGTCATCAACTTCGAGCTGCCGGCCGACGCCGAGAGCTACGTCCATCGCATCGGCCGTACCGCGCGCGCCGGCGCCTCGGGCATTGCGCTGTCGTTCTGTGACGGCAGCGAGCGCGGCCAGCTCAAGAGCATCGAGCGGCTGACCAACCAGCGCATCGCCGTGGTGCCCACGCCCTCGAACGAGGACATGCCGG
>CAIMEE010000318.1 GCA_903839865.1 Enhydrobacter aerosaccus | reverse complement strand
TAATGACGGGACACGAAAAACCAGTAGGCGCCGTACCCCGCGCCCGCGACCAGCACGAGCCCACCCAGGATGCCCAGCAAGAGGCGGCGCCGGCGGCGGTTGTCCGTCGCCTTCTTGACCGGAGGCGGCTCGAACGAGGTCTTGTATTCGACCTGGTCGAATTTGAGGGGGGAAGTCGAGCCGTCCACGGCGTTACTCCTGAGCTTACAGACGCAATCACAACGAATTTGGCCCACTGTATGGTTTCCACAAGTAGGGTTGATTTAGTGATGTAGTATGATTAAATAGACTATTGAGGGAATCAGCATGATCGATATCAACGCCGTTCGTACCGATCCCAATCTGGCCAAGGTGGTTCAGGCCGAGTTCCGGCGCGCCGTCGGCATGATCAACGGCCGCTGGAAGCTCGAAATCCTGTGGCTGCTGAGCCACGGCACGCGCCGCTTCGGTGAATTGAAGCGCGGCCTGCCCGGCATCACCCAGCACATGCTGACCGCCCAGCTGCGCGCGCTCGAACGCGACGGGCTGATCAAGCGCACGATCTTCGCCGAGGTCCCGCCGCGCGTTGAGTACGAGAACACCGATGCCGCGCGCCGGCTGCGGCCGATCTTCATCGAAATCGTGAAATGGGCCGAGGAGCACGAGCGCCTCGGCGCTTGGTCAGAACCAGACCTTCAGCCCGGCGAGCACGCGTAGTTTCGAGGTCAGCGTCGCCGGTCGAGGACTTCGATCAGCTCCTCGATCTTGATCTGACGGTCGCGTTCGCTGCCGGCGTGGAAGGCGTGCGCCACGCAGTGGTTCAGATGCTCGTGCAGGATTTCCTGCTCGACCTTGTCGAGCGCCGCGCGCACCGCTCGGATCTGGGTCAGCACGTCGATGCAGTAGCGGTCTTCCTCGACCATGCGCGACACGCCGCGCACCTGGCCCTCGACCCGGGAGAGGCGCGCCAACTGGGACTTCTTGATCCGGTCATCCATCCTTGCACCATACCCCCGTAGGGTATACATGACAAGCCATGGATACCGAAGAAATCGCGATCGATCCCGTGTGCGGCATGAAGGTGAAGGTCGCCACGGCGAAGAACACCACGCAGCACGACGGCCACACCTACTACTTCTGCAATCCCAAGTGCCTGGTGAAGTTCACGGGCGATCCCGGCAAGTACCTGAAGCCCCAGCCCGCCGAGGCGCTGCCGCCGCCCGCGCCGCCCGGCACGATCTTCACCTGCCCCATGCACCCCGAGGTGCGCCAGGTCGGCCCGGGCAGTTGCCCTCAGTGCGGCATGGCGCTTGAGCCCGCCGAGATCACGCTCGACCAGGGCCCGAACGAGGAGCTGGTCGACACGACGCGCCGCCTCTGGATCGGCGGCGCACTGGCGGTCCCCGTCGTGGCGCTCGACATGGGCGGCCATCTGTTCGGCCTCCATGCCGGCAGCACCACGAACTGGATCGAAATGCTGTTCGCCACGCCGGTCGTGCTGTGGGCCGGCTGGCCGTTCTTCGTGCGCGGCGTTCAATCGGTGCGACGCTGGGCGCTCAACATGTTCACCCTGATCGCGCTCGGCACCGGCACGGCCTGGCTGTACAGCATCGTGGCGACGATCAAAGGAGAGCCCTCCGTCTATTTCGAGTCGGCGGCCCTCATCATTGTGCTCACCCTGCTGGGTCAGGTGCTGGAGCTGCGCGCGCGCGACGCAACGTCGGGCGCGATACGGGGCCTTCTGGGCTTGGCGCCCAAGACCGCCCTCAGGCTCGATGCGCATGGCCGTGATGAAGAAGTCGCGATCGACACCATTGCCGTCGGCAACCTGCTGCGCGTGCGGCCGGGTGAGAAAGTTCCGGTCGACGGCATCCTGACCGAAGGGTCGGGCTCGGTCGACGAATCGACGATCACCGGCGAGGCGATGCCCGCGATGAAGGAAGCGGGCGACAAGGTGATCGCGGGCACGGTCAATCAAAGCGGCAGCTTCGTGATGAAGGCCGAGAAAGTCGGTGCCGACACGATGCTGGCTCGCATCGTCAAGCTGGTGTCCGAAGCGCAGCGCAGCCGTGCGCCGATCCAGCGCCTGGCCGATCAGGTGGCCGGTTGGTTCGTGCCCCTGGTGGTCGCTTCGGCGCTGCTGGCCGCCGCCGCGTGGACGCTCTGGGGTCCCGCGCCGCACTTCACGCACGCTCTGCTCGCAGCCGTTTCCGTGCTGATCATCGCCTGTCCCTGCGCGCTGGGCCTCGCCACGCCAATGTCGATCATGGTCGGCGTCGGCCGCGGTGCAGCCCTCGGTATCCTGATCCGCAACGCGGAGGCACTGGAACGGCTGGAGAAGGTCGACACACTCGTGATCGACAAGACCGGCACGCTCACGGTGGGCCGGCCCGAGATCGCGGAGGTGACCGGCGGCATGGAGACGATTCGTCTTGCTGCCAGCCTCGAACGCGGCAGCGAGCATCCCATCGCCCGCGCGATCCTGGCGTTTGCGCAGGACCGCAAGCTCGCCGTCGCGCCCGTCGGCGACTTCAAGAGCCATGCCGGGCGCGGCGTCTCCGGCACCGTCGAAGGCAAGCGCCTGCTGCTCGGCAATGCGCGCCTGCTGACGGACAACGGCGTCGACCTCGGCACCTTCAGTCGTCCGGTGATGCTGGCAATCGACGGCAAGCTGGCCGGCACGATCAGGTTCGACGATCCGATCAAGGAGACGACAGCCGCGGCACTGGCCGACCTGCGCAAGGACGGCCTGCGCATCGTCATGTTGACCGGTGACAACCGCCACACCGCCGACGCGGTCGCCAAGCAGCTGGACATCGACGAGTTCGAGGCGGAGGTGCTGCCCGAGGACAAGGCGAAGACCGTGCAGCGGCTAAAGGCCGAGGGCCGGATCGTGGCGATGGCGGGCGACGGCATCAACGACGCGCCGGCGCTGGCCGCGGCCGACGTCGGGATCGCCATGGGCACCGGCACCGACGTCGCGATCGAAAGCGCCGGCATCACCCTGGTGAAGGGCGACCTCGCCGCCATCGTGCGTGCACGACGCCTGTCGCGCGCGACCATGGCCAACATCCGGCAGAACCTGTTCTTCGCGTTCATCTACAATGCCGCCGGCGTGCCGATCGCGGCGGGCGTGCTCTACCCCGTGATGGGACTGCTGCTCAGCCCCATCGTGGCCGCCGCGGCGATGGCGCTCAGCTCGGTCTCGGTCATCGGAAACGCCCTCAGATTAAGGAAATCCGCGATATAACGACCGTAATAGGGGTTACGCGGGCCATCGGCGAAGATGGCTCCCATGAAAATCCCTCCCGCAAAATTCGATTACCTGGTCAACGTCTCGGAAGCGGCTTTCCAGAGCATGGTCATCGCCACCATCGAGAGCTTCCTGGTGGCGGGCCCCTCCGGCAAAGCCCATCGCCTCACCCGCCAACGCGAGACCTTCGGTCTGCTGTGGGGCTACGAAACGACGACGGCGAGCAAGGCGCGTTGCTTCAACGTCGAGGTCGCGATCGTCGACGCCAATGCCGAGCGCAGCCGCAGTTCGGTCGTCCCCTCGCACGGGCTGGAGACCATCAACAAGACGCTGCCGACCTATTGGCCGAACCTGAAATTCCTCGGCGACTTCCACAGTCATCCCTGGACGGCGCGCGAACCCTGGCCTAAGCGCCAATTCCTCTCCGAGGCCGACCGCCACAGCATCGAGGGCGACGCGGCCTATGCGAGGCTCGACTTCCGCGTGGCCCTGCTGCTCAACATCGCCAAGCTCGAGAAGAAGGGCTGGATGCCCCCCGCCTTCGTCAACGACAACACG
>CAIMEE010000317.1 GCA_903839865.1 Enhydrobacter aerosaccus | reverse complement strand
GTGTTCCTGGTTGAACACGATGCCGAAATTCCTGAGCGTCGGATGCGCGGGCCACAGCTGGCCCGAGAACGCCGCGTCCTTCGGCGAAATCGCGAACAGGAACATGTGATAGATCGGAATCAGGGTCCACAGCAGGATCGGGATGCCGATCAGCAGCAGGCCCGCCTCGGTGCCGACGTTGCGCGTCAGCCGGCGCAGGGTGAGCGGCTGGCTCACTTGCTGAGCCGCTTCATCATGAAGAACACCAGCGGCAGCACGAACGGCAGGCAGCAGACGATCGAGGCCATGGCGAGCCCGACCTGGTCGAGCCGAAGGTAGCGGATGCCGAGCGTCGAGAGCACGTGGGTGAGGTCGGCCGGTCCGCCGCCGGTCAGCAGGTAGACGCTGTTGAAGTCGCCGACCGTGAAGATCATCGAGAGCAGCGTGCAGGTGACGTAGAGCGTGCTGATCGACGGCCAGGTGATGTAGGCGAAGCGATGCCACGAGCCCGCGCCGTCGACGGAGGCGGCCTCGTAGAGCTCGCCCGGGATGGCCAGTCGTCCGGCCAGGAGAATGAGGGTCCAGAACGGCAGCGACTTCCAGATATGGACGATCATCGAGAGCGTGAGCGCCAGCATCGGGTCGTTCAGCCAGTTCGGCCCGTCTTCGGTGGTGAGCGAGAAGATGATCTGGTTGATCACGCCCCACTCGGGATTGAGCATGAAGCGCATCGAGATAATGGTCGGGATCGACGGCACCGCCCAGGGCAGCACGAAGAGCACCGAGAGAATCTTCACCCACCAGCGCTTGTTGGTGAAGAAGCCGGACACGAACAGCGCGATCATCATCTTCACGTTGATCGCCACGATCAGGAACACCAGCGTGTTCACCGCCGTGCGCAGGAAGATCGGATCGTGCACCAGTTCGACGTAGAGCTGCGGATCGCGCGCCAGCCAGAAGGCATAGCCCACCGGGAAGACGACGAACGCCAGGAAGATCGCGATGTAGGGCGCCGTGAACAGCAGGCCCCAGACCTGCTTCTGCGAGAAGCCAAAGCCTCTCGGCTTGGCCATCTCGCCGGGCACTGCAGAATTCACTGTCGTTGTACTCACGCCGTCCTCAATCAAAGGATCCCTCGCTGCGCTCGGGATGACAGCATCATTGTCATCCCGAGCGCCAGCGAGGGATCTTTAGCTTCGGCTTTGGATCAGCCCGCGACTTCCTTGATGCGGGCGATCAGCTCGTCGACGGCCTTGTCGACGGAGACCTTCTCGTTGACCACGCGGTTCATTGCCTTGGCCCACGCATTCTCGTTGTTGAGGATGGTGAACTTCCAGTTCTTGGTGAACTCGAACGGCAGCGTGCCGGCCTTGAACTGGTTGTAGACGGCCTTGCGATGCTGGTCGGCCTGCCAGAACGGGCTTGCCTGGCTGGCGAGCGTGACCGGGAACCAGCGTCCGAGCGCGCCTTCGACGTAGGGACGGAGATTGTCCTCCTGCATCAGGAACGCCAGGAACTCCTTGGCCTTTGCCTTGTTCTTCGACGCCTCGAAGATCACGCCGACCTTCACCGCCGTGCGGTAGGTCATGGGCGAGCCGTCCGGCTTCTTGGGGAAGCCCGAGGTGGCGATCAGCTCGTCGTAGGCCTTGCGGCCGGCGGCGCGCTGCTCGGCGTTGAGCTGCTCGTTGTTGGCGTCGTCGAGCCACTTGGCGGCGATCGAGATCGTGTAGTTGTGGGTCATCACGGTCGTCTTGTTGTGGAAGGCGACGTTGTTGTCCGGATCCTTCCATGTCGTCGACGACGGCGGCGTGCAGCCCTTGAGGTAGGGCTGGGTGTAGTCGGTGAGCGCCGACACGAGACCGGCCTTCACCTTCGGATCGTCGACCAGCAGCTTGCCGTTGTCGTCGACCAGCTTGACGTTGTAGGCGTCGACCCAGCTCAGGAACGACTGGAAGGAGTCGGTGGACTCCACACCCATGGGGAAGCCGGTGCCGAAGATGCGCTGGCCGGTGGCCTTGCGGCTGGCCGGCTGGACCTTGTCGCACCAGAACGACCAGTATTCCTTCCACGTGCCGGGAATGTCCGATTCCTTGAAGCCGGCCTGTGCCAGCATGTCCTTCCAGTACTGGATATGCAGCGTCTGCTGCTTGATCGGGAAGGCGTAGTAGGCCTTCTTCTTGGCCTTGTCGCTGTAGAGGAACGCAGTCGAGAGCGCGACCGGCTCGAAGCGATCCTTCATCGGCGTCAACACGTCCGAGAGATCTTCCAGCTTGCCGTCGAACGCCCACTTGCCGGCGGTCTGCACGTCGTAGGTGTCGGAATAGGCGATGTCGGGAACGGTGCCGGCGTCGAGCGCGGCCACCGACTTCGCGTTCATGTCCTGGATGGCATACTGCGAGAGCTCGACCTTCACGCCGGTCTTGGCCTCGTACTTCTTGATCGCGGCGTAGAGTGCCTCGTCTTCGGACTTGTAGAAGCCCTTCACCCACCAGACGTTGAGCTTGTCCTGGGCGAAGACCGGAGCGGCCGAAAATGCAACCGCAAGCGCCACTGCGCCAGCCAATACGCGTCTCATCGTTTCCCCATGCGTTTGTGTTTTCGTCCGTAAGGCGGACGATTGGGCAGACGGATATCAGCCCGTTTCGCAGGAGTCGAGAAAAGAGCGAAGCATTGTGGAGCATTCCCGCGCATGGCTGAACGGCAGGCCATGCCGAGCGAACCCCACAACATTAAGGTGCGACGTGGGCAGCAGCCGGTGCAGTTCGGCCATCACCGGCACCGGAATGAACGGGCTGCCGTCAGGATGGAGAAGCAGGACGGGACATTTTATTTCACTCAACCGCGGCGTGAGATCGGCGCCGACCAGCACGCCGAGCGCATTGAGGATCGAATCGCGCGGCCACTCGGCCTGCTGTTCCTCGAACCAGGACCAGCGCTGCGGATCGACGGCGCCGGTGTGGAACCGGTCGGGCATGAAGTCGCGCGACCAGCCTTTCGCGCCGCCCTCGTCGAGCTGCTTCTTCCACGCGTGGACCCGGCCCAGCGTCGCGCCGAGATGGGCGCCGTTGCTGACGGTGAGCGTGGCGATGCGTTCGGGCCGCGCCAGCGTGGCGGCCAGCGCGACCGTGCCGCCGATCGATTCGCCCACGAGGTGAAAGCGCTCGAGGCCGGCCGCCTCGGCCACGGCAAACATGTCCTCGACCATCAGCTCGAGCGACCATTTGAAATCGGGACCGGGAATGTGGCTGCGGCCGCAGCCGCGCATGTCGAAGCTGGTGAGCGGATAGCGATCCACCAGCGTGGGCGTCCAGCCGCGCCACAAGGCGCCGCTCGAACCGATGCCGTGATGGAACAGGATCGGCAGCCCGGGCGTGAGCCACGGCAGCGTGTGATCCAGTGTTTCGTAGTGCAGAGCGCCGTGGCGGGTTTGCGCGAGAGGCATGGAGAGCAGCATACTCCATTCGATGAACGCCCTCACCCGCCGCACCCTCCTCGGCGCCGTCGTCGCGGCGCCCATTATCGGGCGGGCGCAGGCGCAGGATTTCCCCGACAAGCCGCTGCGTTTTGTCGTTGGCTTCCCGCCTGGCGGCCCGAACGACCTGCTGACCCGGTTGATCGCACCCGGCATCGCCAAGAGGCTCGGCCGATCCGTCGTCGTCGAGAATCGCGCCGGCGCCAACGGCGAGATCGCCGCCGCCTCGGTCGCCAAGGCGCCGCCCGACGGCAGCGTCTTCATGCTGGCGTCGAACGGCTCGACCACCGTGGCGCCGGCGCTCACACCCAACATGCCGTTCGACGTGCGCCGCGACTTCGTGGCCACGGCCTTCGTCGGCATCAACCCGATGCTGCTGGTCGTGCGGCCCGACCTACCGGCGAAGAATATCGAGGAGCTGCTGGCACTGGCGCACGCCAGGCCCGGCAAACTGAACGGCGCGTCGGCCGGTGCGGGCGGCGCCACGCATCTGGCGCTCGAACTCTTCAAGTCACTGGGCAAGGCCGACATCGTGCACGTGCCCTACAAGGGCGGCGGGCCGGCGATGGCCGACCTGATGGCGAGCCAGGTCGACATATATTTCGGCGGACTGTCGACGGCGCTGCCGCACGTGAAGTCGGGCAAGCTGCGTGTGCTGGGCCAGACCGGACTCGCCCGCTCGCCGGCCGCACCCGACATTCCCACGATCGCGGAGTCGGGGCTCGCAGGCTACGAGGCCGCCATCTCCTACGGCATCTTCCTGCCGGCGGGCGCCGCACCGGCGCTGGTCACGAGGCTGCACGATGCCGTCGACGCGACGATCCGCTCGCCAGACATCGCGAAGAAGTTCGGCGATCTCGGCGCCGACCCGCAGTTCGGCACCTCGGCGGAGTTCGCAGCCTATGTCGCCGCGGACTTCGCCAAGTGGGCCAAGGTCGCCAAGGACGCCGGCCTCAAGAGCGAGTGACGCTGGGGGCGCGCCACTCCAGTGGCGCGTTCATGCGTTGCACCAAAGACGCGCGACAAGAGTCGCGCGCCCCCAGCGCTATTTCAGCGCCGAGAAAGCCGTCGGCTGCAGGAACTGGTTCACGATGTTGGCCACGATGGCGCCGTCCTTCTCGGTCTCGGCGCGCTTGGCGATCCATTCCGGATCGGCCTGGAAAGCCGCCCACTTCTTCTCGCGGTCCGCGAGCGACTCCCAAGCGACGAAATAGGTCAGGTCCTGGTTCGACTCGCCCACGACGGTGGTGAAGAAGCCGGCCTGCTTGATGCCGTGCTTTTCCCACAGCTTCAGCGTGATGGTGGCGAAGCGGTTGAGCAGCGCCGGCAGGCGGCCCGGCACGCAGCGGTAGACTCGCATTTCGTAGATCATCTCTTGTCCCTCCTCGGAAGTTTACGGCTCAGAAATTTTGCGCGAAGCGGGGCGCGAAGCCATCGCCCTTGTGGTCGATGTGACAGTGGAACGGCGCGCCGAAATGGCACGGCATCAGCAGCGCGCCCGAACCGGCGCAATGCTCGATCGCGGCGCGGCGCGATTTGCGCGCGTTCGCCTGGTCGAGACAGGCGAAGCTGTTCCACTCCGGACGATAGATCTGCACGGCGTGATGCAGGATGTCGCCGCAGAACAGCGCCTTCTCGCCCTTCGATTCGAACTCGATGCGGATCGTGCCCGGCGTGTGTCCCGGCGCCGGCGTCACCGTCAGCCCGTCCTCGAGCTGGGCGGCGCCCTTGACCATCTGCGCCTTGCCCGCCTCGACCACCGGCAGCACGGAGTCGCGGAACGAGCCGCCGTTGGCCGGGCCCTTCTCCGGGTCGGCGTCGAGCCTGCTGTAGAAGTCGAAGTCTTCCTGGCTCCAGATGTACTTCGCGTTCTTGAACGTGGGCACCCAGCGGCCGTTGTCGAGCTGCGTGTTCCAGCCGACGTGGTCGACGTGCAGATGCGTGCACATGACCATGTCGATCTGGTCCGGCGTCACGCCCGCCGCCTTCAAGCGATCGAGATAGGGCGTGTTCATCATGTCCCATTTCGGCCGGTGCTTGCGGGACTTGTGATTGCCGACACAGGTGTCGATCAGGATGGTCTTGCCGCCGACCCGGAGCAGCCAGCTGTGGATCGAGAGCTTCAGCCATCCCGAGGCGGCATCGTAGTGGTTGGGACTCATCCAGCTGCCGTGCTCGCGGACGATGTCGGGGGTCCAGTCGGGAAAGAAGACCTTGGCGTCGAAGTTGGGCTCGTAGCTTTCCTCGATGCGCGTCGCCGTGGCGGCGCCGAGCCTGACTTCGGTCATGTCGTTCTCCCTGTCTCAGTCCTGCTGGAACTCAGGCGCGCGACGGTAGCCCAGGAATCCGCCCAATGCACCGGCGACCGGCGCGGCAAAGACCAGGATGAGAAACCAGAAGCCGATCTTCTTGGGATCCGTGGTCTGCGGCACAAGCTGACCCATCAGCACTTCGGCGCCAAAAAACACCACGGCGCAGACGCCGCCGCACATCCCGCCGATCAGCAACGCCCAGCTCGCCGACGGCGCCCACAGGCGCGCGACGTAGAATCCCAGCGCGATCGCAACAAGGCCTGTGATGATAGCGCCGAACATTTCCACGATACGCAATGCTCCCCTGTTCCGGTCTATACCGTCACGTCATACTTTGGTCGAGACGCCTCCTTTGGGAAACGAGCAACCACGCATGACCGACGATACCACCTGGCTGACCGCCGCGGACATCAGCCGACACTATGCCAAGGGCGAACTATCGCCTGTCGAGGTCGCGAAGGCCACGCTCGATCGCGCCGAACGGCTGCAGCCGCATCTCAATTCCTTCGTGCTGATCGATCGCGACGGCGCAATGGCGGCCGCGCGGGCCTCAGAGGCGCGCTGGAAGAAAGCCGAGCCGCTGTCGCCGCTCGACGGTATTCCGACCACGATCAAGGACACGACACCGGTCAAGGGCTGGCCGACACGCTACGGCTCCTATTCCACCGACGAGACGCCGGCCGCCGAGGACGCTGCCGTCAGCGGCCGCTTCCGCGCCGCGGGGCTTGTTTTCCTGGGCAAGACCACGACACCCGAGTTCGGCTGGAAGGCGCTGACCGACTCGCCGCTGCAGGGCACGACGCGCAGCCCGTGGAACCTCGCGCATTCGCCCGGCGGCTCCTCCGGCGGCGCCTCGTCGCTGACCGCGGCCGGCGTCTGCCCGTTCAATCACGGTAACGATGGCGGCGGCTCGGTCCGCATCCCGGCCGCGCACACCGGACTGGTCGGTCTCAAGCCCAGCTTCGGCCGCATCGCTCAGTATCCCGCCGACTCGCCCTTCGCCGACGTGATCAGCCAGGGCGTGCTGGCGCGCTCGGTGCTCGACACCGCGATGGCGCTCAACGTCACGGCGGGCGCCGATGCGCGCGACTGGCGTTCGCTGCCCGACGATCCGCGCGACCATACGATCGGACTCGACGACGGCATCCGTGGCTGGAAGATCGGTCTCAGCCTCGACTTCGGCCATGTGAAGGCCGATCCCGAGGTGCGCGCGCTGGTCGAGGCCGCCGCCAAGCGCTTCGAGGAACTGGGCGCGCATGTCGAGGATGTCGGCCCCCTGCTCGAGCCGTTGCAGAAGAACTTCGAGCCGCTGTGGAGCGGCAGCTTCGCGGTGCGCCTGCGCCAGATCCCGACCCAGTTGCATGGCAAGCTCGATCCGGGCTTCCGCGCGCTCGCCGAAAAGGGCTTGGCGATCACCCTCTCCGACTACGCCCGTTCCTACGAGGCCAAGTCGAAGCTCGCGCGCGACATGAGGCTGTGGCACGAGAAATACGATCTGCTGCTGTCGCCGGTCACGCCGACACCGCCACCGCCGGTCGAGACGCTCTACAACTCCGACGCCTTCCCGCGCTTCACCAAGGGCGCGCCGTATACCCTGCCCTTCAACCTGACCGGCGCGCCGGCGGCCTCGATGCCGGCCGGGCTTACCAAGTCCGGCCTGCCGGTCGGCATCCAGATCGTGGGCCCGGCACGCGGCGACCATCGCGTCCTGCGGGCAATGCGAGCCTATGAAAGCGCGCTGAACTGGAAATGGCCGCAGCCCAAGGTTCTGGAGACGCTGGCGAAATTGTGAATAGGACGCGAGGACAGGCCCCTTCACTATGTGTGCGACCAATCAAACAGGGGGTCACATGCATAAGAAAATCAAACTAGCCGTTATCGTCGGATCGATCGTTTTGGCGGGGCATGCTTTTGCCCAGACACCAACGCCAACACCGGCGCCGCCCGCGCCGCCGCCGCAGTTTCCCAACATGACGTTCTTCGTCACCAGCACCGGCGGTCCGGCGGGCGCGAACTACGGCGGACTCGAGGGCGCGGACAAACATTGCCAGACCCTGGCCGCCAAGGCCGGTGCCGGCAGCAAGACTTGGCGCGCCTATCTCAGCACCCAGGCCGTGGGCGGCGCCACGGCGGTGAACGCCAAGGACCGCATCGGCAAGGGACCGTGGGTCGGCGCCACCGGCGTGCAGATCGCGAGCAGCGTCGCGGACCTGCATTCGGCCAACAACAAGATCGGCCCCGCCACTCTGGTTGCCGAGAACGGCAAGCTGATCCCGACCCGCCTCTACACCGTGAACCAGCACGACGTCCTCACCGGCACGCAGGCCGACGGCACCGCCTTCGGTCCGGAGAAGGACATGACGTGCGGCAACTGGACGAAGAGCGGCGAAGGCAGTGCGATGCTGGGCCACGCCGACCGCATGGGCCTGCGCGACGACGATGCGTCGAAGTCGTGGAACGCCTCGCATCCGTCGCGCGCCTGCGATGCACCGTCCCTCGTCGCCACCGGCGGCGCGGGCCTGCTCTACTGCTTCGCGGCGGACTGACGGCTTACGCGTCGGCCTTCACGCCCGCCGTGGTGATCACCTTCTCCCATTTGGTGATCTCCGCGGCGAGGAAGGCCGCGGTGTCCTGGGGCGTATAGCCTGCGGGAATGACCGCGAGCTCCTCGAAGCGCTTGCGGAGCTCGGGACTGGCGACGGCGCGGGCCACTTCGGCCTGCGTCTTGTCGACGATCGCCTTCGGCGTGCCGGCGGGCGCCAGAAACATCACCCAGCTTGACGACTCGATCGGCGGACCACCCGCCTCGACGATGGTCGGCACTTCCTCGACGCCCGGCACGCGCTCCTTGGAGAACATGCAGAGGGCGCGGCACTTGCCCCCACGCACGTTGGAGATCACGCCGATCGGCGCGTCGATCAGCATCTGGATGTTGCCCGAGGCGAGATCGGCCAGCGCCGGCGCCGTGCCCTTGTACGGCACATGCTCCATCTTCACGCCCGTCACCTGCTTCAGCAGCTCGCTGGTGAGATGCGCGGCGGCACCCACGCCGGACGATCCGAACGAGATCTTGCCCGGATTCTTTTTGGCGTAGTCGATCAGCTCGGCGACGTTCTTCACCGGCAGGTCGTTCGACACCATCAGGATCAGCGGTGCGATGCCGACGAGCGAGACCGGCGCGAAGCTCGAGACCGGGTCGAACTTCAGCTTGCCGGCGTAGAGCGTCTTGTTGGCCGCATGGGCCGCGATTACCGTCAGGAAGGTGTAGCCGTCGGGTGCGGCGTTCGCGACATACTCCGCGCCGATCAGCGAGTTGGCGCCGGGCTTGTTGTCGACCACGAAGCTCTGGCCCACGTTCATCTTCTCGAGCGTGAGCCGCGTGGCGACGTCTGTCAGGCCGCCCGCCGTGTAGGGCACGACCCAACGGATCGGCTTGGTGGGCCATGCGCCCTGGGCGCGCACGGCGCCCGGCACGAGTGACGCCGCGGCAGTCGTAGCCAGCACGGCGCGACGCGTCATCTTGGTCATTTCACACTCCCTGCATTTCCTGCGGCCACCTAGCCAAAGGCCGGGTCGTCTGTCTAACGGTTCTTTAGGGCTCGCCGATATCCTCGTTCCAGAGGTCGGGCTTGGCGGCAATGAACTGCCGCATCAGCTCCTGGCAGGTGGCGTCGTTCAACACCGTGACCTCGACGCCACGCGAGCGCAGCAGATGTTCCTCGCCCATGAAAGTCCGGTTCTCGCCAACGATCACCTTCCCGATGCCGTAGAGCAGGATGGTGCCACTGCACATCGCACAGGGCGACAACGTCGTGTAGATGGTCGCCGCGCGGTAGACGGCGGCGGGCTGGCGGCCGGCGTTCTCGATCGCATCCATCTCGCCGTGCAGGATCGCACTTCCCTTCTGCACCCGCCTGTTGTGGCCGCGGCCGATGATCTTGCCGTCGTGCACCAGCACCGAGCCGACCGGGATGCCGCCTTCGGAAAATCCGAGCTTGGCCTCCTCAATCGCGGCCCGCATGAACATGTCGGCCTTCGGTTCGGGCATCAGTCGAGATCCAGTCCGTTCATGCCGGCGTTCTTGCGCGCCTTCTGGGCGATCTCCAGCAGCACCTTGCCGGCCTGACGCGGGTCCATGATCTGCTCGACAGTCGGGCCTTTGTGCCAGCCCTCGGCCACGGCGAAGATGCCGTTGCCCGCCTGGAACACACGGCCGGTGACTTCGCGGCTCTCCTCGCTCACCAGCCAGGTCGCCACCGGCGCCACCCACTTGGGATCGCGGCGCTTCTTGTCCTCCTCGCTGTACTCGCGCAGGTCGTCGGTCATGCGCGTGTAGGCCGAAGGCGAGATCGAGTTCACGGTGACGCCGTAGCGGCCGAGCTCGCGCGCGGCGATGACCGTGAACGAGGCGATGCCCGCCTTGGCGGCGCCGTAGTTGCTCTGGCCGATGTTGCCGTAGATGCCCGACACCGACGTCGTCGTGATGATGCGCGCATCGACCGGACCGCCCTTGGCCTTGGCCTGGTCGCGCCAGTAGGCCGCCGCATGGCGGGACGGCGCGAAGGTGCCCTTGAGATGGACCTTGATGACGGCGTCCCATTCGTCCTCGGTCATGTTGACCAGCATGCGGTCGCGCAGAATGCCGGCGTTCAGCACGAGCGCGTCGAGCTTTCCGAAGGCGGAAACCGCCTGGTCGATCATGCGCTTGGCGCCGTTCCAGTCCGAGACATCGTCGCCGTTGGCGACCGCCTCGCCGCCCATGGCCTTGATCTCGTTCACGACCTGTTGAGCAGGGCCCACATCGTTGCCTTTTCCGGCCCGGTCGCCGCCTAAGTCGTTGACCACGACCTTGGCGCCGTTCTCGGCCAGCATCAGGCAGTGCTCGCGGCCGACGCCCCGGGCGCCGCCGGTCACGATTGCCACCCGTCCCTCGCACAATCTTGCCATTGTCCCTCCCGTTTCTGGCGTGTCTCGCCGCTGTTCTGGCCGCTGCTTACTGGGCTAATCTAGACCCCTACCGAGGAGGATCACCATGGACACCCTGCCGCTCGTTGCCCCTGAACAGGTCGGACTTTCCGCTGAGCGGTTGAGCCGCATCAGCACGTGGATGAAGGGCTGGGTCGACAGCGGCAAGCTGCCGGGCCTGCTGGTGGCGGTGATGCGCCGCGGCGAGGTGGCCTTCGCCGAGACTTACGGCAAGGCCGACGTCGAGCGGGGCAAGCCTGTCCGCCCCGACACGATCTACCGCATCTACTCCATGACCAAGCCGCTCACCTCGACGGCGATCATGATGCTCTACGAAGAGGGCCGCTTTCAGCTCGACGACCCGATCTCGAAGTTCATCCCGGGCTTCGCCAACCAGAAGGTCTTCATGGGCGGCAGCCGCGGCAAGATGGACCTGGCACCGGCCGAGCGCGACATCACCTTCCGCGACCTGCTCAGCCACACCTCCGGCCTGACCTACGGCATGATGGAGACCAACGCCGTCGACGCGATGTATCGCGCCAAGGAAGGCGGCGTCGACTTCCAGACTTCCACCGGCACGCTGAAGAGCGTGGTCGAGAACCTCACGAAAATCCCGCTGATCGCCCAGCCCGGCAAGGCGTGGAACTACAGCGTCTCCACCGACGTGCTGGGATATCTCGTCGAGGTGATCTCGGGCGTGCCGTTCGAGAAGTATCTCCTCGAGAAGGTGATCAAGCCGCTCGGCATGATCGACACCGACTTCCACGTGCCGGCCGAGAAGCACGACCGCTTCGCCGCGAACTACACCGCCGAGGCGAACGGCAAGCTCAAGCTGATCGACGATCCGGGCAAGAGCCGCTACCTGGCACCACGCACGGTGAACTCGGGCGGCGGTGGCCTGGTGTCGACGGCATCCGACTACCTGCGCTTCTGCAAGTTCATGCTGAACAAGGGCGAACTCGACGGCGTGCGCCTGCTCGGCAGAAAGACCGTCGAGCTGATGACGTCCAATCACCTGAAGGGCGACATGGGCGACATGGGCGCCCCGCGCTTCTCCGAGTCGACCTACCTCGGCATCGGCTTTGGCCTGGGCTTCTCGGTGATGCTCGATCCCGCCAAGGCGCAGATCCTGGGCACGCCCGGCGAATATGCCTGGGGCGGCGCGGCCTCAACCGCCTTCTGGTGCGATCCGGCGGAAGACATGGCGGTCGTGATGCTGACGCAGCTCATGCCGTCGTCGACCTACCCGATCCGCCGAGAGCTGCGCGTTCTCACCTACCAGGCGGTCATCGACTGATGCGCAACACCGGCTCGATTACCGTCACCAAGCTCCATTCGCTGTTTGGCGCGGAGATTTCCGGCATCGACATCACGCGCCCGCTCAGCGCGCGTGAGTTCGGGCCGATCCGCGCGGCCTTCGAGGAGCACTCGGTGCTGGTCTTCCGCGACCAGCCGATGGACGACGACAAGCAGGTCGCCTTCTCCGACCTGTGGGGCAACTGCGAGACCACGCTCAGCGCCAATCCCGCCGCCGGCACCAAGTTCGCGCGCCAGTCCAACCTCGACATCGAGACCGGCCAGCCGATCCCGAACGACGACATGCGCATGATCTACCAGAAGGCCAACTACTTCTGGCACTCGGACTCCTCGTTCAAGAAGACACCGTCGCTGTGCTCGATCCTGACCGCGCGCATCTGCCCGCCCGAGGGCGGCAACACCGAGTTCCTGAACATGCGCGCGGCGTGGGACGCGCTGCCGCCCGCGCTCCAGGCCACGATCCATCCGCTGGTTGCCGAGCATGCGCTCGCCTATTCGCGCGACCGCGTTCAGAAGGGCATCCTGAGCGCCAAGGCCCTGGCCGAACTGCCACCCGTGAAGCAGCGGCTGTTCCAGGACAATCCGATCAACGGCCGCCGCGCGCTCTACATCGGCGCGCACGCCCATCATATCGTCGACTGGCCCGAGCCGATCGGCAAGGCGCTCCTCTACGAGCTCGCCTATCGCGCCGAGCAGCCCCAGTTCATGATGTCCCACGCCTGGCGCGAGGGCGACGTGATCGTCTGGGACAATCGCGCAGTGCTGCATCGCGCCACCTACTACGACGCGACCAAGTACAAGCGCCTGATGCAGCGCACGACCATCGGCGGCGACCGCATGACGGTGCCCCAATAGAAGATGCCCGACTCGAGTAGCGTAACCGAGACAGCGAAAACCGAGATCCCCTACGACGGCATGCCGCCCGGCCTACCGCGCCTGTTCGCCGTGGCCACGATCACGATCGGCCTGTCGATGGCGGTGCTGAACAACTCGATCACCAACCTCGCCCTTCCCTACATCGCGCACGACCTCGGCATCACTGCCGCCAACTCGATCTGGATCGTCAACACCTACCAGATCGCCATCATGGTCTGCCTGCTCCCCGTCGCGGCGCTGGCCGACATCGTGGGCTACCGTCACGTCTATCGCGCGGGCCTCGTGCTGTTCTGCATCGCCTCGCTGGGCTGCGTCATGGCGCCGTCGTTCGGCTGGCTGCTGGTGGCGCGCACCGCGCAGGGCCTGGGCGGCGCCGGGATCATGGCGATCCAGCCCGCCCTCGTGCGCGCGATCTACCCGCGCAACATGCTGGGCCGCGGCCTGGGCTTCAACACCACGGTCGTCGCCACGTCGATGGCGGCCGGCCCGTCGATTGGCGCCGCCCTGCTGCAGATCACCTCGTGGCAATACCTGTTCGCGGTCTATGTCCCGCTGGGCGTGATCTCCTTCATCCTGGGCGAGCGCTACCTGCCGCGCACCACGCATGTCCATCGCCCGTTCGATTTCCTGTCGGCGATCATGTCGGGCATCACCTTCGGCCTGCTGATCTTCGGCATCGACGGGCTGGCGCACGGCCACTCCGCCGCGACCATCGTCTCCGAACTGATCGCCTCGGTGGCGATGGGCACGCTGTTCGTCTGGCGCCAGACCCGCCTCGCCGATCCGATGATGCCGGTGGAGGTCTTCAAGCGTCCGATCTTTTCCCTGTCGATGACGACCATGATCTGCACCTTCACGGCGCAGGGCCTGGCCTTCGTGAGCCTGCCGTTCTTCTTCCACACGGTGATGGGCCGCAGCGCCCCCGACACCGGCATCCTGCTGACCGCCTGGCCGCTCGCCCTCGCGGCCGTGGCGCCCATCTCCGGCCGCCTCGCCGACCGCTTCCACGCCGGCGTGCTGGGCGCGATCGGCCTCACCGTCATGACCGCGGGCCTGGCGCTCACGGCCCTGCTGCCGCCGGACCCGTCCAGCGCCAACATCATGTGGCGGCTGATGCTGTGCGGCATCGGCTTCGGCATCTTCGCCTCGCCCAACAATCGTCTGATGATGAACGCCGTGCCGCGCGAGAAGAGCGGCAGCGCGGGCGGCCTCCTCGCGACCGCACGTACGCTCGGCCAGACCCTGGGCGCCGCGCTGGTCGCGGTCGTGTTCGGCCTGTTCGACTTCGCAGGCGGCGGCGCTAGCTCGAGCGCCGCTGCCCACACCGCGCTCTGGATCGCCGCCGCCTTCTGCGGCACCGCCCTGGTGGTCGGCAGCTTCCGGATGAAAATGCAACGCTAGGAGGAAGCGATGTCCCTCAGGCTTGTTCCTGCCGTCATCCTCGTCGCGTTGCCGGGCGGCTGCGTCACCACGACCGGCGGCGACGATCTGCAGCGCATGCAGCGCATGCAGCGCAACCAGAACGCCGCCCGCGAGACCGCCGCGTGAGACCGGTCGCGCTGCTCGCGATCCTGCTCGGCCTCCAGATCGCCGCCTGCGCCGAGACGCCCGAGCACAAGGCCGCGATCGAGGAAATGGAGCGCCGCCATGTCGTCGTGGTCGAGACCATGAGCGGGACCGGCGGCAAGTAGACGCCGCGCTCAAAACAATGACGCGGTGTGCACCGACTTTCTGGGGCACATCCGATGCCGGTGCCATAAGGGTTTGTCACGATTTGTACCGGATTCCGCACCCCCTCCGCGCAATTAAGTAATAACGGCGATAACGGCGGTTAACCGCCGGCGTGCATCTCGCGGAACAGCGAGGGTGCCATGCCGAAGCGGCGTTCGAAGGCCTGGCCGAGGCGGCCCGACGACTTCAGGCCGATGCGGCCTGCGATCGCTTTCACCGACAGGCCCTTGGACAGGAGGGTTCGCGCCGCGTCGAGGCGGAGGTCCTCGACGAAATGCGCCGGAGTCTTGCCGGTGGCCTCGGTGAACTTGCGGTAGAAGCTGCGCTCGCTGTAGCCGGCGTGACGCGCCAAGGTCGGCACGTCGAGATCGCGGTCCAGATGATCCTGCATCCAGTCGATCAGTGCCGCGAACGGTGCATCGGCCGCGGCCTGCGCCTGCAGCATCGGGCTGAACTGCGACTGGTAGCCCGGACGGCGCTGGTAGAGCACGAAGTGGCGCGCGATCAGGTTGGCAGTCGCCGCACCGAGGTCGGCCTCCACGATCGCCAGCGCCATGTCGATGCCGGTGGTGACGCCCGCCGACGTCCAGACCTTGCCGTCGACGACGTAGAGCGATTCGGCGTCGACCGACAGCGCGGGAAACGTGTCGGCGAGGCGGTCGCACGACGCCCAGTGCGTGGCGACCCGTTTGCCGTCCAGCAGACCCGCGGCCGCGAGCACGAAGGCGCCGGTGCAGACCGACCCGAAGCGCGTGGCCTTGGGCGCGGCCTTGCGCAGCCACTGCCGCACATCCTCGCGCGCCATCGCCGCGCGCAGACCGGCCGAGCCGCCGGCCACCAGCAGGGTGTCGGGCTGCCCGCCGATCTTCTGGCTCTGCAGCGCCACGCCGCTGTTGGTCGTCACCGCGCCACCGTCGGGCGAGACGATCGCGAGGTCGTAGAACGGCACCTTGCGATCCTCGTTGGCCGCACCGAACACGGCGGCGGGACCGGAGACGTCGAGGAGCTGGCAGCCTTCGTAGGCCAGGATGCGAACGCGATGGGATTTGGTCATTGGCAGAAAATAGACTGTCTTTGTCATTTCTGCCAAGACCTTGGCCGAGCTAGAGTGTGTCCAACAAGGAGACACCATGCACATCGGCATCCTCATCTTCCCCAACGTCACCCAGCTCGATGCGACCGGCCCCGCCCAGGTCCTGGCACGCACGCCGGGCGCCACCCTGCACATGATCTGGAAGACGCTCGATCCGGTGAAGACCGATGCCGGCTTCTCGATCGTGCCGACCACGACCTTCAAGGACTGCCCGCCACTCGACGTGATCTGCATCCCGGGCGGCGCCGGCCAGGTCGATCTCATGAACGACGAGGAGACGCTGGCCTTCGTCGCCAGGCAGGGCGCGACGGCCAAGTACGTCACGTCGGTCTGCACCGGCTCGCTGGTGCTGGGCGCGGCGGGTCTGCTGAAGGGCTACAAGTCGGCCTGCCACTGGGCTTCGCGCGATCTGTTATCGGCGTTCGGCGCGATCCCCGTGGCCGAGCGCGTCGTCCATGACCGCAACCGCTTCTCCGGCGGCGGCGTCACGGCGGGCATCGACTTCGGCCTCACGCTTCTTGCCGAGATCGCGGGCGAGGATGTCGCCAAGTCCGTACAGCTCGGCCTGGAATACGACCCGCAGCCGCCCTTCCAGTCGGGCAGCCCCGAGAAGGCCGGCCCCGAACGCACCGCGCAGGTGCGCGCGATGATGGGCCCGATGATCGAGCGCCGTCAGAAAGCGAACGCGACGGCGGCAGCGCGACTTGGTTAGACCGCCAGCTCGCAAGCAGGCTTGGGGTTAGACGAATTGAACTTGTCTGCTCCTGGGTCGAAAGCGGACGTCCGTCAGGACCCTTTCAATGTCCGCTTAGGGCCAAAAGGCGACATAATCACCTCTCGACAGCATCTCCGCTTTTAGCTGGCCAAGGAGATCTGAGCGGATACCGACGGCAAGCGCCGTTGCGTTCAAAGCAAACTTGGCCTGCGCTCTTTTTACATTCCTGATTACGGCGCGACGGCACTCCAGGCGCAGCCGAGCTTCGGCTCCTTTACGTCGAGTGTACGAGGGGTCTTGGAC
>CAIMEE010000316.1 GCA_903839865.1 Enhydrobacter aerosaccus | reverse complement strand
TCCACAGCGTCTCGTGGCGCGTGACCGCCGGGCTTTGCGGGGCGATCAGCCCGGAGATCAGCGCGGCGCAGACTTCGCCGCCGTGCACGTCCGGCCGATGCAGCCACGCGGTGTCGTACCAGGGCTGCTGGAAGTCGGCGGCCTCGAGCGCAATCAGGGCTCGGAACTCGCGCGCATGGGCGATCGCGAGGTTCAGCACGATGCGCCCGCCGATCGAGCAGCCCATGACCGCCGGTCGGTCGAGTTCCATGGCGGCGCAGAAGGCGCGGATCGCCGCCGTGTAGGACTGCGTCGTCAGCCTATACTCCGTGCGTTCCCAGCCGTCGGGCGGCGTCGACTTGCCGTGCCAGGGCATGTCGAAGGCCAGCACGCGGAAGCGGCTCGTGATTTCGGGATCGGCCATGAGATGACGGAACTGGCGGCCATCGGCGCCGGCCGTATGCAGGCAGACCAGCGGGATGCCTTGTCCTGCCTCCTCGAAGTAGAGGCGATGGGGAACGCCGTCGATATCCGTTCGCACGTATCGGCCGATCATGGGGTCGAGCTTTGGGGCCATGGTCAGGCCTTTCCCCGCGGCAGGGCCAGCAGGTCCTTGAAGTACTGAAGATTTTGCAGGAGCGGGCGCAGGTCGCCGTCCATCGACGCCGCGCCGCGCTTGGTGAGCGCGAAGGGGTCGTGCCAGCCGGGCTGGGGAATGGGCTTCCAGTACTGCGTCCAGCCCTCGTCTGTGGCGCGGAAGGTGAAGACGGAGGAGCGCATCAGCTTCGGCCCGCGATCGAACGTGGCAAGCGCGCCGTCGCGAAGGCCGAGGAAGAAGGGCTCGTTGCCGATGTCGACACGACAGTCGACGGTCAGCCAGCGGCCGCGGCGCAGAAGGTCCCGGTCGACGGAAAGACGGGCAGGCAGCTGGGCGAAACGGTCGGCAGGGCTCATCCCTCCAGAGTGTACTCGATCGTCGATCCGTCGGTAGTCGCCTTGAAAGTCGATTTCACCCAGCGACCGTGATCGTCGAACCACTGGTCCATCGTGATATCGCCGCTGTAGGAGAAGTGCGTCGCCGCAGGGGCCGCGGAAGCTGTGCTGACGGTCTCCCGGCCGACCTCGCGGACGCCCGTATTGGCCATCTTGCCGGTCTGCGTGTTCAACAAAGTCTGCTGGCGGGTTTGCGCGATGTTCCAGTGCGTGGAGGGCAGGAGATGTCCCGGGAGGACGTCCCTGTTCCAGCGCTGATGTTCCGCCGCCTCGTCGCCCCCGGACGTCTTGAAGAAGGACTGGGGTTCGCGGCGTTGCACGATCAGGTCCGCGCCTTCGCGCTTGGCCTTCACTGCATATTTTTCACCGTTGTCGTCGGACTCCGAGGCGATCGCCTCGAACTGATCGCCCGACCAGATTTCCGTTGCACGGTGCCGATATCGGTACACCACGATGCCCAATATGCGCACGGCAAAGTCGATCTGGGTCGTCACGACGTGCCGGTCGCCGTCCTGCTGGAACGTGAGCAGATGGGTGCCGATCCGCTGGCCGTTGCGATGGGCGACGAAACCCAATGACGCGCCGTAGGGCAAGCCTGCCGCCCCGGCGGTGCCGGTGAAGAGGGTCGCGCCCGTCGCGAAAAGGAATGATCTGCGTAACATCCGGGTTCCTGAACTCTTATACGAAGCCGCGGCGAAACGGGATCATACGATGCGATCGGCCCGCAGTTGTTCAATAACGGCAGGGGTGTAGCCGAGTTCCTGCAAGATCTGGTCGGTGTGCTCGCCGAGCTTGGGCGCCCGGCGGCGGATGGTGAGCGGGGTGCGCGACAGTTTGACCGGCTCCTGCACGATCGGCACCGTCTTGGCAGCGCCTGGATAAGTCATTTGATGGAAGAATCCGGCCTCGCGCACGTGCCTGTCGTCTAGGGCCTGCTGCGGTGTGTAGACCGCGCCAGCCGGAATCCGGTTGGCCTCCAGCAGCTCCAGCGCCTCCGCCACGGTCCGGCTCGCGCACCATATTTGCATGATTTCGGACAGCGCCTCGCCGTTGTCGCCGCGCGCGAGGTCGTCCTTGAAGCGCGGGTCGGCGGCCATGTCCTCGTTGCCCATCAGCCGGCACCAGCGCACGAACAGCGGCTGGCCGATGGTCATGGCGTAGATCCAGCCGTCGGAGCACTTGAAGGTGTCGGAGGGGCCGGCGGTAAAGCCGCGATTGAGCGTGGCCACGCGGTGGAGGCCGAGCATCGCCTGCTCGATCAGGTGGCCGTTGGTGATGTTCATCGCCGTGCGCAGCAACGCCGTTTCCACCTTTTGCCCCTTGCCGCTCTTGGCGCGGTCCATGAGGGCCGCCATCACGCCCACGGTGCTGAGCAGCGCGGAGCTGAAGTCGACGAAGGGCGCGTTCATGCGCGTCGGCACCTCGCCATCCCCCGAGAGATGCATGGCGCCAGACATCGCCTGGCCGATCGTGTCGAAGCCGACGCGCGTGGCGTAGGGGCCTTCGGAGCCGAAGGTCGAGTTGGTCGCGAGGATGATGCGCGGGTTGATCGCCTCGAGCGTGTCGTAGTCGATGCCCATCTTCTTCATGTCTTCGTAGGGCAGGTTGGCGATCACCACATCGGAGACGGCGACCAGCTTCTTCACGATCTCGCGGCCGGCAGGCTTCATCGGGTTGAGTGTGAGGCCCAGCTTGTTGCGGCCCATCTGAAGGAACATGGCACCTTCGCCGCCCTCGGCGACGGGAGTGACCCAGCGGTCCTCGCTGCCTTCCAGCTTCTCGATGCGGATCACTTCGGCGCCGAGATCGGCCAGCATTGTGCCGCAGAAGGGGCCTGCGATGTAGCGACCGAAGTCGAGTACGCGGATGCCGTCCAGAACGCCGGGCATCAGTCGAAGAAGGTGTTGGGCTTCAGGAAGACAGCGAGCATCAGGCACCCTTCATCGGTCCAGGCGTCGTGGCGGCTGCCCGCTCGGCGCCAGACATACTGGCCGGTGCGGCAGATACCGGCGTGGTCGGCGAACGATCCCGAGATGACGTAGGTCTGCTCGATGTCGACATGCTCGTGAGCCGGCAGTCGCGCGCCCGGCGCCCAGCGCATGAGCTGCGTCGACATGCCGGTGGCCTTGTTCTCCATCAGCAACTTGGTCTCGACGCCGGGAAAACGTGTCTTGGTCCACGGCACTCTGTCGACATCGACGTATGTCGAGTCGGGCGGCATGGTTTCCGCGTTCACGCGGCCACCTTTTGCTTGGCGGCCTTCAGCGTGCCGCCGCGCATTACATGACCGGGCAGGGGACGCCCCACGACATCCTCGGCGATCTTGGCGACTTCGATCAGCCGGTCGATGTCGAGGCCGGTTTCCACGCCCATTTCCTCGCACATGAAGGCGAAGTCCTCGGTGCAGATGTTGCCGGCGGCGCCATCGGTGGCGGCGAACGGGCAGCCGCCCAGTCCCGCGATCGAGGCGTCGAACTCTGTCACGCCCAGGCGCAGGCCTGCGTAGGCCGCGGCCATGCCGGTGCCGCGCGTGTCGTGCAGGTGCAGGCCGACCTCGAGTTCCGGCCACTTGTTGCGGATCGCGCCGATCAGCCGTTCGACCGACTGCGGCGTCGCCCAGCCCATGGCGTCGGTGAGCTTGATGCCCTTGAGCTTGAAGCCCGCCAGCACGGCCTCGTCGAGCACCTGCTGGCAGCGCGTCAGGATCAGGTCGGTCGAGAGTTCGCCCTCGTAGTTGCAGCCGAAGGCGCCCAGCACCACGCCCCATTCGACGGGCATGCCGCGGTCCTTGAAGGTCTGCAGTGACATGCGCTGCTCGATCAGGGAATCAGGCACCGACTTGCCGATGTTCTTGCGCGAGAAGGTATCGGAAGCGGTCACGCGGACGCTGCCCGCGACATGCAGCGGGCCCCGGAGCGCGCGCTCGAGGCCCTGCTGGTTGAGGTAGAGCGCGGCGTATTCGATGCCGGGCTTCTGGTGGATCGCTGCCGCCACTTCCTCCGCGTCGGCCATCGTCGGCACGCGCTTGGGATTGACGTAGGAGACGCAAGCGATGTGCTTCAGCCCGGTGTCCGCCAGCGCCTCGATGAGACGCACCTTGTCGGCCACCGGGATCATCTTCTTCTCCGACTGGAAGCCCTCGCGAGGGCCTTCCTCGGAGATCAGCACACGCTTGGGCAGGTCGGACATCGGAACGCTCCTTCGTCGATCAGGTCTCTTCTTCCTGGAACGCCTGCTCGCGGGCCTTTCGCAGGTTCGGCAGCGCCATCAGGATGAGCAGGATCGCGGTGGTCACCAGCAGGCCGAGGCTGATCGGACGTTGCAGGAAGACCATCGGATCGCCGCGCGAGAGCAGCATGGCGCGGCGGAAATATTCCTCCATCTGCGGTCCCAGCACCAGTCCCAGGAGGAACGGGGCACCTTCGCAGCCGAGGCGGACGAAGATGTAGCCGAGCACGCCGAACATCGCGACCTGTTCCACGTGGAAGGTACTGTTCTGCAAGCTGTAGGCGCCGATGGCGCAGAACAGCAGGATGGCGGGCGACAGGAAGCGGTAGGGCACCGTCAGCAGCTTCACCCACATGCCGATCATCGGCAGGTTGATGATCACCAGCATCAGGTTGCCGACCCACATCGAGGCGATCATGCCCCAGAAGAGATCTGGCTTCTTGGTCATGACCTCGGGACCCGGCTGGATGCCCTGGATGATCATGGCCCCGACCATCAACGCCATGACGGCGTTGGACGGAATGCCGAGGGTCAGCATCGGGATGAACGACGTCTGGGCGGCGGCATTATTCGCCGCCTCAGGCGCCGCCACGCCCTCCACCGCGCCCTTGCCGAACTCCTGCGGATGCTTGGAAATTTTCTTTTCTAGCGTATAGGCAGAGAAGGCGCCGAGCGTCGGACCGCCACCGGGCAGAACGCCCAGGATGCCGCCGAGAATGGTACCGCGGAGCACCGCAGGCCAGGCACGGCTGGTCTCCTCGCGGGTCGGCCAGAGCGATGTCACCTTGATCGCACCGGATCTCGACATCTTTTTCTCGAGATTGACGACGATTTCGGCGATGCCGAACAGGCCCATCGCGATCGGCGCGAAGTCGATGCCGTCCGACAGCTCGGGAATGTCGAAGGTGAAGCGTTGGGCACCGGTGTTCACGTCGGTGCCTACCAGGCCGAAGAGCAGGCCCAGGAACACCATCGCGATCGCCTTCAGCACCGAGCCGTTGGCCAGCACGATGGCGGCCACGAGGCCGAGCGCCATCAGCGAGCAATAGTCGGCGGGGCCGAACTTCTGCGCCATGCGCGTCAGCGGTTCGGCAAACAGCACGATGACCACCGTACCGACCGTACCGGCGAAGAACGAGCCGAGGGCGGAGATGGTAAGAGCGGCACCCGCGCGGCCCTTGCGGGCCATCTGGTAGCCGTCGATACAGGTGACGACCGAAGAGGCTTCACCCGGCAGGTTGACCAGGATCGACGTCGTCGAGCCGCCATACTGGGCACCGTAGTAGATGCCGGCCAGCATGATCAGCGCCGCGGTCGGCGGCAGATGGAAGGTGATCGGCAGCAGCATCGCGATCGTTGCGACGGGGCCGATGCCGGGCAGAACGCCGATCAAGGTGCCGACCATGCAGCCGATCAGCGCGTAGAGCAGGTTCTGGAAGGAAAGCGCGACGCTGAAGCCCAGCGTCAGATTGTGGAGCATATCCATGATCACCAAACTCCGTTGATGATGGCGATGTTCATGCTCAGGCCAACCTTGAACACGAGGACGCAGAGAATCGTCAGCACGACGGTGTTGGCGGCCACTTCCCAGAGCTTGAATTCGTCACTGCCCAGCGAGGCGATGAAGACCAGCGCGACAAGCGCCGGGAACATGCCGGTGCTCTCGAGCAGGAGGGCGAAGGCAATGATGCCGATGGTGACCATCGTGATCGGCCGCCACTTCGGCGCCTCGGTGATTTCACCGCCATAGATAAGGGCGATAACCGCAATGATGAGTCCCAGCACCAGCATGATGTAGGACAGCATGTGAGGCACGTAGCCCGGTCCCATGCGGACCGTCGTGCCCACGGCGAGATTCCGCCCGAAATAAAGAGCGATCAGTCCAAAGGCGATAAACATCACCCCGGACAAGAAGTCCTTGCTCAGGAATCGGTTCAACGATGCCTCCCCTTACGCGTACTCGTTATCTACAGATATTGGGCCC
>CAIMEE010000315.1 GCA_903839865.1 Enhydrobacter aerosaccus | reverse complement strand
GCCGTCACAATCTCGGATCGGCTCGTTTCAGCAGCTTCAGTGCGTGGGGTGTGACAGGATGGGGAATCCGGTGCAACGCGGACACCGTTTCCAGCGCAAGGCGGACAGCAATCCGGTGATTGCGGACAGCAGGTGATGGCGGCGTAGAGAGCACTCCCGTCGACAGTCGAATCAGCCGATCGGTCTCCTTTGCAACCAAGGGGTGACCGATGCCGGCGGAGAGAATGTCGATGAGAAAAATACGTGACGTGCTGCGTCTGTCGCAGGGGCTTGGGATGAGCCGGCGCCTTGTCGGCGAGGCGACCGGGATCGGCAAGACGGCGGTCGGCGAGTACGTGCGTCGCGCGGCCGTGGCGGGTCTCAGTTGGCCGATCTCGGACAAGATCGATGATGCCGAGCTGGAGCGGCGGTTGTTTCCGCCGACAGATACGGCGTCGTGCGCGGCACGCACTGAGCCGGACTGGTCTCACATTCATGCGGAGTTGAAGGGGCGCGGCGTGACGCTGGCTTTGCTCTGGCAGGAGTATCGCGCCGAGCATGCCCAAGGCTACGCCTACAGCTGGTTCTGCGAGCGGCACAGCGAATGGAGGAAGTGCATCTCGGCGACGATGCGCCAGACGCATCTTGCTGGCGAGAAGTTGTTCGTCGACTGGGCCGGCGACACCATGCCGGTTTTTGATCCGACAACTGGCGAGGAGCATCGCGCGCACATCTTTGTCGCGGCGCTTGGCGCGTCCAATTACACCTACGCCGAGGCGCGCTGGACCGAGACGCTGCCCGATTGGATCGGCGCGCATGTGAACGCATTTGCGGCGATCGGCGGCGTGTCGAAGGCGCTTGTCCCCGACAATCTGAAGGCTGGCATCACGAAGCCATCGCGCTACGAGCCTGGCATCAACCGGACGTACCAGGACTTCGCCGACCACTACGGCTGTGTTGTGCTCCCCGCTCGCGTGATGAAGCCGCGCGACAAGGCGAAGGTAGAGGTCGCGGTCCAGATCGTCCAACGCTTCGTACTGGCGAAGCTGCGCCATCGCCGCTTCTTCTCGCTGGCCGAGCTGAACGCGGCGATCCGTGACTGCGTAACGGCTATCAATGCCAAGATCATGCGCCGCATCGGCAAAAGCCGCTACGAACTGCTGGAGACGATCGACCGTCCGGCGCTCAATGCGCTGCCGACGACGCCCTACAACTATGCGGAATGGAAACGGGCCCGCGCCGCGCCCGATTATCACATCGAGATCGCCGGCCATTATTACTCGGTGCCGTCAAAGCTGATCCGCGAGATGGTCGAGGCGCGCATCACCAGCGCGACGGTCGAGATCTTCCACAAGGGCCAGCGCGTTGCGAGCCATGCGTTCTCGGCAGTTCGCAACCGGCACACGACCATCACAGAGCATATGCCGAGCGCGCATCGCCGCTACGCGGAATGGACGCCCGCCAAGATGATGACCGAGGCGGCATCGATCGGCCCAGCGGCCATCGCGCTGGTCGAGGCGATCATGAAAGCCAAACCCCATCCCGAGCAGGGCTTCCGATCGTGCCTGGGCATCATCAGCCTTGTGAGGACCTACGGGTCCGAGCGCGTCGAGGCCGCGAGCCGGCGCGGCAACGACATCGGCGCAACCACCTACAGCTCGATCAAGTCGATCCTGCAGAACGGTCTCGACAAAGCCTACGCCAACTCGAAAGCGCCGGACGGCCCGCCGATCCGGCACGCCAACATCCGTGGTCGTGGCTACTACCACTGACGCACAGGATGCTGGTGAAAGAACCCTGCGGGTGAGAAGAAAACGGAAGGAGATACTATGCTCACGCATCCCACACATGATCGTCTGGTGGCCCTCGGGCTCACCGGCATGGCCAAGGCGCTGGAGGAGCAACGCAAGCAGCCTGACATTGCCGCGCTCAACTTCGAGGAGCGGCTCGCGCTCATGGTCGACCGCGAGGCGATCGAGCGCGAGAACAAGAGGCTTGTCAGCCGATTGAAGTTCGCAAGCCTGCGCCAATCGGCCGTCGTCGAGGATGTCGACATGAAGGCGCCGCGCGGTCTCGACAAGGCACTATTCGCCAGGCTCGTCGCCGGCGACTGGATCGCACGGCACCAGAGCTTGCTGATCTGCGGCCCGACCGGCACCGGCAAAAGTTGGCTTGCCTGTGCGCTCGGCCACAAGGCGTGCCGCGACGACCGCTCCGTCCTCTATCATCGCGTGCCAAGGTTGTTCGATGCCCTGGCACTCGCACGCGGCGACGGGCGTCATGCGAGGCTCCTCAAGAACCTGGCGCGCGTCGAGCTGTTGATCTTGGACGATTGGGGCCTCGCCACGCTCTCCGCCGAGCAGGGTCGCGACATCCTTGAGATTGTCGAGGATCGGCACAATCGCGGCTCCACGATTGTGACCAGCCAGCTGCCGGTCGATCACTGGCACGAGGCAATCGCCAATCCGACCATCGCCGACGCGATCCTCGATCGGCTCGTGCACAACGCGCACCGGCTGACACTCAAGGGCGAGAGCATGCGCAAAATGGCGGCTAACCGTGCCGGACTTGACGGCAAGCAGGACGCATGACCCCATGAAGCTGTCGACGGGAGTCGCTGTCCGCCTTCACCGGAATGCTGTCCGCGATCGACCGGAATCACTGTCCGCCTTCAAATGGAATGCCTGTCCGCCATCACCGGAATGCCCAATCAAGGGTTGCCATGCAGCCGAACTTATCGGCTAGCCGGGCGAGTTTGGACTGCCCCGACCGTTTACAGGTATCGCAGCGGATACGAACCAGCACGTAGGGATAGTCGACCAGCCTCATCGCTTGACCAAATGTTCATGATATGTTCTATAGGGCTACCTAGCGCAATTCAACGCGAAAAAGGCCCCCGATGAGCGAAACTGAGATCGACGACCAGGCCAGCTACATCGCGGAGTGCTTTGGCATTCCGCTTTCGACAGCGCGTGAAATCACCAAGGCGGTCGCCGCAAAGCGGGCCAAGCCAAGGAAGAAACGGTGAGCGTGACCTACTTCGTTGCGTTGCCGTTTTTGCGGAGCGAGGACGGCAGCGCCCCGGGGCAGGCGATGGAATGCCAAAGCGAGTCCCAGGCCGTCGCCAGGGCAGGCGCGATGTCGCGCGATCCGGCGAATGCAGGCGCGCTGGCCTTTAAACGTGCGGGCGATCCGATGATGGGCGACTTCTCAGACGCAATTGTCCTGCGGACATTCGGCGAGGTGCCGGACAAGCTCGACGAACTCTGACGATCGATAGCGCCGAGTGCCTAAGCGATAGTGACCTGGTTAAAATTTCAGACCTGCGGGTGAGAGATAGCTCCATCGTCAACATTTTTACCGAGATGGTTTGTTACAGGCGCGAGCATTTGCGGCGCTGGCGGCCGATATCCGCTGTGACGTCTGGAATGGCAAATCGAGCCGACCGATGCGCGGTGAGTTTTTAAGTTTTTTCCTGGTGGGACGAATGCGACATTTTCCCCGGAGCCGACAGATCCGCAAGGGCGGACCTGCTTGCGCCGGTCAAGGCCGGCAGTTTAGCCGCCCCGAAGGGGTTGCCTTGACGGTCGCGAGCACCGGTGCGCCAAAATTTTCGAAAAGTAAGAATGACAGAATGAGCACAAGAATAATCACGGGATGCCGCTCGTTGAGAGTATAAATAAATTTTAGCCGGGTCGCCGCCATGAAAATTCTGCACACCGCTGACTGGCATCTCGGGCGCCAGTTCCACGG
>CAIMEE010000314.1 GCA_903839865.1 Enhydrobacter aerosaccus | reverse complement strand
TTTCGTCATTCCCGAATTTGGCCGCCACCTGGCCTCGCTCGCGCACGAGCTCGAGCACGGGCGCGGCTTCTTCCTGCTGCGCGGCCTGCCCGTCGGGAAATACTCCCTCGACACGATCAAGGCGATCTATTGGGGAATAGGCGTCCATCTCGGCGTTCCGGTGTTCCAGAACGCGCGCGGCGATCTCATGACCCACGTCGCCGATCGCGGCGACGACTACGATGATGTGAACATCCGCCTTTATACCACCGCGGCGGCGGCCAATCCCCACAACGATCCCAGCGACATCGTCGGTCTGTTGTGCGTGCGGCATGCCGTCGAGGGCGGGACCAGCATGATCGCCAGCGCCATGTCGATCTACAATCGCGTCGTTGCGGAGCATCCGGAGTATTTGCCGATCCTCCACAAGGGCTTCCCGCACGACCTGCGCGGCGAAGGCGTGACTGCATCGCTCGCCGAGACCACGCCGGACATTCCGGTGTTCAGCGACTATGCCGGCAAGATATCGTGCTGCCTCAATTCCAAGTCGAGCCGCACGGCGCGCGACAAGCAGGGTCGGCCACTGACCGCGCTCGAAATGGCGGCCATCAACTACATCGAAAGGCTGGCTGAGACGCCCGAGCTCTGCCTCACCATGGATTTCCGCCCGGGCGATATCCAGTTCCTGAACAACTACGCCATCATCCACACGCGCACGGCCTTCCGCGACGATCCCGACCCGGACAAGCGCCGTCTGCTCCTGCGCTTGTGGCTCAACCTGCGCGAGGGCCGCCAACTTGCTCCGGGCTTCGGGGACCGCTTCAACAATGCTTCGCGTGGCGGCGTTCCGGCGGGCACGCCATGAAACGGGGAAGGCGATCGTTCTTGGCGGCTGGCACGATCTGGACGGGCGGCGCGCTGATGCGGAGCGCCGGGGCGGGGGCTTATCCGTCCCGGCTCGTCAAGATCATTGTTCCGATCTCGGCGGGCAGCACGACGGACGTCGTCGCGCGCCAGGTTGCGGAAGGCCTGCGCGTGGCACTTGGCCAGACGTTCCTGGTCGACAATCGGCCGGGCGCCGGCGGCACCATCGGCGCCACGGCGGTCGCGAAGGCGCCGCCGGATGGCTACACGCTCCTCGTGGTCTCGGCTTCGCACACGGCAAACCCGGCGATCTATGCGTCGCTGCCATACGATACACTGAAGGACTTCAAGGGCATCACGCGGCTCGCGATCGCGCCGCTGATCCTCGTCACTTCGCCGTCGAAGAACATTAAGTCGGTGGCCGACCTCGTTGCACGCGCCAAGGCGCACCCCGGCGAGATGACGTATGGCTCGGGAGGCGTCGGCAGCGCGGCGCACATGAATGCCGAGCAATTCCGCGCGATGGCGGGCTTCGAGGCGCTGCACGTTCCCTATCGCGGTACGCCCGAGATGATGGCGGACATCATTGCTGGTCGCGTCGATTTCGGCTTCATTTCGACCGTCTCTGCGATCGGCTCGCTGAACGACGGCAAGCTCGTGGCACTTGCCTGTGGCGCCGAGCAGCGGTCGTCGCTGCTGCCCAATGTACCGACGACCGTCGAAGCCGGCGTGCCAGGTTCGTCGTACGACTCGTGGCTCGGCATGTTCACCACCGGTGGCACGCCGAAGGAAGTCGTTAAAATTCTCAACAGCGAAACGGTGAAGGTGCTGAAGCAGCCGGAAACAATGCAGAAGATGGCAGTCCTTGGCGCGGACGTGGCACCGATGACCGACTCCGACTTTGACGCCTTCATCGCAAAGGACCTTTCGAAGATAGCCGCACTGGCCAAACTGGCGAAAATTCCCGTCAACTGACCGCAAAGGTAGAGCTATGAATGTGGCCGTGCATCGGCTTTGTTCACAGGGACACTGACGAGTAATGCCTCGGGGCTAATCTGTCTGGTGCAATTGGCAAACGTCGAGATGTATTTGGTACAGCAGACTAATGAGTTTCGGCAGAACCGATCGACTTTCCCGTCAATGGAATATG
>CAIMEE010000313.1 GCA_903839865.1 Enhydrobacter aerosaccus | reverse complement strand
GACCGACCATCAACGCTATTCCACCGAGAACCAGGCCGAGGCGATTGCGGAATACGCTCGTGCGCACGGAATGGAGATTGTCAGAACCTACGCCGATGAGGGTAAGAGCGGCCTGAACATTGGCGGGCGAGGTGGGCTGAAACTCCTGATCAACGACGTAGAGAACCACAACACCGATTTCGAGGTGGTGCTCGTCTACGACGTCAGTCGGTGGGGCCGGTTCCAGGATTCCGACGAGGCTGCGTTTTACGAGTATCTCTGCCGGCGCGCAGGCCTGAGGGTCGTCTATTGCGCAGAGCCCTTCGACAATGACGGCACGCCCATCGCCACCATCGTTAAGAGCGTGAAACGCGCTATGGCCGGGGAATACAGCCGCGAGCTATCGACCAAGGTCTTCATCGGCCAATGCCGACTGGTCGAGCTTGGGTTTCGTCAGGGCGGCGCGCCTGGCTATGGGCTGCGCCGGCTCCTGGTCGACGACAAGGGCGATCCCAAGGGCCAACTGGGTCGCGGCGAGCAGAAGAGCCTGCAGACCGACCGCGTCATTCTCGTTCCCGGTCCGGCCGAGGAGGTGGATACCGTTCGCCAGATCTATCGCCTGTTCGTCGAGAGGGGGCAGTCAGAGAGCCAGATCGCAGCGCTTCTCAATGGCGACGGCTGCCGCACAGACCAGGGACGCGAGTGGACCCGAGGGACTGTCCACCAGGTCCTGACCAGCGAGAAGTACGTCGGCAACAACGTCTACAACCACGTCTCCTTCAAGCTGAAGCGCAAGCGGGTGCGCAACTCTCCCGATATGTGGATCCGCGCCAATGGCGCGTTCGACGCGATCGTAGACCAGGAGATCTTCGCCCGCGCCCAGGCGGTGATCGCTCAGCGGTCGGTGCGGATGGATAGCGGCGAGATGCTGGCGGCGCTGCGCGAACTCCTGGTCAAGTCGGGCGCCCTCTCCGGCCTGATCATCGACGAGCAGGAGGGGATGGCGTCGAGCACGGCCTATCGCTCGCGGTTTGGCAGCCTGCTGCGCGCCTATGCCCTGGTTGGCTATCGACCAGACCGGGACTTTAGCTACATCCAGATCAACGAGCGCATGCGCCAACTCTTTCCCCAGGTCGTAGCCGACGTGATCGCGGGCGTCGAAGCCGCCGGTGGCGCAGTGGTGGCGAACGAGACGTCCGGCCTATTCACCATCAACAATGAACTGACGCTTTCCATCGTGATCGCGCGCTGTCGCGAGACAGCGGGCGGCGCCTACCGCTGGCGGTTGCAGTTCGACACCGGGCTGGCGCCGGACATCACGATTGCCGTGCGTATGGACGCCGGCAACCGACATGCGCTCGACTACTATCTGTTTCCCGCCATCGATCTGATCGCCGGCCGGCTTCGCCTGGCCGAAGAAAACGGCCTCTCGATCGACGCTTACCGCTTCGACGACCTCAGTGAGCTCTTCCATCTGACCGCCCGCATGGCCTTCGCCGAGGCGGCGTGATGGGAGAGGCGGCCCTCCAGATAGAAGAGATCCCGATCGAGAAGATCGCGGTCCTCAACCCGCGCGGCCGCGGCCGCCGGCAGCATCGGGAGATCATCGACAGCATCGAGGGCGTGGGCCTCAAGCGGCCGATCACGGTGAGCCGCCGTCAACAGAATGGCGAGTTTCGCTACGACCTGGTCTGTGGCGAGGGCCGCATCGAGGCCTATCAGGCGCTCGGCCAGTCTATGATCCCCGCGATCATCGTCGATCTCTCGCAGGAAGATTGCCTGGTTCGCAGCATCGTCGAGAACGTCGCGCGCCCGCAGCATCGCGGCATCGACTTGATGCGCGAGGTCGGCGCCCTGAAAAAGCGTGGCTATTCTGACGCGCAGATCGCCGAAAAGATCGGGGTCACGCCCTCCTGGGTCGGCATGATCATTAGCCTTCTCGAAAAGGGCGAGGACAAGCTCATCGCCGCGGTCGACAACGGCCTGATGTCACTGAGCCTGGCCGTCATAATCGCCCGCAGTGACGATGCCGGTATTCAGCAGGCGTTGGCCGACGCCTACGCCGACGGCAAGATCCGAGGCAAGAATATCGAGACGGTGCGCCGTCTGCTGGAGCGGCGTAACCGCCGCGGCGCCGCGCGGCCGCACCGCTTCGGGCGTCCCTCGACGGGTAAGCGACCCACCCCCGATCAACTGGTACAGGTCTTCCGACGAGAGGCTGACCGCCAACGCCTGATCGCTAAGAAGGCGGATTTTGTACAGAGCCGGCTGCTTTTTGTCGTTCAGGCCCTCAAGGAGCTGCGCCGCGACCGCGCCTTTGCGACGTTGCTGCGCGCCGAACAGCTCGACACCATGCCCCGAGCCCTCGACGCCCGTCTGGCCGGCGCCGCGCGATGAGCGAGCCGCGACCGACCGGGGAGGGAATCGCCTGGGGTTTCGAGCAGAAGAGCGTGGTGTTGGCCATTGAAGCCATCCTGCCGATGAAGGCGCTCCCGCCGGACGTGAAGCTGAGCGCCAAGTACCGGCAGATCCTCACCTCCATGCGCGCCGTCGGGCCGGTGGAGCCGCCGATGGTGACACCGGACCCCAGCCATCCTGGGGTCTACTTCCTGGTTGATGGGCTGCTGCGTATCGAAGCCCTCAAGGACCTCGGACACACCACGGTCGAATGTCTCGTCGCCACCGACGACGAAGCCTTCACCTACAACAAGCGGGTCAACCGGCTCTCCGCGCCGCAGGAACATCGCATGATCGCCCGTGCCATTGAGCGCGGCGTCTCTGAGGAGCGTTTGGCCGAAGCGCTCGGGATCAACGTCTCGGCCATCCAAAGGCGCGCCCGCCTGATGGACGGGATCAGCGAGGAGGCGAGCGAGCTCCTCAAAGAGACGCCGTGTCCGCTCACCGTCTTTGACACTCTGCGCAAGATGTCGCCGCTGCGCCAGATCGAGGCGGCGCAGTTGATGGTGGGTCACAACAATTTCGGCCGCGCCTTCGTGATGGCGATGCTGGCGGCGACGCCAGAGGCGCAACTTGTCCAGGGGAAGCGGAAATCGAAGACGACCACCAGCGCTGTGACCCGCGAGCAGGTGATGCGGCTTGAGCAGGAACTGGCCAGTCTGCAGATGCAGACCCAGGGTTTCGAGGAGACCTATGGCCTGGACAACCTCCATCTGACCGTCGCCAAAGCCTACCTCGCCAAGCTGCTCGCCAACGTGCGCGTCGTGCGGTGGCTGGCGGCGAACAAGCCAGAATACCTCAGTGAGTTTCAGTCGATCGCCGAGTTAGCCAGTCTCCCGACCGAGACCAGCGCCGCGGCAGGATAGGGGACCGGGACCCTCAAGCGCCGGGACCGTCGGAGACGCCGCCGTGTGGGGCGGATCAAGGACGGCGGCGGGAATGGCGGCGAACCCGCTCACGGCCCGCTAGGCCGGTCGCCATCAGACCGGCTGAGCGCTGGCGCGCGGCGTCGG
>CAIMEE010000312.1 GCA_903839865.1 Enhydrobacter aerosaccus | reverse complement strand
CCGCCAGTTGCCGCGCGCCAACACCAACAGCGCCAAGATCGACATGACGCGCGACCAGCGCGCCGAATGGTGCCAGCAGGTCGCGATCAAGCTGGTCGAGGACGCGATCGGCGCGCAGTACGAATTGCGCGGAACCGAATCGGTCGGTCCCAAGATCGGCGAAGAGCTGATGCATAGCGGCGTGATCGCCGTGCTCGCGACCCTGGGCGCGATCGTGATCTACGTCTGGCTGCGCTTCGAGTGGCAGTTCGGCGTCGCGGCGCTGGTGGCGCTGCTGCACGACGTGATCTCGACGATGGGCCTGTTCGTGCTGCTGCACCTCGATTTCAGCCTGACGGCTCTCGCCGCGGTCCTGACGATCGCCGGTTATTCGATCAACGACACGGTCGTGATCTTCGACCGCGTGCGCGAGAACATGCGCCGCTATCGCAAGATGAGCCTGATCGAACTCCTGAACTTCAGCGTCAACGAGACCCTGTCGCGCACGCTTATGACCTCGGGCACCGTGTTCGTGTCGGTGCTGGCGCTGGTGCTGTTCGGTGGAACGGTCCTCTACAGCTTCTCGGTCGCCATGCTGTGGGGCGTCATCGTGGGCACGTATTCGTCGATCTGGATCGCGTCGGCCATGCTGGTCTACCTGAAACTCCGGCCCGAGCAGTTCCGCGCCAAGGCCGAGGACGCCCAGGCGAAGGCGTAAGAGGGCGGCGTGACGCCCGGTCCGATCGACGACAAGTCCCTGCCGACGCCCGATCCCGCGTCGGTCCAGATCATCCGCAGCTACGGGCCCGGCCGCTTCCTGATCGGCGAACGCGAATGGCGCGAACCGGTGCTGGTGACGCCGTCCGCCACCGCGCCGCTCGCGATCACGCGCGCCGAGGACATCACGCCCGACGCGCTCGCCTTCCTGAAGACGCTGCCGACGCCGACCGAACTGCTGGTCGTGGGCTGCGGGGCCCGCGCGGTGTTCGTGCCGCCCGCGCAACGCGCGTTGCTGAAGGCTGCAGGACTGGGGCTCGAGGTCGTGGACACCGGCTCGGCCTGCCGCATCTACAACGTGCTGGTGGCCGAAGGCCGCCGGGTCGCGGCGGCGCTGATTCCGGTCTAGGCAGTAAACGCCCAATCAATCTTCAGCCGGAAAAGCTCTCTTACGATCCGGGTTGGCGACTAATTTGATGATCCAGACGCGCGCTATGACGATGCAGGATCGCGACCTCTTCTCAGCGCTTCCAGGCCATAGGAAATATACTCCGCAAAGCGCACCAGCATGTTCAACTCTTCGGCGTTAAAGGCGTCGGTGTACTCGGAATAGACCGTCAATGCCCCGAAGACCTGCCCGGATATGCGCAGCGGCAGGCTGACGCTCGACTGGAGACCGTGCTTCGCGGCTGCGTCGCGCCAGGCCGCCATTCTCGGGTTGGTCTTGAAATCCTGGTTCACCTCGATCACGCCGTCCCGGATCGCCGTACCCGTCGGCCCTATCGACCTGAGGCCAGCGCCCCAACTGATCTTCGCACCAGCGAGGTAGTCCTCGCCCCTGCCTGCAATTGCCAGGAAGCGGACGGTCTTGCCTTCGTCATGGTTGGGCACCGCGATATCGGCGAGGGAGTAGCCGCCGACGTCGACGATGATATCGCAAATGCCCTTGTAGAGTTCGTCCTCCGACCCGGCCTTGAACAGAACGCTGGTGGCCTCGAACAGCGCTCTCTGTGCGCGGGCGATGCGCGCGACTGTCCGCTCGAGACTTTGGCGAACACTGATGTCGTGAATGAATGCCTGCCGGTATTCTACGCCGTCGATCTGAAATACATTGCCCGATATCTCGACCGGAAAAGTTGTTCCATCCTGTCGACGATGAAACGTCTGGTAGGAAGGCTGCTTCTTGTCGAGAGCCGACTGCCATTGCTCACGGAAGGCCGACTTCGTTTCCGGTGCGCGCAAATCCCAGGCGTGCATTCGTCTTATTTCTTCGAGACTATAGCCGTAGGCCCTCAGGGCGCTGGGGTTTGCGCCGACAATCCCGTCATTCGCGTCAAGGAGTAACACGATGTCGTGGGTTTCGGAGAACATCCCGTCGTAGTGCCTGATCAGGGCTGCACGCTCGACTTGTTGACCGGTGCGGTATGCCAGCAGGCCGGCGCGCTG
>CAIMEE010000311.1 GCA_903839865.1 Enhydrobacter aerosaccus | reverse complement strand
TCGGCGATGGCTTTCTCGATCGCCTCCATCTCCTCGACGTAGCCCGCTTCCTTCCAGTAGTTCCGGTAGTTCGGCAGGAAGGCGTAATTGGTGAGCGTGCGCCGGTTCACCGCCTTGGCGGCCTCGACGTCGTCGCTGATGCAGGTGGGGATCATGTTGCCGATGAAGAACTCGTCGGTGTTGCGTTTGCCCGCCGGCAGTGCCGCCAGCGACGCGCCCATGTGCGAGCGGCAGGCGTTGGCGAAGATCACGCCCTGGGCCAGCTCGCCCGCCAGCGCCACCATCTTCTGGCGCAGGGCCGCCACGATGATCGGCGGCAGGGCGCCGAACGTGTCCTGCGCGCGGAACTTCTCGATGAAGGAACGCGTGTCGCCGAGCGGTTTGCCCGGGGTCACGCCCATGCGCACATGCGAAGGCCCGTGCGCAATGCCGATGCCGAGGCGAAAGCGCCCGCCCGAGACCTCGTGCATCATCGCGGCACTCTGCGCAAAGTCGACGATGGTGCGCTGGTAGATCGGCGCGATCGCGGTGCCGAAGGTGACCGTCGAGGTCTGCCACGCCAGCGCCTCGCACATCGACATGTTGCCGAACGGGCTCGGCACATAGATGCCCGCATAGCCGCGCTTCTCCGTCTCCTGGCACAGCTCGAGCGTGCGGCGGCGCCGACCGGGGACGGCGATCAGGCACAGGGCGGGAAGCGGTTCGAACATCGCGGGCGTTTCCTTCGGTGTGATTCTTGTCTGGGTCGATGCTATCCGATGCAGCTCCCATCGGCATCAAACGCTTATAACGACCGTAATAGGTTGTTCAGCCGAGCGGGCGTAGGTTGGCGGGATGATAAGTCTCTCCGTCGTCCTGAGCGCAGCGAAGGACCTTGCCTCTCGACGAAGAAGATCCTTGCGTCTGGCTCAGGGTCGGTCGCTCCGCTCACGACGACTGAAGGACGTTTTCCGGCAACGCTTAAAAACGTCAGAGCAGCTTCTTGAGGGCCGCCGCGATCTGTTCGGCCTTGGCTTCGTGGGTGAAGTGCGTGACGAAGCGGCCGTTCCGGTCGAGCACGTAGACGATCGAGGAATGGTCCATGAGGTAGGGGCTGCCGTCCTTGCCCGGAACCTTCTGGTAGTAGACGCGGTAGGCGCGGGCGGCGGCGGCGACGTCGGCCGGCGTACCGGTGAGGCCGATGAAGGTCGCGCCGAAGTTCGAGACGTAGCCCTTGATCAGTTCCCGTGTGTCGCGCTCGGGATCGACGGTGATGAAGACGAGGTTCACCTTCTTGGGCGTGTCGGGGCCGAGCTGCTCGACGGCGGTCTCCATCAGCAGCAGCGAGGTCGGGCAGACGTCGGGGCAGTAGGTGTAGCCGAAGTAGATCAGCGTCGGCTTGCCCTTCAGGCTATCGCTGGTGACGGTGCGGCCGTCTTGGTCGGTGAGCGCGAACGGGCCGCCGATCGAGGGCTGGTTGCCGTGCCAGGCATCCCAGCCGATCAAGCCGGCGGCGGTCAGCAGCACGGCCACCCACACGCCCAAAAGGGCCTTCATGGTGCGAGACATGACGGCACATGTTGCATAAGGATCGGTCATGGACAATGACGTGGTGAAACTGTCGCAAGCCGCCGACTACGCCGCGCGGCAGCACAGCGCGCAGCGGCGCAAGGGCGCGCGGGCCGAGCCCTACGTCAATCACCTGACGGAGGTGGCGGCGATGCTGGCCGAGGCCACGGACGGCGCCGACCCGGTGCTGGTGATGGGCGGGCTGCTGCACGATACGCTCGAGGACACCGACGCCACCTACGAGGATCTGGTCGCGCGCTTCGGGCCCGAGGTCGCGGCGCTCGTGGCCGAGGTCACCGACGACAAGTCGCTGCCCAAGGACGTGCGCAAGCGGCTGCAGATCGAGAAGACGCCATCGAAGTCGCGCCGCGCGAAACTGCTCAAGATCGCCGACAAGACCTCGAACCTGCAGAGCCTGATCCACAGCCCGCCGGCGGGATGGACAGAGGAGCGGCTGCGCGACTATGTCGTGTGGGCGGCCGACGTGGTGCGATCGTGCCGCGGGCTCAATGCGAAACTGGAGGCCCGGTTCGACGCGGCCTACGATGCGGCGCGCCGGCGATTCGGGGCCTGAGGGGGAGAGACGATGTTCTACGATGCCGCCAAGCGCGACCACGGTCTGGCGCTCGATCCGCTGAAGTCGCTGATCGTGCCGCGGCCGATCGGCTGGATCTCGACGATCGACGGCCAGGGGCGGGTGAATCTCGCGCCCTATAGTTTCTACAATGGCGTGGGCGAGCACCCGCCGATGGTCTATTTCGCCGTCACCGGCACCTACGGCGACACGCCCACCAAGCACAGCCGCATGAACGCCGAGGAGACCGGCGAGTTCGTGGTCAACATAGTGACGGCCGACCTGGCCGAGAAGATGAACATCACCACCGCGATGGTGGCTTATGGCGTGGACGAGATGAAGCTGGCCGGGCTGACGCCCGAGACCTGCCGGTTCGTGAAGCCGCCGCGCGTGAAGGAATCGCCGGTGGCGCTCGAATGCAAGTACTGGAAGACGATCGAGCTGCCGGTCGAGCCGGGCCACGAGAAGCAGCGCGGCTCGATCGTGTTCGGCCAGGTGGTGGGCGTACATATCGACGATTCGATCCTGAAGGATGGCCGAGTCGACGTGATGGCGTTCCGCCCCGTCGCGCGCCTGGGCTACAGCGAATACACGACGACCGACAACGTCTGGAAGCTGCGGCGTCCCGACGATCCGCGGTTCCAGTAGGGAGTTAGCGCAATTAGCGCTACCCCGCTGCCACTGCCGGGGCCACCGAGCGCGAGATGCCCAGCAGGCGGTGATCGGCCATCGCCTCGGCCATCAGCATGAAGCCGACCGGCAACTCGCCCGCGGAGTGGCAGGGCAGGCTGATCGAGCAGCGGTCGAGGAAGTTGCCGACGGTGGTGTTGCGCAGCAGCAAGAGGTTCTTCTTGCCGAAGCCCTCCGGTGTCGAGACTTCATCGAGCGTCGGTGCGGCGATGGCGCAGGTCGGGCTGATCACGGCATCGTAATTCGAGGTGACGGCCGACACGCGCTTCTGCAGGTCGGCGCGGGCGGCGAGGAGAAGAATGTAGTCGGCCGCGCTCATCTCCTTGCCGCGCATGATGCGCGGATAGACCAGCTGGTCGTAATCCTTGCCGCGGCGCGCGATCAGCTTCTCGTGCCACGCATAGGCCTCGGAGGCCGCGAAGGTGCCCCGGCGATTGATGTCGTTGAGCTCGTTCAGCTGAGGCAGGTCGATATGCTCGATCTTCACGCCCTTTGCCGACAGCGCCTTGCAGGCCCGCTCGAACGCGGTCGCGACCACGGGCTCGAGGTCGTCCATCATGAACTGCTTCGGGATAGCAAAGCGTAGGCCCGAAAGCGGCACGGCGTCCGGCACATGGATGGGCTCGGCCGCGAACACCGCGTCGACAATGGCGCAGCACTCGACCGAGTTGGCCAGCGGCCCGATAGAATCGAGCGAGGTCGACAGAGGAACTACGCCGTCGATCGGCACGCGCCGCGCCGTGGGCTTGAAGCCCACGAGACCGCAGACCGCCGAGGGAATGCGCACCGAGCCGCCGGTGTCGGTGCCCAGCGCCACGACCGCCATCCGGTCGCCGACGGACACAGCAGCCCCGGCCGACGAGCCGCCGGGGACGCGCTTGCGGTCGGCCGGATTGCCGGGCGTGCCGTAATGCGGGTTGAAGCCGACGCCCGAGAAGGCGAACTCGCTCATGTTCGTGCTGCCCACGATCACCGCGCCCGCCGCGCGCAGACGCGCCACGACGGGAGCGTCGGCTTTGGCCGGCGGCGCATCGTCGAGGGCCTTGGAGCCGGAGAGTGTCGTCTCGCCTGCGACGTCGCAGAGGTTCTTGATCGACACGGGAAGTCCCGCGAGCGGCGAGGGCACGAGGCCCGCCTTGCGCTGCAGGTCGCTCGCTTCGGCTGCGGCCAACGCCTGCGCCTTCCAGGTCTTGATGAAGACGCGCTTGCCTTCGCCCTTGGGGTCTTCGATGCGGGCGAAGGCT
>CAIMEE010000310.1 GCA_903839865.1 Enhydrobacter aerosaccus | reverse complement strand
TCTCCTCCATGTCCTTGAAGAAGGTTCGTACTGCCGCCCGGGCCTCATCAGGCTTGTCGCGGATCAGTCTCAGCGCCTTGCCGAACGCGCGTACGGTGCGTGCCGCGCGGTCGGGGTTTTCATTTAGCCATTCGGTGCGCGCGATGAGGCCAAGATAGAGGAAACCACGCAAAGGCTCATATTCGCCCTTGGCGTAGTTGACAACCATCAAGCCTCCAAACTTCTCAACCGCCAAGTCACTCGCAGGCGAAGAGAACGCAAAGCCATCGATACGCTTCTGTTCGAAGCTGCCGATCAGCGCCGCTGTCGATCCAACTGGCGCAATCTTTACATCCTTCTCAGGATCGAGCCCAGCGGCGCGCAGCGTGTATTGAAGGACCTGCTCCGGCGCCGAGCCAGCTGCGTTCACACCAATTGTAAGGCCCTTGAGCGCCTTGATCCTGTCCGCGATGGGCGAGTCTTTGGTGATGCCCTTAGCCTTGGCGACACTGCCCTGGATGACAATGTTGGTCGGAATCTGGTCCATGACGTTGCCGAACACAGTCACGTCCTGCCCAGCCTTGATGGCTTTCATTGCGGTGGATGGTGGCCCCAGGTAAACGTCAGCATCCTTCGACATGACGGCCGCGATCGCCTGAACGCCCCCGCGGAAGATACGAACGTCGCCTTCCAAGCCTTCTTCGGCGAAGTAGCCCTTCGCCTTGGCAACGTATCCCGCGAGGAAGATCAGGCTGTCCGTGCCCTGGGAGACGATCACTCGATTCGACTGGGCTGCCAGAGGGCTTGTCGTGAGAAGTGCGACAGCTGCAGCCAAAGATGCCAATTTACGTTTCATGCATCGATCCTCCGCTCTTCGTTCTTGATTGTTAGATTGCGATCTCTCGTTGGTCCTCGACCACAAGCCATGGCATGAGCCTCTTCTCCAGTAGGCGCACGGCATAGTTGAGCAACAACGCGAGGATCATGACGCCGGCAAGAGCGGCGAAGACCCCGGCCGTATCGAACTGCGCCGCCGCATTCTCGACGAGGTAGCCCAACCCGGCATCGCCGGTGAGGATTTCTGCGACGATCGCCCCGATCAGGGCATAGGGCACCGAAAGGCGCAGACCTGCGAAGATCCACGAGAACGCTGACGGCAGGATGACCATGCGCATCATCTGGCGTTCATTGGCCCCCATCAGACGGAAGACCGTGATCAATTCGCGGCTGACGTTGCGCACGCCGGTGTAGGTATTCAGGAAGACGAGAAACAGCACAATGACGGCGGTAAACAGGATGCGCATCTGCAGGCCCACGCCGAACCACAGGATAAACATCGGCGCCAGAGCGACCTTTGGCAGCGAATAGAAGGCCACAATGAAGGGATCGAGCGTTTCCGCGAGCAATTTGCTTCGGCCGAGAACAAGGCCGATGCCCGCTCCTGCCAATCCACCGATGATGAAGCCGGCCACGGCTTCACCGGTCGTGATCGCCATGTGGTGGAGCAAGGTGCCGTCGATAAGGATCTTCCAGAATTTCTCGACGATCAGCGACGGCCGGCTGAGGAAGAACAGGGACACCAGACGCCCGGAAACCGCCTCCCAGACGGCCACGATCACCACCAGGATAATGCCGCGCAGCACCCAGATCTTCATGGCGCGTCCTCCGCGATCAACGCCGGTGTCATCAGCTCCCACAGCCGGGCGCAGGTCCGTTGGAACTCGGCGTCCGAACGCAGGCGCAGCAAATCCCGATCCGCCGGGAGCGGCACCGGCAACAGGTGAAGGATGGTGCCGGGCCGCGCCGAGAAGATCGCAACGCGGTCGCCGATCGAGACCGCCTCGTCGAGGTCGTGGGTCACGAACAGCACGGTCTTGTCGAATTTCTTGCAGATGCGACGCAGCTCGGCCTGCAGGCGCAGCCGAAGCTGGGCGTCGAGCGCGCCGAACGGCTCGTCCATGAGCAGCGTGTTGGGGTCGTAGGCCAGCAATCGCGCCAGCGCCGCGCGTTTCCTCATGCCGCCCGAAAGCTGCGACGGGTAAGAGCCCGCGAATCCCGAGAGGCCCACGAGGTCGATCAGCGCAGCGGTCCTCTCCGCGATCTCCGCCTTGGCCATGCCGGCGATCTGGAGTGGAGCGGCGATGTTTTCGACGACCGTGCGCCACGGCAGCAAATGATCGCTCTGCGTCATGTAGCCGACGCGGCGGTTGATGGTGGACACAGGCTGGCCGTCGTATTCGACGACACCCGATGTCGGCGCGAACAGGCCGGCCGTCATGTTCAGGAGGGTGGACTTGCCGCAGCCCGAGGGGCCCACCAGCGTCACGATCTCGCCGGGCTGTACGGCCAGGTCGATGCCGCGGACGACCTCGATCGGCCCACCCGCGGTGTCGAAGCTCTTGGAGACAGACCGGAATTCGATTCGCGGCGTCACGGCGATGCCGGCGCCTTGATCCTGCCGGCGCCGAAATAGGCCTCGGCGTTGCGCCACAGGACCTTTTCCAGGACCTCCTCGCTATAGCCCTCTTCGCGGTAGCGCTTGACCACCTTCTCGTACTTCAGCACCGGAAAGTCGCAGCCGAACATGACTCGGTCCTGAAGACGGCCGCGAATTTCCTGCTTCAGGGACGGCGCGAAATGCTTGGGCGACCAGCCATGCAGTTCGTAGCTCACGTTGGCCTTGTGCAGGAGCACGGCGATCATCTCGTCCTGCCAGGGATAGGCGGGGCGGGCGGCGAGGATGCGCATTTCCGGAAACCTGGCCGCCACGCGATCGATATGCCGCGGATGGCCGTCGTCGAGCACGAGCCCGTTGCCGCCGGGCAGCCCCTGCCCGATGCCGGTCAGGCCGGTCATTATCATCACGGGAAGTCCTGCATCTATGGTGACCTTGTAGAACGGATCCCACATCGGATCCGCAGCGGGAACGCCGACGCCCTGGCCCGAGATCGCGAGGCCCACGAAGCCGGGCGCAGCGGAGATCGCCCACTCCAGCTCCTTCACGGCTTCCTTGCCTTTGCGCGGATCGAGGATGATCCAGTGGCCGAAAATGACATCAGGGTGCCGGCGCTGCACGTCGAACGCGTAGTGGTGATACTGGCGCATCTCCGGAATGGGCAAAAATTTCGTCCAGGCCAGATCGAGGATGACGCGGGCGTTGTTTTTCCGGAAGTAGGCGGCCATCTCGTCTTCGGTGAGATACTCGGCCGTGGTGCCCCACACCTTTGCCTGCTGCGCCATCTCGCGCTCGGTTCGGAAGATGTAGCCCTTTTGCGTGGCCCAGTGCGAATGACAGTCGAAGAGCTGCATGGTGAAGATCCTTATTGGGATTTGCGCCGATCGATCACACGTTTGATTTTCGATGTCTTGCTGAGGCCGGTGTAGGGATCGGTCTCGCCCTTGGCGACGGCCTTCACCACCAG
>CAIMEE010000309.1 GCA_903839865.1 Enhydrobacter aerosaccus | reverse complement strand
GTCTGACGGTCGAGAAGCTCGCCAGCGACGTGATCGATGTGCGCGAGATCCACCGTGCCGGTCTTCTGGCGGGCGGCTGGATCACGCTCCAACCGTCACTAAGGTGGCCCAGCATCGTGAAGATGAGTGCGGCTCGGTACCGGGTTCTGCTCGAGCTCCGTCACCAGGCGACGCCCCAGGGCATCAGGGTGTCCTGGACCCGGTGCCACTTCGGTGGTGACCGGCCCTGGTTGCATTGCCCGCATTGCGATCGGCGGGTGGCGCGACTGTTCAAGGGGTATGGCGGCTATTGCTGCCGGATCTGCTGTGGGAGCCCGATCTATGAGAGCCAACGCCGAAGCGCCAAGGCGAGGGCCTACCTGCGGGCGTATAGGCTGCGGCAGCGTCTGGACGGCTCTCGCCCGGTGGTGGATGCCCTCCCGCCGCGGCCGCTCGGCATGACCCGCAAGACCTACGAGCGATTGTGCGTGCGCGTCGCGCGGCTGGAAAAGCCACTGATCGGCAGCCGTGTCCTGCGTTACGCGTCACGCTGGATCGCGCCGCTGGCGTACTATTGATTTAGGTAGATTTTCCATCGTCGCTCTGACTCGTCGGCGCCTAAGCTGGCGAACGATCGCGGGCACGGCTGCAGGCTCGATGAACCACCACGATGCGCGCGTAACGTGATGCGCTGCAGGAACACTGATGACTGCGCGTGCGAAGGAACCGGTACGGGTGTGGCCACGGCGAACACTGGGCGCGCCGCCGGTCTGATGGTCACGTCGCAAATGCTAGAAACGCCGATAATTCGTTGTGTCTCGAATTTGCGGCATTTGCGGTAATTCCAGCAGCCCAACTAGTAGGGCTGAAAGTGACTGAAACTTGCCGCGACACACATTCCTAAAAATGTGGGATGAAATGAGGGCCTAATCTGAGATCCCCTCGTAAAAACCAATATTTATAGGACTTTTATAATGATAATGGCGGAGGGGATGGGATTCGAACCCACGATAGGGATTATCTCCCTATAACGGTTTAGCAAACCGCCGCCTTCGGCCACTCGGCCACCCCTCCGCAAGCCCGTCTAGGCCCCGGCGACATATATCCACGGCGGATGCGCGGCGGTTCTACCGGCCGAGGGGCAAAGTGTCAAACCAAGGGCCGATTTCGCAGCCAAAATCAGCCATTTGGACGCCTACCGCGATCTGTGCGACCCTGCCTTCATGAGCACAGAACCCGTCACTTCCATCGAGATGCTGAAGCGCCTGGTGGCCTTCGACACCACGTCACGCAACTCCAATCTCGACCTCATCAAGTACATCCAGTCCTATCTGGACGACCACGGCGTGAAGAGCACGCTGGTCCCGAACGAGGACGGCACCAAAGCCAACCTCTTCGCTTCCATCGGGCCTGACGCCGAAGGCGGCATCGTGCTTTCGGGCCATACCGACGTCGTGCCGGTCGATGGCCAGGCGTGGGAGACCGATCCCTGGACCCTCACCGAGAAGCCCGACGGCAAGCTCTACGGCCGCGGCACCTGCGACATGAAGGGTTTCATCGCCGTCGCCCTCGCGCACGTACCGAAATTCCAGAAGGCCCGGCTGAAAGTGCCGATGCACTTCGCCTTCTCCTACGACGAGGAGATCGGCTGCTTGGGCGCACATTCGCTGGCCGAGAAATTGGTCGGCGCCGTGCCTCGCCCGCAGACTGTGATCGTGGGCGAGCCCACGATGATGAGCGTCGTGAACGCGCAGAACGCGGGCGGTGGACTGAACGCCACCTTCACCGGCTTCGAGGCGCATTCGTCGATGACGCATCTGGGCGTCAACGCGATCCACTACGCCGGCGAATTCATCCACTGGCTGAACGAGTTGCAGGAAGAGCTAGCGCAGCGGAAGCACCCACACCTCGACACGATGCCGAATCACACCACGATCAATGTCGGCATCATCAGCGGCGGCACGGCCGGCAACATCCTGGCGCGCGAGTGCGTGCTGAACTGGGGCTATCGCACCCTGCCCGGCGACGACAACACCGAGGTGCAGCGCCGCGCCGAGCAATATGTGAAGGAACTGCTGCTGCCCAAGATGCGCGCCAAGCATCCCGACGCCAACATCGTCATCAAGCGGCGTTCGTTCGTGCCGGGCCTGCTGCCGCAGGAGAACGAGGCAGCGGCGAAGCTCGCGCTCGAATGGACCGGCGGCAACCGCACCTACGCCGTGCCTTACGGCACCGAGGCCGGCATCTTTCGCAGCCACGGCATCCCGACGGTGATCTGCGGCCCGGGCGACATCTCGCAGGCGCATCAGCCCAACGAGTTCGTGGCCAAGTCGCAGATGGATTCCTGCGATGCCTTCGTCGGAAAACTAATCACATGGGCCGAGACACACTAGCGGACCGCCGCCGCTTCCTGCAGTTCCTGGCCGCGAGCCCGCTGCTCGCCAGCGGCGAGGCACTGGCCCAGGAACTCCAACGCCTGCCGGATCCTCCGGTGTGGGGACCGCGCACCCTCGACAAGCTCATCGCCACGCCGCGCGACGCCATCGACGTTTTTGATTTCGAGCTGGTGGCGCAGAAGACCGTGCCGCCGGCGCATTTCGGCTACCTGGCTTCCGGGGTCGACGACGAGGTCACCTTGCGCGCCAACCGCGAGGGCTTCCAGAAATTCCAGTTGCGGCCGCGCCGCCTCGTCGATGTCGGCAAAGTCGACATGCGCATGGAGCTGTTCGGCGAGACCTATGGCAGCCCGATCGTGGTGGCGCCGACCGGCTCGAACCGCGCCTTCCACGAGGACGGCGAACTCGCTGTCGCGCGAGCGGCACAGGGCGGCAACCATCTCCAAATGCTGTCGACCGTCGCCAACACCTCGATCGAGGCCGCGATCGAGGCGCGCGGCCGACCGGTCTGGTTCCAGCTCTATCCGACCGACGAGTGGAACGTGGCCCAAGGGCTGGCGAAGCGCGCCGAGAAGGCGGGTGCTGGCGCCATCGTGATCACCGTCGACGTGATCGCGCGGCAGAACTGGGAGACGCTCTATCGGCTGATGCGCACGGACACGCGCGCTTGTGGGAGCTGCCACGAGCGCTCGATGCCGGGATTCCTATCGCGCAAGGCCAACTTCGACGGTCTCGACATCAATCGCCTGCGCACGACGTCGCACACCACCCTCTCCTGGGATTTCGTCAAGCGGCTGCGCGACACGGTGAAGACCCGGCTGCTCGTCAAAGGTCTCATGACCGCCGAGGACGCCCGCCTCGCCGTCGAGCACGGTCTCGACGGCATCGTGGTCTCCAACCACGGCGGCCGTGCCGAAGATCACGGCCGCTCGACCATCGACGCCCTGCCCGAGATCATCGAGGCGGTCGGCGGCAAGATTCCGGTGATCGTCGACTCGGGCTTTCGTCGCGGTACTGACATCGTGAAGGCGCTCGCGATGGGCGCGCATGCCGTCGGCATCGGCCGTCCCTATCTCTGGGGACTTGGCGCCTTCGGCCAGCCAGGCGTCGAGCGCGTGCTGGGCATCCTGCGCGAGGACCTGCGCTCGGTCATGCAGCAGGTCGGTGCGCCGTCCCTGAAGGACATCGTTCCCGCGATGGTGCGGCGGGCCTGAGCTCCTGCGCTAGCCCGCGCACACCGCGTGTTCGGTGTGCAGCACCGACTGCTGATGGAAGCGATTGAGATAGGCGTCGATCATCGCCTGCACCCTGGGCAGGTGCGCCGGCGCGTCGAACACGATGAGGACCAGCAGCTTCGAGCGCTCACGCGTGACCACGCCGGCCGGGTTTCGCCATTGTCCCGCAGCGTCGACGGCCGTCAGCCCGTCGGGAAAGCGCGGCGTCACTTCCTCGGCGAGGTAGGTCGCCCAGTCGGCCTCACTTACCGCGCCGTAGAAAAGATCGACCTCTACGGCGGACTTGAGCGGCGCGGCACAGACCGGCGCGTGCTGCTGCGGGGCGCAGGCGCCCAGCAGCAGCATCGCCATCAGGGCTGCCGCCCTAGTTGAGATACGGCACCGCCATGCCCTTGACCACGGCGGGCCGGGCATTGATGAGGTCGAACCAGCGCTTGACGTTGGCGAAGTCGGCCAGGTTCACCTGGTGCCACTCGTGGCGCGAGGCCCATGGGAAGATCGCCATGTCCGCGATCGTGTAGTCGGCGCCCGCGGCGAATGCGTTGGTCGCGAGCTGCTTGTCGAGCACGCCGTACAAACGCTTGGCCTCGTCGACGTAGCGCTTGATGCCATACTCGATCTTGGTCGGCGCGGCGCGCAGGAAGTGATGCGCCTGGCCGAACATCGGGCCGACGCCACCCATCTGCCACATCAGCCACTCGTACGTCCTGTACTTCGCCGCTGGCTCCTTCGGCAGGAACTTGCCGGTCTTCTCTCCGAGATAAAGAAGAATGGCACCCGATTCGAAAATGCTGATCGGCTTGCCGTCCGGACCGTCGGGATCGACGATCGCGGGAATGCGGTTGTTGGGGCTGATCTTCAGGAACTCGGGCTTGTGCTGCTCGCCCTTGGAGATGTCGACCTTGTGCACGCTGTACGGCAGCCCGCATTCCTCGAGCATGATGGAGACCTTGCGGCCGTTGGGCGTGCCCCAGGTATGAAGTTCGATTTCAGCCAATATTTCCCCCTTTAGGTGTCGTCGGCTCCACCGGAGTCGAAGCCGCTGGAGTCGTCGGTCGTATCGTAGTCGTCCGCGGCGCCGTCGTCCTGCGCCAGATCGGCAGAACTCAATCGATCCGGCGGCATGAGCGGATCGGGCGACAGGAGCGGCGCCGCGTTCGCGGCCCCTGCCCCGAACGGCCCCGGGCTGTGCCCCATCATGTTGCGTATGCCTTCGAACAACAGCGCGCCGCCGGCCACGCCCGCAGCCGTCATCATGGCCTGGCGCAGGAAGCCGCCACCTGCCGCCTGCGGCGCGACCGCCGGTGCGGGAGGCGCCTGTTGCACAGGCTGTGTCGGCGGCACGGATGCGTTGCCCCACGGGCCCACTTTCGGAGCGCTCGCGAGAAAGCCCGGCGCGGGCTGGGCTGCCGCCTTGGCTTCAAGCTCCGCGATGCGCGCTTGGGCACCCTTCAGCGCCTGCTCCTGCACAAGGACTGTCTGCACGAGCAGATAGGGCGCACCGGGCTGGCTTGCGATGGACTGGGCAATCAACCGCTCGGCCTCGAGGTCGCGAGGCTGGGCCTCGAATCCCCTCAGACGGCCAAACAGGCCAGCGATGAGATCGCGTTCTTCGGACTGCATTGACGGCCTCCTACCCCGTTTGAGCATCGTCAACGTGGTTGTCCGGTGCCGGAGCGTCAAGGGGCGGCGAGTTCACCCGATCGTAACGTCCAGGGCGCGATCCGGCGCCGCTGCAGGAAGCCGTTCAGCATCCAGACGTCCGGCGCCAGTCTTGCCGTCACTTCGGCTTGATCTACGGCGCGCACGATCAGCAACACATCGCGCGTGCCCTCGAGCGGGCCGCCCATCTGCCAGTTCAGCCACTGCAGCACCTCGTACTTGCCGCGCAGATTCTTCGGCAGGAACTTTCCGGCTTGCTCGGCGAGGTACTGCAGGATCGCGCCCGACTCGAACACCGCGACGGGCTCGCCACCGCCCCGCGGATCGTGATCGACAATCGCAGGCATGCGGTTGTTGGGGCTGATCTTGAGGAACTCGGGCTTGAACTGCTCGCCCGTGCCGATGTTCACCGGCACGATCCTGTACGGCAGCCCGCATTCCTCGAACATGATGGTAATCTTGAAGCCGTTGGGCGTCGGCCAGTAATGCACGTCAATCATGTTGCGTCTCCTCCGGCGGAATGATCGACTTTCACCCTGTCCTTTTCCACGATCGCGAGCCCGCCATGATCCCCGCCAAATCCCTCCCCGCCGGCTGGCCCGCCAAACCGCTCGCGATCTCGGTGAGCGTCATGCTCGAAGGCTGGACCGACGACTCCGCCCCCGGCATTGGGCCGATGGGCAATCCCCTGCGCGCGGGCGTTCTCGACCTGCAGGGCCGCTCGTGGGCGGAGTACGGCCCGAAGGTGGGCGCGTGGCGCATCCTCGACATTCTCGAAAGCCAGAAGCAGCGCGCCGTGTTCTATGTCAGCGGTATCCTTGCCGAGCGCTATCCGGAGCTGATGCGCGCGATCGCCGGCGCCGGCCACATCGTGGCGGCGCACGGCTGGGGCCAGAACATCATCCCCTCGTACCAGACGGCGGAGGAAGAGGCGCATGACCTCAAGCGCTGCGTCGACGCCATCGCCAAGTCCGCCGGCAGCCCGCCGCCCGGGTGGCTGAGCCCGCGCTGCACGCCGAGCGAACGCACGTCGGCTTTGCTGGCGAAGGCGGGCTTCACGTGGCACGCCGACTTCTTCGATTCGGACCTGCCCTACCGCCACAAGACATCGTCGGGCGATATCGCGGCGGTGCCGTTCACAATGGAAGTGAACGACATGCCGCTCTATATTCGCTACGGCGCAGAGCCCGAGGCGTTCACGCGCATCCTTGAGCGCATCGTCGCCAACTGGCCACGGCTTGGCCGGCCCGCGGGCTGCCTCGACATCACCGTACATGCCCACGTCTTCGGCCGGCCGATGGGCGCGATCGAGTTCCTGAATTCTCTGGAACTGGTGAAGCGCTACGAGTGGGCACGGCTTACCGACCATCGTGCACTTGCCGACCTCGCATAACGTCAACGAAGGGACGAAGCTTTCATGGCCATTTCACTCTACGACCTCAGCGTCACCTCATTCCTGCAGGTTCTCGGCGGCGTCGAGGGCTTTCTCGCCAAGGGCCTCGCCCACTGCAAGGAAAAGGGCATCGATCCCAACGACATCGTGGAGACGAAGCTGTATCCCGACATGGCCCCCTTCCGCTTCCAGGTCGTCTCGGCCGCCCATCACTCCGCCGGCGGCGTCAGGGGCGCGATGGCGGGCGCCTTCTCGCCACCCAAGCCCGCGGGCGAGGACTACATTGCCCTGCAGAAGCTGGTGAGCGACGCGAAAGCCGCGCTCGAGGCGATCAAGCCCGACGAGGTCAACGCGATCGAGGGCAAGGACGTAATCTTCTCGCTCGGCGATCGCAAGATACCGTTCAAGGCAGAAGGTTTCCTGATGTCCTTCTCGCTGCCCAACTTCTATTTCCACGCCACCACGGCCTACGACATCCTGCGCCAGAAGGGCGTGCCGCTCGGCAAGCGCGACTTCCTCGGCAGGATGCGGATCGCGTCCTAGTGCGGGTTCCAACTGACCGGAAACGCTTGAGTCGAAGCGCTTCGACCCAAGCATATTCCGTCCGGCTGATTCCAGCCGGACGGAATATGCTCTAGTTGCCAGTGAGCGCCTGGTAGACCATGTCGCGCATCAGGTAACGATACGGCAGGCGCGCGGTCTGCGACTGCATCATGAAGATCACGTACATGTGCTCGTGCGGGTCTTCCCAGAAGTAGGTGCCGTAGGCACCGCCCCAGTAGTAGTCGCCCACCGACCCGGGCAGCGGATTGCGGCCCGCGTCGGTGCGCACCGCAACGGTGAGCCCGAAGCCCTGGCCCATGCGTGCGCTGGGCTCCAGCGCCTCGAAGGCACCCATGTCGTCGCCCATGATGATGTCGGGCGGCAGATGGTTCGACGTCATGAGCTCGACGCTCTTGCGCGACAGCAGGCGCACGCCGTCGAGCTGGCCGCCGTTGGCCAGCATCTGCGCAAAGCGCGCATAGTCGCCCGAGGTCGAGACCATGCCGCCGCCGTGCAGGTCTTCCCGGACGGCCCCGCGAAATCCCGGCTGGTCTGGACGATCGACCTGCTGCCGGACGAACTCGGTCCCGCCGTCGCCGGCATGATGGACCACGCCTTCCCCTTCATTAAGAAGACGCTGGAGGCATGAGGCGTTCCGCCATTAAACAAATGGAAATTTAATGGCAGTGGCCGTTGCCACGGTGGCAACGGCATGCGTCTATATTGCGTTTATCGCACTTTCTGTCAAGTGCCGTAGGCGAAGTACGACCCCCGCTTACGCGGCGTCCTGCTTCGGCAGCACATCCTCGTACTTCTTGAAGCCCGGCAGCTTCTCGACGCGGGCCATCCAGGCGGTGACGTTCGGGTACGGCGCGAGGTCGATCGCGGCCTCGCCGGCATAGGCCACGTCGCCATAGACGGCGACGTCGGCCACCGTGGCCTCAGCACCGACCAGGAAGCCGCCCTTGGCGAGCTCGGTGTCGAGCACCTTCAGCGCGTCGCCCGCCATCTTGGTGTACATCGCGTAGACGCTGTCGTCGGCCTGCAGGAAGCCGCGCTTGATGGCACGGGGACGGTAGATGTTGCTGGCGAGGCGGTCGTACTCCCAGAAGATCCACTCCCGCACCCGCGCCTTCTCCTCGGGGGTCTTGCCGCCCATCTTGCCGAACTTGTCGGCGAGGTAGAGCAGAATCGAGCCGGACTGGTTGAGCTTGAGGTCGCCGTCCTCCAGCGCCGGAACCTGGCCGTAGCGGTTGATGGCAAGGAAACCGGGTTGCTTGTGGGCACCGGCCCGGAGGTCGACATGCTTGTAGGCGAAAGACTGGCCCATCAGGGCCAAAGCGAGGCCGGCCTTGTAAGTCGGGCCCGAGAGCCAAATACCGTGCAGCGTCATCTTGGACATGAATTCCCCCTAAGGTTGACCCCGCAGAATTAGCATGTATGACCAGATAATCATGAAGATTCCTGTCCGCGACATCGACCATCTCACCCTCAATTCCACCCAGCCGGGCGCCATCGCCACCAAGCTGGAGCAGCTCGGCTTCACCCTGACGCCCGACGGCGTCTGGCCGCGCTGCATCTGCTTCATGCCGGCCGACGAGGACATTCCCAACTACATCGAGATCGCCCAGAGCCCGGTCGATTTCATGAACGTGGCAATGAATCTCGAGAAGGTTAAGGGCGAGAAACGCAGCTTCAAGTGGGAGACCGACGACGGCGAGATCTCGGGCAGCCTGATCGTCGGCGACGGCGGTGGGCCGGTGCCGTGGCTCACCGTGCAGCAGAACAATCCCGACGCCTTCGTCGAGCCCACCCTCGTCGTCCATCCCAACGGCGCGCTGGCCTTCATCTGCGTTCATGCCGTGTCCGACGACCCCAAGAAGACCGCTGAAGATCTCGAGAAGACGTGGGGCGGAGACACAAGGGTCGAGGAGGTCCTCAACGGCTGCATCCTCGTCCGCACCGGCATGGTCGAGCTTCTGATCTGGTCGCCCGCCGCCTGGCTCAAGGAATACAAGGCGATCGAGCCGATGGAACCCAAGCGCAAGCCCTCGATCACCGGCATCGCCATCGCCATCGAGCGTGCCCGCCCGCTTCAGGCGATCCTGCGCGCCAACAACATGCCGTTCGAGACGACCGAAGGTGATCGCGTGCTGGTCTCCCCCGAGACGACCGGCGGCCTGCTGATCGAGTTCATGCCCCAGAACTAGGGCCGTTGGGCGAAATCCTGCTGGCCGTCAAAGGCGATTGCGCCCCCCGGCGTAGCTGACCTACGTTCAATGCCGGTATCCCATCAGAGATCGGCACCCTTCCCATGGCCAAGAAAACGCAGCCCGTTGCTTCACCGGTTTTCGACGCGCTGAAGTGGCGCTGCATCGGTCCCTCGCGCGGCGGCCGCGTCGTCGCGGTCTCGGGCGATCCGGTGAACAGGATGGTGTTCTATTTCGGCGCCTGCGCCGGCGGCATCTGGAAGACCGAGGATGGCGGCGTGTTCTGGCGCTGCGTCTCCGACGGCTTCATGGGCAGCGCCGCCGTGGGCTCGATCGCGGTCGCGCCATCGGACCCCAACGTGATCTATGCCGGTACCGGCGAGACGGCGATCCGCCTCGACGTCTCCTACGGCGATGGCATGTACAAGTCGAGCGACGCAGGCCGTAGCTGGAGCCATGTCGGCCTCAGGAACAGCAAGTTCATCGGCCGCATCTGCATCCACCCGACGAATCCCGATCTCGTCTACGCCGCGGTGCTGGGCGATGTGTTCGGTCCCAATACCGAGCGCGGCGTCTACCGCTCGAAAGACGGCGGCAAGAACTGGGAGAAGATTCTCTATCGCAGCGATGTCGCGGGGGCGATCGAGCTCACGATGGACCGCACCAATCCACGCCTCCTGTTCGCCTCGATGTGGGAAGCACGGCGCAACTTCTGGAACATATCGAGCGGCGGCCCCGGCAGCGGGCTGTTCCGCAGCACCGATGGCGGCGACACCTGGGAAGAGATCACGCGCAAGCCGGGCTTGCCCGACGGCATGATCGGCAAGATCGGCGTGACGGTTTCGCCGGCGCGCTCCGGCCGCGTCTGGGCCCTGATCGAAGCCGAAGGCGACAAGACCGGTCTCTACCGCTCCGACGACTATGGCTTGCGCTGGACGATGGTCTCGCCCAGTCGCGACCTGATGCACCGGCCCTGGTACTACACGCATGTCTTCGCCGACCCGGGCAACGCCGACACGGTCTACGTCACCAACCTGCAGATGTGGAAATCGACCGACGGCGGCACGAGCTTCAGCGAGGTCACTACCCGCCACGGCGACAACCACGATCTCTGGATCGATCCCAACGACAACACGCGGATGATCGAGGGCAACGACGGTGGCGCCCATGTGTCGTTCAACTCGGGCGCCTCGTGGTCGACGATCTACAACCAGAAGACCGCGCAGTTCTATCGCATCGACATCGACAACCAGTACCCCTACCGCGTCTACGGCACCCAGCAGGACAACACCTCGATCTCGGTCCCCAGCGCATCGGAATGGGGCGTGATCACGCTGGCCGACTGCTCCTATCCCGGAACCGGCGAGTCGGGCTTCATCGCCGTCGATCCGCGCGATCACAATGTGGTCTATGTCGGGGCCATTGGCTCGAGCCCGGGCGGCGCGGGCGCGCTGCAGCGCTACGACCATCGCACGCGGCAGATTCAGCTGGTCAATGTGTGGCCCGAGGAATCCACCGGCATTGCGCCGAAGGACCTCAAGTACCGCTTCGCCTGGACTTTCCCCATCGTCTTCTCGCCACACGATCCGGGCACAATCTACGCCGGTGGCAACTGCGTGTTCCGCAGCCGCGATGAGGGCATGAGCTGGCAGCGCATCTCGCCCGACCTCAGCCTGAACGCCCGCGAGCGACAGGGGGCGTCGGGCGGGTCGATCACCCGCGAAAGCGCCGGTGCCGAGGTCCATGCGACCTGCGCCTGCGTCGTCGAATCTCCGCACCGCCGGGACGAGATCTGGGCGTCGACCGACGACGGGCTGGTGCACGTGACCCGCGACGGCGGCAAGAGCTGGAAGAACGTCACGCCGAAGGCAATGCCCAAGCTCGCCTATGTCGGCAGCGTCGAAGTCTCGGCGCACGACGCCGACACGATCTACGTCGCGGCCACCCGCTACAAGCTCGCCGACTACAAGCCCTACCTGTTCAAGAGCAGCGACGGCGGAAAGAGCTGGAAGTCGATCAACGGCAACCTGCCCACGGACGAGATCTCGCGCGTCGTGCGTCCCGACCCGATTGCCAGGGGCCTGCTCTATGTCGGCACCGAGACCGGCATCCACTTCAGCATCGACGACGGAGCGAACTGGACGCGCTTCACCGGCCTGCCGGTCGTGCCCGTCTATGACCTCAAGCTCAAAGACACCGACCTCGTGGCCGGAACGCACGGCCGCTCTTTCTGGATCCTGGACGACGTGACGGCGCTCCGTGGCCTTGCGGGAAAGTCAGGCGGTCGAGCGGCGACGCGCCTGTTCGCCCCGCGGACCGCCATTCGCACCAAGCTTCACTGGAGCGCCGGCGCAAACGTGCGCACCGGCATCGCCTATGGTCCCGCCTTCGGCATCGACGGCAGCACTGTCATGGTCGACCGGCCCGACGGCTCTCGTGTGCGCGAGCATCTCGATGTCGGCGAAAATCCTCCGAATGGAGCGATCGTCTACTACTGGCTGGCCGAGGACGCGACCGGGCCGATCACGCTCACTTTCCGCGACCAGGCAGGACGCAAGATCGTCGCCTATGCCAGCAACGACGAGTCGGTTGCCGCGCCGCGACGGCCCGGCGCCAAGCCTGGCTTGAATCGCTACGTGTGGGACATGAAGTATCCCGGTCCCACCAAACTCGACTACGCGCTCGCACCGGCGCGACCGAAGCCCCTGGTGCCGGATCCAGAGAATCCGCCTGGCCCCACGGTCGTCCCCGGCGCTTATTCCGTCGAGCTTAGCGTCGGCGAAAAAGGCAAAGCGCAATCCGCCAAATTCACGGTGGTCAAGGATCCGCGCTTGCCCACCACCGGGGCCGAGTATGCCGCGCAGTTCAACCTCCACCGCGACTTGGTGGCCTCGCTGTCGAAACTGAAGCAGGCGGTCAATCGTCTGCGCCAGGTGAAGAGACAGCTTGGCGAGACCGCCCAACATCTCGGCAAAGGCGAGCGCGCGCTGAAGAACCGGAGCGCGGCGATTACCCAGAAGCTTGCCGCAATCGAATCGGTAATGGTCGACCCGCAGCGCAAGTCCGTGCGCGACGTGCTGCGCAACCCGGCCGGTCTCAACGACACGCTGTTCGACATGGTCGCCATGGCAACGACGGCCGACCGGCCGCCCACCAGCCAGACCACGGCCGTGTCCCGCGAGGTCATGGCCAAGGTCGACAGCGAGATCGCCAGGTTCGAGGCGCTTGTGGAGGGCGATATTGCCCAGTTCAATGCCGCGCTCGCCAAGGCGCGCGTGCGCCACGTGACCGCCGCGTAAACAACAGGGGAAGACAATGGACTTTATCGAAAGGCTCTTCGGCCTCTCGCCGGACAACGGCGACGGCTCGACCGAAATACTGTGGCTGGCCGTCCTGGCGATCGTCGTCGCGACGTTCGTTTATTTCAGAATTCAACGACGCAAATTGCGGCGTTAGAAGAGCGGCGCCGGCGCCTGCGGCACGTTCTTCCAGAATTCGAGGTCGTGACCGAAGATCAGCTTCGCGCCGCCCTTCTCCAGGGCTTCGAGCCGGTCGAGCGATGCCAGCATCGCCTCGCGGTCGTAGACGAAGCGCGGCAGGCGGCGCTCTCGTAGCGTGCGGCAGAAGTAGCAGGAGTCGCCGGTGAGGACGACCGTGCCCTTCTCCGTGCGCACCTTCAGCGACTGATGTCCCGGCGTGTGGCCGTAGGTCGGGAACGCCACCACGCTGCCATCGCCGAACAGGTCGTGCTCGCCTTTGACGATCTTCACGGGATGGCCGTAGTCGACGTCGCCCTTGTTGAAGCCGAGCTTGCCCGCGGTCTCGGGATCGCTGACCGCGTCCCATTCCGGCTTCTGCACGACCAGCGTGGCGTTGGGGATCAGGCCGTTGCCGCCGGAATGATCGAAATGCATGTGCGAGACGATAATGAAGTCGATCTTCGTCGGATCGCGGTCGATCGATTCGAGCTTGGACTTCACGTCGTCGGCGGGTCCAAAGCCGCTGAGATCGAACAGCTTCAGCGCCCGCTCGCTGATCCGCGTCTCGGGTTTGGTGCGCAGGTCCGGGTGCATGCCCGTGTCGTACAGCGCACGGCCCCTGGGATGCTCGATCAGGAACGACGGAATCGGCAAGTCGACGTTGCCGTCGCCGGCGCCTTCCATCAGGTGGCCCAAGGGGCCGTTCAGGTGGCCACAGGTCATGGCGAGGATCTTGGCAGTCATGTGCTGAGTCTACTGCGCGCGGAACCGAAACGGAACCGGGACGTTTGTGTCGCGCCCATTAGAGCCATCATATGAGAACACCGATCGAGGACTACGGCATGATCGGCGACGGCCACACGGCCGGACACGCTGATCCTCGAGACAACCTTCGATACCGGGAGCGACACGATCACCCTGATCGACTTCATGCCGCCACACACCATGTCGACCGACGTGATCCGCATCGTGCGCTGCGACGAGGGCGAAGTGAGCGTCTGCATGGAACTGATGCTGCGCTTCGGGTACGGCGCCACGACGCCCTGGGTGACCCGCCTCGAGGACGGCACGATGCGCGCAGCGGCCGGCCCCGACATGACGGTTCTGCGCTCGCCGGCGCCCTTCCGCGGCGAGAATTTCAAGGCAGTGGCGCAGCTCATCCTCGCCAAGGGCCAGGGCATGCCGTTCGTGCCGAGCTACGGCCCCTCACACCTCGATCCGCCGGCGCCGAGCAGCGCGCCGACGGCGGCGTGAAGCCGGACGCGACGATCAGCCGTCCAGAGCCTTCTTCAGCAGCTCGTTGACGATCTTCGGGTTGGCCTTGCCGCCCGTCGACTTCATGACCTGGCCGACGAACCAGCCCATCATCGTGGGCTTGGCCTTGTAGGCATCGACCTGCTTGGGGTTCGCCGCGACGATTTCCTTGATCGCCGCCTCGATCGCGCCGGTGTCCGTCACCTGCTTCAATCCGCGCTCCTCGACGAGGACCGCCGGATCCTTGCCGGTCTCTTCCATGATCGCGAACAGATCCTTGGCGATGCGGCCCGAGATCGTGCCGTCGGCCTGGAGATCGAGCAGCTTGCCGAGATGTTCCGCCGTGATCGGCGACTGGGCGATCGTGACGCCGCGCCGGTTCAGCATGGCGAAGAAGTCGCCGGTCACGAGCTTCACGGCTTCCTTCGCATTGCGCCCCTTGGCGACACTGTCGAAGAACGCCGCCGTTTCCTTCTCCAGGACCAGCACGCCCGCGTCGTAGGGCGTGAGACCGTATTCCTTGATGAAGCGCGCCTTCCGGGCGTCCGGCAGTTCGGGCAACGTCGCCTTGATGCCGTCGACGAATTCCTGGGTAATCACCAGCGGCAACAAGTCCGGATCGGGGAAGTAGCGATAGTCCTGCGCGTCTTCCTTCGAGCGCGACGAGCGCGTCTCGCCCCGCCCCGGATCGAAGTTCCGGGTTTCCTGCTTGATCTTGCCGCCTCCCTCGATCACCTCGACCTGGCGGCGCGCCTCGTATTCGATCGCCTTCTTCACGAAGCGGATCGAGTTCACATTCTTGATCTCGCAGCGCGTCCCCAGCGGGTCGCCCGGCTTGCGCACCGACACGTTGACGTCGCAGCGCATGGAGCCTTCGTCCATGTTGCCGTCACAGGTGCCGAGATAGCGCACGATCGAGCGCAGCTTTGTGAGATAGGCCGCCGCCTCGTCGGCAGAGCGCATGTCGGGACGGCTCACGATTTCCATCAGCGCGACGCCCGAGCGATTCAAGTCGACATAGGTCTGGCTCGGATGCTGGTCGTGCATGCTCTTGCCCGCATCCTGCTCGAGATGCAGCCGTTCGATGCCGATCTTCTTCGTGGCGCCGCCCTCGAGATCGACCTCGATCTCGCCTTCGCCGACGATTGGATCCTTGTACTGTGAGATCTGGTAGCCTTGCGGCAGGTCCTGATAGAAGTAGTTCTTGCGGTCGAAGATCGAGCGCAGGTTGATCTTGGCGTTGAGGCCGAGACCGGTGCGCACCGCCTGCTCCACGCAGCGCTCGTTGATCACGGGCAGCATGCCGGGCATGGCGGCGTCGACCAGCGACACCTGAGTGTTGGGATCGGCGCCGAACGTCGTCGGAGCGCCGGAGAACAGCTTGGCTTCGGAGATGACCTGCGCGTGGACTTCCAGTCCCAGCACGATCTCCCAGTCGCCGGTTTCGCCTTTGATGAGTGACATGCCGGTTAGATAATGCCTGGCAGCCTTCAGGGCAATTCCCGGAGGCGAATTCCCGACATTTGCGCTAGGCTTCCCTCGCTTTCAGGGGGATTCCATGAAGATTTCGCGCTGGCGCAGCCTGCTCTTGGCCGCGACCCTTTCTGCCTGCACCACGCCGGCGGCCGTGCCGCCGGCTGTCCCCGACAATGAGGCGCGCACGGCAGCCTACCTCCAGCAGGTCCGCGACCGGCCGCCATACCTCGATGCCTTCCTGAACCGGATGCCCAAGGGCGGCGACCTGCACAGCCACCTGTCGGGCGCGGTCTATGCCGAAAGCTACCTGAGCTGGGCGACGGCGGATGGGCTCTGCGTCGTGCTCTCGTCGTACTCTCTGGCAGCCCCGCCCTGCAATACGGCGGACAAGATTCCGGCCGCCACGGTCAACCGCGATCCCCTGCTCTACGCGAAGGTCGTCGACGCCATGTCGATGCGCGGGTTCCTGCCCGTCGGCGAGACCGGCCACGATCATTTCTTCAGCACGTTCGGCAAATTCAATGCGACGCGCAACGAGCGCTTCGGCGACATGCTGGCCGAGGTGGCGGACCGTGCCGGCACGCAGTCGGTGTCGTACCTCGAGCTCATGGCCTCGCCCGGCATGAGCCTGGCGCGCGACATCGGCAAGGCCGTCGGCTGGGACGACGATCTCGCGGCGCTGCGCGGTCGTGTGATGGGCCCTGCCATGTCCGCTGCGGTTGCCGAGGCCCGCAAGGAGATCGACGATGCCGAGCGCGCGATGCGCCGGCGCCTGCAATGCGACACGCCGTCGGCCGCGCCGGGCTGCGGTGTCACCATCCGCTTCCTTGCCCAGGTCATCCGCAGCTTCCCGCCGCAGCAGGTCTTCCCCCAGTTCGTGCTCGCCTTCGAACTCGCCAAGGCCGACCCGCGCGTCGTCGGCCTCAACCTCGTGGCGCCCGAGGATAACGAGGTCGCCGTCAGGGACTACGACATCCAGATGAAGATGCTGGGTTACCTTCACGCGCTTTCGCCCGAGGTGAAGATCAGCCTTCATGCCGGCGAAATCACTCCAGCCCTCGTCCCGAAGGAAGCCCTGCGCTCGCACATCCGAAGCGCGGTCCTGGTCGCCGGGGCGAGCCGGATCGGCCACGGCGTCGACATCATGGGCGAAGACGATGCGTCCGGCCTGCTGGCCGAGATGGCCCGGCGCCGCGTGATGGTTGAGATCAATCTCACCAGCAACGACACGATCCTGAACGTCGTGGGGGCCCAGCACCCGTTCGAGGCGTATCGCCGCGCCGGCGTGCCGCTCGCGCTCTCGACCGACGACGAAGGCGTGTCGCGCATCGACCTCACGCATGAATTCGTGCGCGCCACGACGACCTACAACCTGCGCTACGCCGACCTCAAGACTTTGGTCCGCAACAGCCTAGAGTACGCCTTCCTGCCGGGCGCAAGCCTGTGGCGGCAAAGCGCGCCCTTCGCGATGGTCGAAGCCTGCGCCGGTGCGCCCTCTCCGTTGCCCGCCTGCCGCGACTTCCTCGGGCAGAGTGAGAAGGCCGCCGCGCAATGGCGACTGGAGACCGAGTTCGCCCGCTTCGAAGCCCTGAGCTGGCCCTCCCCTTGAGCTTCCGCCGCGTGCACCGCTGAAGTAGGCTCCCTCCCAATAAGAGTCTGGGAGGACACACGATGAGAGAACTACGCCGCCGCTCGCTGTTTGCGGGCGCCGCCATCCTTGCCGCGCCCGCCATCGCGCGCGCCCAGGGCACGGCCGATTGGCCCAAAGGTCCGCTCAAGATCATCGTGCCCTTCCCGCCGGGCGGCTCGACCGATCCGGTGGCGCGCATCATCCAGGGCAAGCTGATCGAGCAGACCGGGTGGAACGTGCTGATCGACAACAAGCCCGGAGGGACCGGCGCAGTGGGATCGGCTGTCGCGGCCAAGTCCGCCCCCGACGGCCAGACCTGGATGATCACCTTCGACAGCCACATCCTCAATCCGGCTTTCGCGCCGAACCTGCCGTACAAGGACTCCGACCTGTTCAACGTGATGGAGATCGGCCGCACGGCGCAGGTCATCGTCGCTCACCCCGACCGGCCCTACAAAACCTTCGCCGAGGCCGTCGCGGACGCGAAGAAGCGGCCGGGCAAGGTCAGCATGGGCGTGCTCGGCGCCAGCCAGGGGCTGGTGCTGGCGACGCTCATCAAGAAGGAAAACAACGTCGACCTGAACCTGATCCCCTACAAGGGCGGCGGTCCGCTGAACCAGGATATCCTGGCTGGCGTCACCGACATCGCCATGGGCAGCACGACCTCGCTCGCGCCGCACATCGCCGTGAAGAAGGTTGTGCCAATCGCCGTCACCGGCGAGGCGCGCACACCGTCGCTTCCCGGCACGCCCACCCTGATCGAGCAGGGCATCAAGGGGTTCCCCTCCTATTCGTGGTGGGGCGTCTATGCGCCGGCCGGCACACCGCGCCCGATCGTCGACAAGATGCACGAGGCGATTACGAAAGCGGTGCGCGCGCCCGACGTCACCCAGAAGTTCGTCGAGCAGTTCAACATGGAGGTCCTGACCACCAAGCCCGAAGAGTTCGCTGCCTACCAGAAGAGCGAACAGGAGCGCTGGTTCAAGGTCATCAAGGACAACGACATCAAGGGCGATTGATCATGAAGCGTCGCGCCCTTATCGCGTCAGCGGTGCTCGCCGCGCCCTCCATCGTCCGCGCCCAAGCCGACTGGCCGAAGGGCAGCATCCGCGTCGTCGTGCCCTTCCCGCCCGGCGGCACGACCGATCCCGTAGCCCGCCTGCTGGCGGCGAAAGTGAGCGAGAACACCGGCTGGCAGACCGTGATCGACAACAAGCCGGGGGCGGCGGGCGCCATCGGGGCGGCGATCGCCGCCAAGGCGCCGGCCGACGGCATGACATGGATGATCACCTTCGACAGTCACATCCTCAGCCCCGCCTTCACACCCAACCTGCCCTACAAGGACAGCGAGCTGGAGAACGTGATGCTGGTCGGCCGTGCGCCCCTCGCCGTCGCGTGTCACCCCGACCGGCCGTACAAGACGCTCGGCGACGTCGTCACCGATGCGAAGGCGCGGCCAGGCAAGGTGAGCGTGGGCCTGCTGTCTGCGAGTGGGGCGCTGTTGACAACCGCCTATCTTCAGAAAGCCAACGGCTTCGAGCTGAACCAGATCTACTACAAGGGCGGCGGGCCCACGGTGCAGGACGTGCTGGCCGGCGTCACCGACGTCACGGTCACGACTCTGGGCGCGCTGCAGCCTCATTTCCGTGCGGGCAAGCTGCGGCCGCTCGCGACCACGGGTGAGAAGCGTGCACCCACCCTGCCCGCCGTGCCGACGATCGGCGAACAGGGCTTGAAGACCTATCCGACCTACTCGTGGTGGGGCGTCTATGTGCCCACCGGCACGCCGCGCGCCATCGTCGACCGCCTGAACGTCGAACTCGCCAAGGCGGCGCGCTCCCCCGACGTCGCCCGGAAATTCGCCGACCAGATCGACATGGAAATCCTCGCCAGTTCGCCCGACGAGTTCACGGCCTTCCAGAAGGCCGAGCAGGAGCGCTGGTTCAAGGTCATCACCGACAACAACATCAAGGCCGATTAGGAGGACTTCGGACTGATGCGCTGGGTTTTGAGCCAGAAGCGCACTTCCTCCACGTCCTGAAAGAAGTTCATCGGTCGCTGCGTGATCGTCAGGCGTCAAAACAAGGCTTCATTCTGCGGGACGCCGCGCGGCCCCACGACTAGAGCGATGGGTCCGAGCGGCTCCACCGAGCCATAGCCGTTGGCGGCACCGGCATATGTCGCGAGGTCCCGTTCGTCGAACTCACTGTTGGCTTGGCGGGCGTCGAAAAGCTTGCGATAGGCGAGCGCCCCTTCGGCCCGAACCGCATCGAGAAATGCAATCACGTCAGGAAAACGCACGATTCCTGCCGCCCGCGCCTCGATCATCTTGTCGAAATGGGAGATCGTCCATGTCAGAGGCATTTTGCAGTAATCCGTGTACGCACGATCATGGCCGCAGTCGCCAATTTCGGATCCGATCTTTCGACGTCGCGCGAGTGGCGTCAACGGTGCCCGCTTGATAGCGTATGACGGTCATGGACCTTAGCCTGCAGTCGTTCCCCTACGCCGCCGTCTTCGCAGTGCTTGCAGCGATTGCCTGCTACAGAACCGTCGTGGCGCAGTCGCGCGGTCAGTGGATCAAGCGCTGGCGCCTGTCGACCGCGCCCGTGTTCGGATCGCTGGCAGCGGTGACGCTCCTGTACAAGGCATCCCTGGCGACGCCATGCCTGGCGGCCTGGTCGGTCGTTGTCATGGGCGGATTTGCGAACGGCGCGATCAGTGGGCGCTCGATCCGATTGCAGGTCGACCTCACCTGGCGTCTGGTTCGCTCACGCTGGGGCTTCGATAGCGCGCTCGCCGCTCTTGTGATCTTGATCTCATCTTTCTCGGCGGCAGCCTTCGGCCTACTGAATCTGACGATCCTCGAATGGGGCTGCGTGGCGGCCATCGCCGCGGGCTTCTGCGCCGGCCTGCTGGGCGGGCGGGCCTGGATGGTGATCAAGAAGGCGCTTTACGTGGCGAACTCCAACCAAGTCACGCCCTGATCGACGTGCGGCCGGTCGTTCGCCGGCAGGATCGTTACCGCTTGGGCAGAGTGAATCGCCCAGCACGCAGCTTACGCTCCAGCACGGGAATGCCACGCGCGTACTGCCCGGCGCTGCAGGCAATGGTCGCTTCGCGTACTTCCAGATCCGGCTGACCACTGCCGTTCCCGGTGCCGCTGACGAGATAGCGGTTCGCCAATACGGACAAAGCCGCGCAATATTCGGCATCATCGCTTTGCGCCGATGCGGCGAACGGCATGGAAGCCAGAACCGACAGGACAAGAAGCGCGCGCCAGAACCGCATGACAATCTCCCGGACAATGCGCCCTACAATTACATCAACGGACGGCGCGCGCACTTCACAGTCGAGCGAGGGCCGCGGACGGTCAGGTGCGCTGCGCCCCACGCACCAGCCGGCCCGGCAGCGCGCCGGTGGCCTCGCCATCGCGATAGGTGACGGCACCCGAGACGATGGTCGCGCGATAGCCGCGCGCCTTCTGCAGCAGGCGTTTGCCGCCGGCCGGCAGGTCCCACTTCATCACCGGCGCCTCGACGCGCAGCTTGTCGAAGTCGATGACGTTGAGGTCTGCCTTGTAGCCCGGCGCGATCCTGCCACGGTCGTTCAGTCCCACGGCGGCGGCATTGTCCGCGGTGTGACGCTTCACGAGCCACGACACGTCGAGCCTGCCGTTCTTGCGGTCGCGGCCCCAGTGCGCCAGCAGCGACGTCGGGAACGAGCCGTCGGAGATCAGGCCAACGTGCGCGCCGCCGTCGCCGAGGCCGATCAGCGTATGCGGGCTCTGCATCATCTCGCTGCAGCAATCGAGATTGTAGGCCGCGAAGTTGGCGAACGGCGCGAAGATGAAGTTCTTGCCCTCGCCTTCGATCATGTAGTCGTACACGACCTCGCGCGGATCGCGCCCCTCGCGGTGCGCCCGCGCACCGAGCGAACTTTCCTCGGCCGGTTCATAGTTGGGCGGATCGCCCAACGGGAACATGCGGTCGTAGTCGGTAAGGCGCGCGGCCATGTCGGAGCGCAGCGGCGCGTGGCTCTCTTCCAGCAGCTTCGCGCGAAACGACGGGTCGCGCATGATCGCCAGCCGCTCGGCCACGCTCTTCTGCGCGATCGCCTTGTAGGACGCGCACATCGAGAATGGCGTGCGGCTCGCCTGCAGGCCCTGCAGCACGCCGATCGGCCGCGGCGCTACCTGCGCCTTGGCCGAGTGACCCTTGGCGGCCAGACCTTCCACCAACCCGAGGAGGCGCCGCCAGCCGTCGGGCCGCCGGTGAGCCTGCGCCAGCGACACCGAGAACGGCCGGCCGCTCGCCGTCAGCAGGCGATCGATCATCTCGAACTCGCTCTCGGGATTGGGTGTGTTGAAGTCGGAGATGAACTCGATCACGCCTTGCCCTGCGTCCTTCATGCCGAGCGCGATGCCCAGCAGCTCGGCCTCCGAGGCGCGCAGCGACGGCGTCGGGTCGCCCTTCACCGTGCGATGATTGAGCGTGCGCGAGGTCGAGAAGCCGATCGCGCCGTCGCGCATCGCCTGCGCGGTCAACGCCCGCATCTGCGCCACTTCTTCGGGCGTTGCCTCTTCGAGATTGGCCGCGCGCTCGCCCATCACGAAGACGCGGAGCGCCCCGTGCGGCAGCTGCGCGCCGAGATCTATGTCGCGCGGCCGCGCCTCGAGCGCGTCGAGATACTGTCCGAACGATTCCCACGACCAGTTCAGGCCTTCGTCGAGCGCGGCACCCGGAATGTCCTCGACGCCTTCCATCAATTCGATCAGCCGCTGCCGATCCTCGACCTTCACCGGCGCGAAACCGACGCCGCAGTTGCCCATCACCGCCGTGGTGACGCCGTGCCAGCTCGAGGGCTGCAGGTGCGAGTCCCAGGTCGCCTGCCCGTCGTAATGCGTGTGAATGTCGACGAAGCCCGGCGTGACCAGCAGCCCCTTGGCCGCGATCTCCTCGGTGCCTTGACCGGACACAGCGCCCACCGCGGCAATCTTTCCGTTCTTGATGGCGACATCAGCCTCGCGCGTGCCGGTACCCGTCCCGTCAGCGACCGTGCCGCCACGAATGACCAGATCGAAGTCCGCCATGTTGCACTCCCGATTTTCCGGGAGCCTAGCGCCGGGGTGAGAACCGCGCCAGATCGACGTGCCGGGTGGCACCGTCGAGAATCAGCTCAGTCATCGCCTCGCCCGTCGCCGGCGCATTGAGCATGCCCCAGACGCTGTGGCCCGTCGCGACGTAGGCACCTGGCACGCCCTTCACCGCTCCAATCATCGGCACGCCATCCTCCGTGACCGGCCGGAAGCACGCCTGCCGCGCCACGATCGGTGCATCGGCGATCGCGGGCGACAGGCTGCGGCACAATCTTTCGAGGCGATCGTGCGCGCCCTCGTCGGCTGCCACGCGTGCCGGATCGATCGGGAGCGGCGACGTGCTCGAGACGGCGCACGCCCAGACCGTTCCGTCGGCGCGCGCGAAGACCTCCGGCGTGAGCACCTCACCGCTTTCTTCTTCATATTCGAGGAAGAGCGCCTCGGCCGGGATGGCGCCACCGGTGCGGAAGATCAGGCTGTGGCCCTTGAGGCCATAGACCGGCGGCAACGGAAGCCAGTTCGACGCCAAAATCGACCAAGGCCCCATGGCGATGACGACGGCATCGCCCTCGATCGTTTCGCCGCTGTCGAGTTCGACGCCCAGCACCGCGCCATCCGGTTCCTGTATGAGGCCTGCGACCGTGCCTTGCTTCAAAGTCGCACCATTCGCTTCGGCCGCTCGCATCAGGCCGGTCGTGAAGGCGTGCGGCTCGACCAAAGCGGTCGTGTCGGGCGAGCCGATCTGACCCGTGAGTGTAACGCTCGGCGAAAGCCACGCGTGTCCCCGCGCTCCCGCGCGTGTCATGCCCGCCATCGCGTAGCCGGCAAAGGTATCGAGGCGTCGATACCCCCAAGGATTGCCAAGTTCTTGCGCGAGTTCGGCATGGAGTTGGAAACTGCGCCGTGCCAGCCGATCAACAGGCTGTCCACGGCACCAATCATACGCCAGGAAGCCGCCGGATTTACCGGACGCGGCACCGGCCACGGCATTGCGCTCGACCACGATCGGCTGCGCGCCCCGCTTTGCGAGGAAATACGCCGTTGCCGTTCCGATGGCACCGCCGCCGCAAATCACGATGCGCTTGGTCATGAACCAGTGTGCTGCATATTTCGCTGGACATTCATTGCGTATTATGCAATGAAATATTGCGGGGACCCGGACCCGAGCAAAAAGCGCGGGGGCCATTGGAGACGCCGGACGGCGGGCCGGATCAAGAATGGCGGAAGCGCTACCTGCGTTCCTCCAGATCCCATTATTTTTCCATTTCTTTAATGGAAACTCTCTTCCGGACCGCGAGCCTCTGGCTCGCTCGGACTCATGAGCGAGCGAGAGGCTCTCGGTCCGGAATAAAATTAGTAGCCCGCGGCGCGTCCCTGGAAGCCTGCGGCCTTCTCCAGCGCGGCACCTGCCTTCAGCACCGTCTCCTCGTCGAAGGCGCGGCCGAGTATCTGCAAGCCGAGCGGCAGGCCATCCTTGTCTACACCCGCCGGCACGGAGATACCGGGCAGCCCCGCCATCGAGGCAGGGATGGTGAACATGT
>CAIMEE010000308.1 GCA_903839865.1 Enhydrobacter aerosaccus | reverse complement strand
GCATCAGCGCCGAGCGCCAGGCGGTGGGCCCGATCGTCCAGATCATGAAGAGCGCCCACGGCGCCACGCAGGCGAAACCGCCCCAGCGGCCGATCGTGCCGCGCACCGCGGGCGGATAGCCGTGCGCGATGGCATCGACCGCGAGATGGGCGCGCTCGCGTGTGGCGAAGGTCATGGCGAGGCTGACATACAGAGCGAAGATCCACTGGCCCGCGTCGTTCGCCTCGCGCGAGCCCGCCTGCACGAAGTCGCGCAGCGGCCATTGCAGGAACAGGATCAGCGCGACCGGCAGCACGAGCCAGCGCCCGGCCTCGACGATCCTCCCCACCACGCGATCGACGCCCTCGAGCCAACTCATGCCGATCCTCCCGAGGGCAGGCGTGCCGGCCGGGCCGCCAAAGCGGCGCCGACGGCGAGCGCTGCGAGACACCCGAAGACCAAGAGCGAATCGGTATAGGTCCCGCTCCAGTCGCGCAATGCGCCGGACAGCACCGGGCCGATCGCCTGGGCCGCCACCTGCACGGACAGCGCAGCACCCCGGATCGCGCCGAAGCTCTCGCGGCCGAAATAATCCGCCCACGCCACCGGCAGCAGGGTCAGGATCCCACCAACGCCCAGGCCGAACAGGCCGCCCGCGGTGCAGGCGCCGGCCAGCGACTCCACGCCGATCAGCGCGAAGGCGCCGCCGCTCATCGCCAGGGCCGCGGCCAGCAGGCCGTAGCGCACCGGCCAGCGCCGCGGCAGGAAGCCGATGCCGAAGCCCGAGAGCGCCGTCATCGCCGAGAAGACGGCGATCACCGTGGCGGCGGCCGTGGGCGGCAGGCCGCGCTCGATGAGATGGGCGGCCTGATGCAGGCTGACGCCGGCCTGCACCGGATAGACCAGCATCGTGTAGAGCGACAGTAGCCAAAAGGCGGGCGTCCGCATCGCCGCGGCCCGGCTGAAGCGCGGCTCGGCGGCGGCGGCCGTCGTAGCGCCGGTGCCCGGCCGCCGGTCGGGCACAAGGCCCACGTCCTCGGGCGTGCGCACCAGCAGCAGGAACGTCGGCACGAAGCCCACGATCAGCACGGTGGCGCCGACCGCCACCCAGCCGTCGCGCCAATTTCCACCGAGCATCGCGTACTGCGCGATCAGCGGCAGGGCCACGAGGCCGGAGGTCTGGGCGAGCGTCGCGATCGAGGCCGCGACCGCGCGGCGCGCGATGAACCAGTTGTTCAGCGCGCCATAGAGGCCGAGTTCGAAGGGCCCCGCCCAGATCAGCCGCGCGAAGCAGAAGAGCAGGTAGAAGGCGGCCAGCGAATGGACCAGCGACAGCGCCATGGTGGCGAGGCCGGTGCCCAGCACGGCCAAGCACAGGATCAGGCGCGCGCCGCGGCGGTCGAGCACCGGCCCGATCAGCGGCGAGAAGAAGGCCGCCAGCAGCCCGCCGCCCGAGACCGCGCCCGCGATCGCCATGCGCGACCAGCCGAACTCCGTTGTCATCGGCACCAGGAAGATCGACAGCACCGCCACCGCCGGCCCCTGGCGCGCGAAGCCCGCCAGGCACACGCAGCCCAGCACCACCCAGCCGTAGAAGAACGGCAGGCGCGGCACCAGAAACCGCGCGAGATAGGGCGCCGAGTACGCAGGCGGCATCGTTTCCCCCAATTGGCCCCCAAGCTGCCGGGAGCCCCGGCATGCTAAACCTCCGCAGTGCCCGACAGCAGTCCCCCCACCTCCGTGATTCCGGCCGACGCCACGCCGATGATGCGCCAATACCTGGCGATCAAGGCGTCGCATCCGGACCATCTCGTGTTCTACCGGATGGGCGATTTCTACGAGCTGTTCTTCGACGATGCGGTGCGCGCCTCGGCGGCGCTGGACATCGCGCTCACCAAGCGCGGCCAGCACCTGGGCGAGGACATCAAGATGTGCGGCGTGCCCGTGCACAGCCACGAGGCCTATCTCTCACGCCTGATCCGCCAGGGCTTCAAGGTCGCGGTCTGCGAGCAGACGGAGGATCCCGCCGAAGCCAAGAAGCGCGGCGCCAAGTCGGTGGTCGAGCGCGCCGTCGTGCGCGTGATCACGCCCGGCACGCTCACCGAGGATTCGCTGCTCGACGCGCGCAGCCACAACTATCTCGCCGCCATCGCCGAGGCGCAGGGCGAGCTGGCGCTGGCCTGGCTCGATCTCTCCACCGCCGACTTCGCGACCCAGCCGCTGCAGCCGGCGCAACTGGCCGCCGCCCTGGCGCGCCTGTCACCCGGCGAACTGCTGGTGCCCGATCGCCTGCTCGCGCGCGACGGACTGAAGGCCGCGTTCGAGGACTGGAACGCCGCGCTGACGCCGCTGCCCAGCGCGCGATTCGATTCGGACAACGCCACCAAGCGCCTGCAGGCCGCGTTCAACGTGGCCGCCCTCGACAGCTTCGGCGCCTTCTCGCGCGCCGAGATCGCCGCCTGCGGCGCGCTGCTCGACTATGTGGAGCTCACGCAGGCGGGCAAGCGGCCTGCCCTCTCGCCGCCACGCCGCGAGCGCCCCGACGGCACGATGGAGATCGATCCCGCGACGCGCCGCAACCTCGAGCTGGTGAAGAGCCTCGACGGCAAGCGCGACGGCAGCCTGCTCGCCACCATCGACCGCACGCTCACCGGCCCCGGCGCGCGCCTGCTGGCCGAACGGCTCGCCGCACCGCTCACCGACCGCGCCGAGATCGAGCGCCGCCTCGACCTGGTGCAGCTCTTCGTCGAGCGTCCGGCGCTCCGCGAAAAAGTCCGCGACGCGCTGAAGCGCACGCCCGACGTCGAACGCGCGCTGCAACGCCTCTCGGTCGGCCGCGGCGGCCCGCGCGATCTTCTGGCGTTGCGCGACGGGCTCGACTCCGCCGAAGCGCTGTCGGCGATGCTCGGCGCCGAGCCCGAAGCGCTCGCCCCGCCGCCCGCACCCCTGGGCGAGATCGTGAAGGCCGCGGTCAGGGCTTTGCTTGTGACTGGCTCCAGTTGCGAATCGGTGGTG
>CAIMEE010000307.1 GCA_903839865.1 Enhydrobacter aerosaccus | reverse complement strand
GCGGCGGGCGGAGTTCGAGCGCGACGCCGCGGGCAGGCCGGTGCGGATGCGCGGCACGGTGCAGGACATCACCGAGCGCAAGACCCTCGAGGCGCTGCAGCAGACGCTGAACGAGGAACTCAGCCACCGCATGAAGAACACGCTGGCCATGGTCGACGCGATTGCCGCGCAGACCCTGCGCCAGGCCGCCGACCAGCCGGCCGTGGTGGCGCTCAGCCGCCGCATCAAGGCGATGGGCCAGGCGCACGACGTGCTGCTGCGCCAGTCGATGGCGGGGGCGCCGATCAAGGCCACGATCGAGGCCGTGGTCGGCATGGCGACCGATCTCGGGCGTTTTTCGATCTCGGGGCCCGACATCGACGTCAATTCGCGCTCGGCGCTGTCGTTTTCGCTGCTGATCCACGAACTCGCGACGAATGCCGTGAAGTACGGCGCCCTGTCGCGCGACGGCGGGCGGGTGAGCGTGAGCTGGCGGGTCGAGCGGCCGGCCGACGCGCCGGACACGGGCCTGGACCTGGTGCTGGAGTGGCAGGAGGCGGGCGGGCCGCCGGTTACGGCCCCCCAGCGCAAGGGCTTCGGCAGCCGGTTAATTCAGTCCGGATTGGCGGGAACCGGGCGGTCCGATGTCCGTTACAAGGCTGAGGGGTTACGCGCCGAGTTTCGGGCGCCTTTGTCTTTCATCAGCGGGTAGCGTTTTGTCCAAGCCCCTTGTTCTGGTCGTCGAAGATGAGCCGCTGTTGCGGCTGCACGCCGTGAGCCTGATCGAGGATGCGGGTTTCGAGACCCTCGAGGCCGGCTCCGCCGACGAGGCCATCGCGCTGCTCGAGAGCGACGGCCGCATCCGCATCGTCTTCAGCGACATCGACCTGCCGGGCGACATGAACGGGCTGCGCCTCGCCACCGCCATCCGCGAGCGCTGGCCGCCGGTCGAACTGATCCTGACTTCGGGCGACGTCACGGTCGATCCGGCCGACCTGCCCGAGCGCGGGCACTTCTTCTCCAAGCCCTACGACGCCGCCAAGCTCATCGACACGCTGAACACTTTCGCGAGCTGAGCAACTTTTCCCGACGTCAGGGCGTTTGGCCTTGGTGCGCGCCATCCTCATCACCCTTGCCTGCGTGATCGTTACCGTCCTGCTGGTAACATTGATGGCCGATCGTTCCTCTCTCCCGGGCCTGTTCCGCCCCCTGCACGCGGCGTCGCTCGACCTCATCGACAGCTGAAAGCAACAGCCACAATTGCCGGAATCGATTCCGGCAATTCGGGCTGGTGGTTTGAGCGGAGATTTTATCCTGCGGGCGGTGAATGGCGTGCGATTCCCGGCCGATTCGACAGGTCTCCGTTTCAAGCAGGTCAACGTTTCAGCTCCAGTAACGACCGTAATGCGCGATTCTTTCGACCGGCTCTATAAACTGGTTGATGAACAATAGAATCCGCCGACCATCCCCGCTTCTGAAAGAGCTCGCAAGAGCATCGCAGATGGCGCGCGACGGCATGTTCGCCAAGCCCCTCGCGGAGCTTGGTCTCACCAATCTTCTTCCCGCGCCGTTTTGGGGCATCGATACCGTCACGTCGGGGCCTCGCTTCTACAAGCCTGACGTCCACGGCACGGTTGCCCTCATCCTGCCTGTCATCGAGCAGGAGCGTATCGTCGACCTCGTCTCCTGTACCTTCACGTCATGCCGTGTGCGCACCCGCCGGGGCGCCACGGCAGTGCTGGGACCGGAGTGGATCGACCGTGCCAGGGCAAACGGCGGGCCGCTCAAGGTGTTCGACGACGTCTTCACCTGGCTCAGGGGCCGTTGCCGCGGCGTGGTGATTCTCGACTGGGACGCCGCAGGGCGGCTGCTGCGCGACGTGCCCACGCTTCACTGCGAGAGCCACGCGATGGTGCAGGTCCTGACCGAGACATTCGGGTGGCCGCAGCCCGATCCCCCCATCACCGATTACAAAGGAGCAAGCCGATGAACGATTCCGGATTCCACGTGTACGACGGCTCTCGGCTCAAGTCCGAGTGGCCCGACGTCGACACCAGCCTGCTGGAAGAGGCACGCACCTCGGTGCCCGCCTTCCCGCTGGAACATCTGCCGCCCACCTGGCGGCAGTGGGTGAGCGACACGGCCCAGTCCGTGGGCACGCCGGTCGACTATGTGGTGCAGGGCCTGTTCGCGGCCGTGGCGGCCCTGTGCGGTGCGGGCGTGCAGGTGCGCGTGACGCCCGCGTGGACCGAATCGCTGGTGCTGTGGCTGGCGCTGGTGGGCTCTCCGTCGAGCGGCAAGTCGCCCGCGCTCGCCTCGGTGCGTGCCCAGCTGGGCGATATCGAAGGCCTGATCCGGGAAGGCGATGAGGATCGTCGCAGCAGGCACGCCGCCCGGCTGGAGGAGGCCCGCATTGCCGCCGAGCGCTGGCGCGACGAATGCCAGTCCGCCACCAAGGCCGGCCGTCCCGCGCCGCAGCGTCCGGCGGAGGCAGGCTTCGACCAGCCATTCGTGCCGAGCCAGATCGTCGTGGCCGATGCCACCATGGAAGCGCTGGCCGATGTCGTCTCCGGCAATCCGCGCGGCGTGATCCTGTGGCGCGACGAGCTGACGGCGTGGCTGGCCAACCTCGGCCGCTACAGCGGCGGCACCGACCGGGCGCACTGGCTGGAGGCCTGGGCCGCCACGGGCATCACCGTCAACCGCCGCTCGCGCAGCCAGCCGCTGCATCTGCCGAAGTTCCCGGTGAGCGTCGTGGGTTCGATCCAGCCCGACCGGCTCGCGGAGGTGTTCCAGGGCAGCGACGACGGCATGGCGGCGCGCTTCCTCTATGCCTGGCCGGAACTGCCGGAATACACCTCGCTGATGGACCGCCGCATCGCGCGCGACGACGAGGCGCTCGCCATGCTGCAGGCCATCGCCTTCGCCGCCGGCACGCCCGAGCAGCCGCGCACGCTGGCCTTCGACGACCGCGCGCTGTTCCTTTTCGACAATTTCCTGAAGCTCGTGCACAAGCAGGCGGCCGACGCGGGAGACACCGCGCTGGAAGCGGGCTGGCTCGGCAAGGGACGCGGCACCGTGGCGCGTCTGGCGGGCGTGCTGACGCTGCTGCGCTGGTCGGAGAATGCCGCAGAAGACACGCCGCGCACGATCGACGGCGACGCAGTGAAGGCGGCGGCGGCCCTGTGGGGCGACTATTTCCAGCATCATGCCTTCACCGTGTTCAACCAGGCCGGCAAGACCGACCGCGACCGGCTCGCCCGCCGCGTTGCGCGCTGGCTGCTG
>CAIMEE010000306.1 GCA_903839865.1 Enhydrobacter aerosaccus | reverse complement strand
CTCGCGGTCCAAAAGAGCATGAAAAGACGCGCCACTGGAGTGGCGCGCTCCCAGCAGAAGAGATTTGTCGCGGGTTTTCCCCTTAGCCCTGCCCCTCCCGGCGTGCTAATCACAATCACGCCTCCCCGAAATCCGCCGGGGAGGCGTTTTCGTGTCTGAAGGAATAGGCAAATGGCCAATGTGGCAGTGATCGGCGCCCAGTGGGGCGACGAGGGCAAGGGCAAGATCGTGGACTGGCTGAGCGAGCGCGCGGAGGTCGTCGTGCGCTTCCAGGGCGGCCACAATGCCGGCCATACGCTGGTCATCGGCAACCAGACCTACAAGCTGGCGCTGCTGCCGTCGGGCGTGGTGCGCGAGGGCAAGCTATCGATCATCGGCAACGGCGTGGTGATCGATCCGTGGCACTTCCTCCAGGAAGTCGAGAAAGTGACGGCGCAGGGCCTGTCGGTCACGCCCAGGAACCTCAAGATCGCCAACCATGCCGTGCTGATCCTGCCGCTGCACCGCGACCTCGACGGCTGGCGCGAGGATGCGCCCGACATCATCAAGATCGGCACGACGCGGCGCGGCATCGGCCCCGCCTACGAGGACAAGGTCGGCCGCCGCGCCATCCGCGTCGGCGATCTCGCCGAGCCCGACATGCTGCCGCTCAAGGTCAACACGCTGCTGGCGCATCACAACGCGCTGCTGAAGGGCCTGGGCAAGCCTCTGGTCGATGCCGGCAAGCTGACGGCCGATCTTCTCGAGATCGCGCCCAAGATCCTGCCGTTCGCCGAGGATGTGTGGGAACGGCTCGACGGGCTGCGGGCTGCCGGCAAGCGCATCCTGTTCGAGGGCGCGCAGGCCACGATGCTCGACATCGACCACGGCACCTATCCCTACGTCACCTCGTCGAACACCGTGGCGGCGCAGGCGATGATCGGCTCGGGCATGGGCAACGGCTCGGTGGGCTACGTGCTGGGCATCGCCAAGGCCTACACCACGCGCGTGGGCGACGGCCCCTTCCCGACCGAGCTCAAGGACGCGATCGGCCAGGGCCTGGGCGACCGCGGCAAGGAGTTCGGCACCAACACCGGCCGCCGCCGCCGCTGCGGCTGGTTCGACGCGGTGATGGTGCGCCAGGCGGTGAAGCTGAACGGCATCGACGGCATCGCGCTCACCAAGCTCGACGTGCTCGACGGCGAGAAGGAGATCAAGGTCTGCGTCGCCTACGAGCTCGACGGCAAGCGCATCGAGCGCTTCCCCTTCACCATGGGCGCGCAGGCCAAGCTGAAGCCGGTCTGGGAAACGTTCGAGGGCTGGAGCGAGAGCACGCGCGGCGCGCGCTCGTTCGGCGAGCTGCCCGCGACCTGCATCAAGTACGTGCGCCGCATCGAGGAGCTGGTGGGCTGCCCGGTGGCGCTGGTCAGCACCTCGCCGGAACGCGAGGACACGATTTTGATGACGGATCCGTTCCGGGACTGAGCCGCCATGTCGGACCGCTCGGCGCAGGACTATATCGACGAACAGCCCGTCTGGCGGGACGGCACCGCGGTCGCCGAGACGCCGATGACGGCGATGCAATGGCGAATCTGGTGGCTCGCGGCGGCCGGCAAGTTCTTCGAGGGTCACGTCGTCTTCATGACCGGCGTCGCCTTGCCGCTGATCGCCCGCGAATTCTCGATCGACGCGGTGCAGCACGGGATGGTGAGCGCCGCCACCCTGTTCGGCATCCTGGTCGGCGCGCTCGCGCTTGGCGGCATGGCCGACCGGTTCGGCCGGCGGCCGATGTTCATCGCCGAGATGGTGATGTTCATCGTCTTCCTCTGCCTGCTCGTCGTCACGCCGAACTTCGTGTGGCTGGTGGCGTGCCTGTTCGGGCTGGGCCTGGCACTCGGCTGCGACTACCCGACGGCGCATCTCATCATCTCTGAGAGCATTCCGAGCAGGGTGCGCGGGCGGCTGGTGCTCGCTGCCTTCGGCTTCCAGGCGCTCGGCGCCCTGTGCGGGACCGGCGTCGGCTTCCTCGTCCTGAGGAGCATGCCGACCGAAGATGCCTGGCGCTGGATGTACGGCTCCGCGATCGTTCCGGCTGTCGTCATCGCCATCTTCCGGCTGACCGTCACCGAGAGCGGACCCTGGCTGCTGCAGCGCGGACGCACCGACTTTGCCGAGGAAGAGCTAAGACGCCTGCTGCGGCGCACGCCGCCCTATCCGAAGGAGGTCGTCCTGACGGCTCCGGCGACGGGCAGCGCCGGCGGCACGGGACGCGGCTACGCCGCGCTGTTCGAAGGCCGGACCCTGCGCGCCACCGTCCTCGCCTCGGTGCCGTGGTTCCTGCAGGACCTGGGGACCTACGGGATCGGCATCTTCACGCCGACGATCCTGGCCTCCGCCGTAGGCCACAAGGCCCAGCACGCTCACAGTCTCTCGGCTCTGATCCACAACGATGAAATTGCGGCCCGGGGCGCCGCGCTGATCGACGTGCTGCTGATCGTGGGTATCGTGGCTGCCGTGCTCCTGGCCGACCGCGTCGGACGCGTGAGGCTGCAGGTGATCGGCTTCGTCGGCTGCGCCGCCGGCCTGCTGTTGGCATCGTTCGCCACCGACGCCGACGGACACGCGCGCATGCTGCCGCTGTTCTTCGGCTTCATGCTGTTCAACTTCATGACCAACCTCGGGCCGAATGCACAGACCTACCTCCTGGCCGGCGAGGTCTTTCCCACGCGCATCCGCGGCATAGGTGCGGGCTTCGCGGCGGCCTTCGCCAAGGTGGGCGCGGTGATGACGGCGTTCCTGTTTCCGGTGCTGCTGGCCGATATCGGCACCGCAAACCTCCTCTATATCCTGATTGCGGCATCGCTCGTCGGTGCCGCCGTCACCTGGCTGTTTCGCATCGAAACGACCGGCGTCAATCTCGACAAGATGCAGTAAGCGCCCTCGATTTTTCTCCGCGTAGTCGGGCGGCTCGGGGAAACAGACCGGAGCGAACGAAGAAAGGCCACGCCTCCCTTCGAAGACGCGGCCCTTCGTGTATGGTTCGCTTTAGACTACTTCTTCCATTCGCCGCGCCAGCCCTGGTCCGGATCGCGCGTATGGACATACTCGTAGTACTGCACGTTCGGCGTCTTCTGGTAGACGTCCCGATGTTCGGGCTTCTCCCAGGTGCGCCACTCGTGGGTGCGCGACCAGTAGCCGTCCTGGTAGCCGTAGGCGACGCCGTTCGGGTCGAACGTGATGACGGTGTCGGCGGCGAAAGCCGTCGACAGGCCGATCGCGGACACGCCGGCGAACGCAATTGCGATCGCGGCGGACTTGAAGGTCTTGTTCATGTGGTCCTTTGGGGGGTTGAGCCGTTGGTTCGCTTTCAGAGAAGCCATGGGCACGGCAGGACCAGAACTCCATCAATCCAACGACCCCCGTCGAGACGAGGTTCCGGTGGCTCGGAAAATGCTTTAGGGATGCAGTCCCCATGTCGTTCGTTCAGTTCTCCCAGGTCAGCAAGGTCTATCGTTCCCTCCAGGGCAGCGACTATGTCGCCGTGCGGGACTTCTCGCTGGAGATCCAGGCCGGCGAGTTCTTCTGCCTGCTGGGCACCAGCGGCTGCGGCAAGACGACCGTGCTGAACATGGTCGCGGGCTTCGAGGCGGCGAGTGCGGGCACGATCAGCCTCGCGGGCAAGAAGGTGACCAGGCCGGACGCCGACCGCGGCGTGGTCTTCCAGGGCGACGACTCGCTCTACGGCTGGCTGACGGCGATGGGCAACATCGAGTTCGGCCTGCGCATGCGCGGCGTGTCCCGCGCCGAGCGCGAGCAGAAGGCGCGGCACTATCTCGAGCTGGTCGGCCTCAAGGGCCAGGACCACAAACATCCGTCGGAACTGTCGGGCGGCATGAAGCAGCGCATCCAGATCGCGCGCGTGCTGGCCAACGAGCCGCAGATGCTGCTGATGGACGAGCCGTTCGCCGCGCTCGACGCCCACACCCGCGCCGACATGCAGCGCGAGCTGAAGCGCATCTGCAAGGCCACCGGCAAGACCGTGCTGTTCATCACCCACGACATCGACGAGGCGATCATCCGGGCCGACCGCATCGGCGTCATGAACGCGGGCCCCGCGTCGAAGCTGAAGGGCATCGTGCCCGTGACGCTGAGCGAGGAAGAGCGCGAGCGCACGCACGACAAGTTCACCGCCGTCTACCGCGAGGTCCACGAGCTTATCCG
>CAIMEE010000305.1 GCA_903839865.1 Enhydrobacter aerosaccus | reverse complement strand
GCCGGCGGCAACCTGCCCTGCTCGTCGCCCTTGCTCTCCTTGGCCTCGCTCCCGTCGGCGGACTTCTGCTCCAGCGTCACGATCGTGATCCGCGGAGCAGCCGGCGGCGGTGCGATGACATTGATATTGACCGGGCCTGTCGCTGTCTGGGCGCCGCCGGCGATCAGCGGGGCAGCGCCTTGCAGCGGGCCGGCGCCGACCAATGGGCCTGCGCCCTGCAGCGGACCAGCGCCCAGCAACGGGCCGGCGCCCTGAAGCGGGCCCGCACCGAGCAACGGGCCAGCACCTTGAAGCGGGCCGGCGCCCTGGAGCGGACCGGCGCCCTGGAGCGGACCGGCACCCTGGAGCGGACCGGCGCCCTGAAGCGGGCCACCGCCGGCGAGCGGACCACCGCCCTGGCCGTTGTTATCACCTTGCAGCGGACCAACGCCGCCACCGGCACCGCCAGCACCACCGGCACCACCGGCTCCGCCAGCACCACCGGCTCCGGCGACACCTGTTCCACCGGCACCACCGGCTCCGCCCGTATTGTTGCCGGGATCGGCGCCACCAGCTCCGCCCGTGCCGCCGGCTCCGCCTGTGCCGCCGGCTCCAGCCGTGCCACCCGTTCCGCCTGCGCCGCCAGCACCCTGGTTGCCGCCCGGTGTATTGCCGGGGTTGGCGCCCTGCAGCGCGGGCGCTCCGCCGGTACGCGGCGTCGTCAGCACCTGGGCCAACTGCACGGGGTTCGGAGTCGATGCCCTCGTGGTGCTCGGTGCCAGTCCCGCGTTCACCTTGTGAAGTCCGCTATTGGCGAACGCCGCGCTGATCGCGCCGGTCCGTCCGCCGCCACCACCACCACCGTTCGCACCGCCGGTGCCACCGCCCGGCGTCGCCGAACGGCCCGCCGGATTGCCCGCATTGCGAGGGGCGCCGCCAGCATTGTTGCCGCCGGGCTGATTATTGCCACCGACCTGCTGGCCGCCCGGCGTGTTGCCGGGACCGTTGTTGCCGCCCTGGAATCCCGGAGGCGTCTGGAAGGACGCGACCTGGGTGTTGAACGAGCCGGGCGGCATCGTGGCCAGCGGCGGCGGCGGTGCGCCGGGAGTGATCGTCGTGGTCGTGTTGGGAGTCGACGTCGTCTGCGTTACGCCCGCGCTCGTGATCCTGAACTGCGCGCCGTACAGGAAGTTGGCTTGCGTCGCGCCGTTGGCGCCGACGGCCACGGTGACGATGCCGCCGCGGATGCCCATGCTCGCTGACGGTGGGGTGACCTTGACTTCGGACTGCTTGCTGTTCACGCCGCCGACGAAGCGCAGCGTGCCCTTCGACACGGTCAGCGCCATCTCGCCGGTCTTTTTCTCGGGATCGTAGACGTACTTGTCGATCACCAGCGAGCTGTTCGGGCCGACCGTGAGCGACGTGCCATCGAGGAAGACGAGATGGGCGCGATCGTTGTCTTTCGTCGTGACCTTTTCGTCGGCTTCCATGTCGACGCCGACGCGCAGCGTGCGCTCGGTGCCCGCCTGCGACCTGCCGATGGGCTCGCCTTCGACGACGGAGGCGATGCCGACCTTCGCGTACACATCGCCGCCGGCCAAGGCGACAAGAGCGGTGGTCGAGAGAAGAAGGCGGGTAAAGGAGAATTTCATGGCTGCTTCATTTCCTTGAGGAAAGTATTCGCGCGTTCTTTGTTTTCGCTAGACGAATCTTTGGACGAACTCACGTCCTGGAGGTAAGTGCGTGCCACCTCGATCGAGCCGAGGCGGTAGTAGAGGACTCCGAGCTCGAGCTTGACCTCGGGCTGCTCGGCGTCGATCAGCAGAAGACGCTCGAGCGCGGAGATCGCGCCTTCGATATCGCCGAATTCCACGGCGACTTCGGCGAAGTGCACCAGCACATCGGGATCGGCAGGCTTCTCGAGCGACTCGGCAAAGGCATGATCGTATTTCGCGCGCAGCGCGTCGGACGGACCGGCCTCGGGTTGCGCGGCCGCCGCTTGAGGTGCGGGTTTCTCCGTCGGCTTTTCTGCGGGCTTCAGCGCGGGCAATGTCTGCGACAGCGGTGCCGCCTGAGGCGCCAGAAGTGTGGCTCCCGTTGGCGCCTGAGACTGCGCGCGCGCAGCGTCAACGTGCAGCGCACCGCTTCCGAAGAGAAGCAGCGTGGCACAATGACTCACTCCGAGTTTGCGCATCGTCGAAATAGAAAACTCCCTGACGCCTCAAAACGCTGACGCTGTAATAGCAGCCTCAGCGCAGTAATACGAGCGGGGCGACAATTTGGTTTGTATGGTACGTTACCGCCGCCTCAACAATTTTAGCCGACCTGCGCACTCGGCGCGCATGAAATCGACTCGCAAAATAAGGAATATATTGCATAGCAGTCGGTGTGCAATTGTGGCGCTGGCGAGGCGCTACAGCAGCTGCGTCTGGCCGGCAGTTCCGCCGCCGCGCGGCGAGAGCTTGCTCGGGCTCGCTCCGGCTGCTTGGACTCAAAAGGTGAAATTGTTGACCAAAAGAGTCGGGTAAGGCTCAGCTCGATGATATCATTGATATCATTGATATCACGGGGTAGCGAAAATAGGGACAAAGGGCTGAAAATGTAAGCGGGCGAGCGTTTTGAGTGTCCCATGAAGGTGGGACACCCTCGTCACGCCGCCCGGCTCACGCCTCGACCGATCACGACTGGAACGGGTCGGGCGGGGTGGCGAGGCCCATGTTCTCGCGCAAGGTCTTGCCCGGATAGTCCGGTGTGCGCAGGCCGCGCCGCTCCAGCTCTGGCACGACCAGCTCGACGAAGGCGCGCAGGCTGCGCGGCTGCACGGGCATCGACAGGATGAAGCCGTCGCAGGCCTTGCTGCGGTACCAGTCCTCCATGAAGTCGACGACCTGGCTTGCGGTGCCGCGGATCATATTGCCGGCCATCGAGGGCAGCACCCGCTGGTAGGTGGCCTTCACGCTGAGCTTGTCGCGCGCGGCCATGTCGAGCACCGAGCGGCCGATCGCCGTGCCGCCGATACTCTCTTTGCGTACCTGCGGCATCGGCGCGTCGAGCTTCTCGTCCGTCACGTCGAAGCCCACGATCTTGGAGAGATAGCTGAGACCCAGCGCTGGCGAGATCAGCGACTGCAGCTCCTCGTAGAGCTCGTCGGCCTCCGCCGTGCTGCGGCCGACATAGACGGCGAGGCCCGGCATGATGCAGAGCGATTCCGGCGGCCGGCCGTATTGCGGCATGCGGTCCTTGATGTCGGCGTATTCGCGCTGCGCCTCTTCCTTGTTGCTCGCCGTGCCGAACAGGCCTTCGCCGCCATAGGCCGCGAGGTCCTTGCCGGCGTCGGACTGGCCCGCCATGAAGACGACCGGCTGCCCCTGCGGCGTGCGCGCCACATTGAGCGGACCCTTCACCTTGAAGTGCTTGCCGCGATGGTTGGTGAGCCGCACGCGCGCCGGATCGAGATATTGCCCGGTGGATTTGTCCTGCACGAAGGCGTCGGACGCCCAGGAATCCCAGAGCGAGCGCACGACATCGAGGCTCTCTCGCGCGCGCTCGTAGCGTTCCTCGCGGCCCATGTGTTCGTCGCGATTGAAATTCTTGGCATCCTCGATGTACTGCGTGGTCACCAGGTTCCAGGCGGCGCGGCCGCCGCTCAGGTGATCGAGCGAAGCGAACTTGCGTGCGATCATGAACGGCTCTTCGTAGCTCGTCGTCGCCGTCGCCACGAAGCCGATGTGCTTGGTGTGCTGCGCAAGGGCCGCGAAGAGAGTCACGGGCTCGAACACGGTCGGCCGGTCCGACGGGCTGTTGGCCGCAAACAGCGTCGGCTTGTCCATCTGGCGCACGCCATTGCCGTCGGCCAGGAACATCAGGTCCAGCTTGCCGCTCTCCGCCGTCTTCGCGATCTCGATCATGCGCTCGAGCCGCATCGCCGTGGTCGGAAAGGAGTCCGGATGCCGCCAGCCGCCGAGATGGCCGCCCAGCGCGCCGCCGTTGATGCCCAGGACGATCCTGTTGCGCTGGCTCATGCCGCGCCGCGCTCTGCCGCCTTTGTGCTCCAGACGCTGGGCGCGTCGGCGAGGCCAAGATGGCCGCGCAGGGTGCTGCTCTCGTATTCCTTGCGGAAGATGCCGCGGCGCTGCAGCTCGGGCACGACGAGATCGACGAACTCGCGAAGCCCGCGCGGCTGGACCGGCTGCAGAAGGGTGAAGCCGTCGCAGGCCTTGCTGCGCCACCAGTCTTCCATCTCGTCGGCGACCTGGGTTGCCGTTCCCTTGAACACCGGCCCGCCGAGAGCGGGCAGGGTACGTTCGTAGGTCTGGCGGATCGTGAGCTTTTCACGGCGCGCCATGTCGAGGATGTAACGGCGCAGGCTGCTGCCGCCCAGCGTCTCCTCCGGCAGGTTGTCGGGCAGCGGGCCATCGAGCGGCAGGCTCCCCAGATCGTGCACCAGCATCTTCGAGAGGTAATGCACGCCCAGCACCGGCGAGATCAGCGACTGCAGCTCTTCGTAGAATTCCTCGGCCTCGGCCGTGGTGCGGCCGACGTAGACGCTGAGGCCAGGCAGGATCTTCAGCGCCTCGGGCGCGTGGCCGTAGCGCGCCATGCGGCCCTTGATGTTGGCATAGGCGTCGATGCAGTCCTGCTTGGTGGTACCGGCGCCGAACAGCCCGTCGGCGTAGCGCGCGGCCAGTTCCATGCCGGGATCGGACTGACCCGCCATGAACACGACGGGGCGGCCCTGCGGCGTGCGCGAGATGTTGAGCGGGCCCTTCACGGAGAAATGCGTGCCCTTGTGGTCGATGTGGCGCACCCGCGAGGGATCGAGATACTGGCCGGTCTCCTTGTTCTGCGGGAAGGCGTCCGACGCCCAGCTGTCCCACAGCTTCGCGACGACCTCGTAGAATTCCTGGGCGCGGGCGTAGCGGTCCTCGCGCGCCTGCTCGGAGCGGCCGAAGTTCAGCGCATCGCCCGCGTTGGAGGCGGTGACGAGGTTCCAGCCGGCGCGGCCCTTGCTGATATGGTCCATCGACGCAAAGCGGCGCGCCACCATGTAGGGCTCGTCGAAGGTGCTGGTTGCGGTGGCGACCACGCCGATCTTGCTGGTCACCATCGACACGGCCGACAGCAGCGTCGTCGGCTCGAAGAAGGCCGGCCGCGCCGACGGATGGTTGGCCGCGAACAGCGCGGGAATGTGCATGTCGCGCACGCCATTGCCGTCGGCCAGGAATACCGCATCGAACTTGCCGCGCTCGGCGATCTGCGACATCTCGATGAAGGCCTCGAGATTCATCACCGGCTCGTCGAACGCGTCCTTGTGACGCCAGCCGCCGAGATGGCCGCCGACGAGGTTTGGAATGCAGGCGATTTTCATCATCGTGGCGGCTCCTCAAATTTACGCTGGAGGTCCGAGCCAGTGCGGCACCGCCGCCAGCTCCGAGAGGGGAATGTGACAACGAATGGTGTGATCCGGTCCGGCCTGTTGCACGGGAGGGGCGAGCGTCTCGCAGACGGGCCCGAGCTTGCGCGAACAGCGCGCGGCGAACTTGCAGCCTTGCGAGACGGCGACCGCGCCGGTCGAGGGCGCGGCCGGCTCGCGGCGGGCGCGGCCGATCAGCGGCACCGAGGACAGCAGCAGCTCGGTGTAGGGGTGGTACGGCGGATGCAACACGTCGTCGACGGGGCCTTCCTCGACGATCGTGCCTTGGTACATGACGGCCACGCGGTCGGCGATGTGGGCGATCACGCCGATGTCGTGGCTGATGAAGAGGTAGGCCACGCCCAGCTCGTCGCGCAGGTCGCGCAGCAGGTTGAGGACCGCCGCCTGCACGCTGACGTCGAGCGCCGACACGGCTTCGTCGCACACCAGGAATTCCGGGCGCGACGCCAGCGCACGTGCGATGCCGACGCGTTGCTTCTCGCCCCCGGAGAGCTGGTGCGGATAGCGAGTCGCATAGGCCCGCGGCAGGCGCACGAGGTCGAGGAGGCGATCGACTTCCGCGACGACGGCAGGGCCGGTCGCCATGTCGAACCAGCGCACGGCGCGGCCCAGGATCGTGCCCACGGTCTGGCGCGGGTTGAGCGAGGTGTCGGAATTCTGGAAGACGATCTGCGCGCGGCGGCGGAAATCGCGACTCGCCTCGGGCTCGACCACGCCGCCGCCGAAGTTCAGCGTTCCGGTGCGTGCGGGCAGCAGGCGCAGCATCAGGCGGCCGAGCGTGGACTTGCCGCATCCCGACTCGCCCACGAGGCCCACGACCTCGCCGGTGCGGATGGACAGCGACACCTGATCGACCGCGAGCACGCCGCTAGAGTTCCCAAGCATGCGCGAGAGCCAGCCGCCGCCGCCGAACCGGATGCTGAGGCTCTCGGCCTCGAGCAGAGGAAGCTTTGCCCGGGGGGCGATCATGCTCGATGGTGCTTCGGGTTCGATCGGCCAACTTTCGTCGGCGATGTCATCGACGCGATGGCAACTGACGTGATGAACGTCGCCGCTCAGGACCTGCGGCCGCTCGCAACCGGCTGCGGAAAAGGCACAGCGCGAACGGAAGTTGCAGCCGGGATCGGGTTTCGTGAGATCGGGCAGGCCGCCGGGAATCGGCGCCAGGCGGCCGGCATGCGGGCGATCTGGACGCGGCAGCGCGGCCAGCAGACCCTTGGTGTAGGGATGGCGTGGATGATGCAGCACGGCGCGGGTCGTGCCCGACTCCGTCACGCGTCCGGCATAGAGCACCGACACCGAATCGCAGAGGCGATCGACGATGCCGAGATTGTGGCTGACCAGCAGCATCGAGAGATTGCGCCGAACGCGCAGCTCGTCGAGCAGCGACAGGATCTGCGCCTCGATGGTGACGTCGAGCGCGGTCGTTGGTTCGTCGAGCAGCAACAGGTCAGGCTCGCCGGCGAGAGCGGTGGCGATGCCTACCCTCTGCTTCATGCCGCCGGAGAGCTGATGGGCGTAGCTCTGCATCACATGGGCAGGCCGCGGCACGCCGAGCTCGGCGAGCAGATCCGTGCCGCGCTCCCACGCGAGCCGCGGCTCGATGCCGAGATGGAGCCGCATCGGTTCGGTGAGCTGGCTGCCGATGGTCAGCGCCGGATTGAGCGCGGCGGCAGTGTCCTGGAAGACGACGCCGATGCGGCGGCCGCGCAGCATCGGTGCTTCTCGCAGCAGATCGTGGCCATCAAAGCTCAGGCGTTGCGCGCTGATCCTCGCCGACGGACCGAGCAACCCCAGCAACGCCAGCACGACGGTCGACTTGCCCGATCCCGATTCGCCCACCAGCCCCAGCACGCCGCCGGGCGGGATGGTGAGCGATACGTCGTCGAGCGCCTGAAGCCAGCCACCGCGCGAAGGGTAGGCGACCGACAGCGCTTCGATGTCGAGCGCCGCGTTCTCGAGCGTGAGCGCGTCAGGCATGGCCACGCCCCTGCAGATGCGGATCGAGGCGCTCGCGCAATCCTTCACCGACGAGATTGACGGACACCAGCAACACGCAGAGCGACAGCCCGGGCGCGAGGCAGACCCACGGCGCTTGCGTGAGGAAGTCGCGGCCCTCCGCGATCATCAGGCCCCATTCGCTGGCGGGCGGCTGGGGCCCGAGGCCGAGGAAAGACAAAGCCGACCCCAGCAGGATCGCGAAGGTCACGCGCAGGCCGCACTCGACGATGATGGGTGGCCAGGCGTTGGGCAGGATCTCATGCCACAGGATCGGCAAGGCGCCCTCGCCGCGGGCGCGCGCGGCCTGCACGAAATCCTCTTCCAGCAGGCCGAGCGCCACGGCACGCGTCAGGCGTACGAGGATCGGCACGTAGACGAGGCCGACGGCGGCGATGGTCTTGAACAGGCCGGGCGGCGTCACGGCCAGCACCAGCAGGCCCAGTAGCACCGGCGGCAGCGCGATCAGCAGATCGACCGCGCGCATGATCACCTCCTGCACGGCGCCGCGATGGAAAGCGGCGACCAGGCCGAGGGGTACGCCGACTACCAGGCTGATCGCCATGGCGCCGAAGCCCGTTGCCAACGAGAGATGCGCGCCGGCCAGGATGCGGGAGAGCACGTCGCGGCCGAATTCGTCGGTGCCGAACGGATGCAGCAGGCTGGGCGCCTGCAGGCGGAAGCGCACGGCGAAGACGGTGGGATCGTAGGGTGTCATCCAGATGCCGACGATTGCCGCGGTGACGATCAATGCGAGCAGAGTGGCGCCGAGCAGGAGTGTCGAGGGAAGGCGGAGACGCGGGAGCACGAGGACGCTCATGCCGCCGCTCCACCCACGCGGATGCGCGGGTTCAGCACGGCGTAGAGCACCTCGGCGATGAAGTTCGCCACAGCATAGATGGCCGTGACCACCATCATGCCGACCTGCAGCAAGGGCAGGTCGTGCCGCTCGATGGCGAATACCAGCAGCCGGCCGAGACCCGGGTAGGCGAACACAGTCTCCACGACCACGATGCCGCCGATCAGCAGGCCGGCATCGATGGCGAGCACCGTGATCGCCGGCAGCAGCGCGTTGGGAAGCGCATGGCGCCACAGCACGCGCCGTTCGGCGAAGCCGCGTGCGCGGGCGGCCAGCACGTAGCGGCTGTCGAGCACCTCGATCATCGAGGAACGCGTGAGCCGCGAGACATGCGCGACCAGGCCGAACGACAGCACCATTACGGGCAGCACGAGGTGCGCGGCCCAGCTGCCGAAGCCTTCGCTCATCGGCGCGTAGCCGGTCGCCGGCAGCAGGTTGAGCCACGAGGCGAAGAACAGAACGCCGACGATCGCCCAGAAGAACTCCGGCACGGCGATCAACACGAATTGCGCCAGGGTCAGGATCTTGTCCGAGGCCTGGCCGCGATGGGTTGCGGCGTAAAGGCCGAGCGCGATGCCGCCCATCGCGACCAGCGCGAAGGCGAAACCCGCCAGCAGCGCCGAACGGCCCAGCGCCTCGCCGATCAGCGCCGCGGCCGGACGGTTCATCACGATCGACTGGCCGAAGTCGCCGTGCAGCATGGCGTCGAGCCAATGCCAGTACTGCAGCGGCAGCGGATCCTTGAGGCCGAGCTTGGCCTCGAGCTGGGCAACGGCGGCGGGCGTCGCGAACTCGCCCAGGATCGCATAGGCGACGTTGCCCGGCAGGATGTGGATGATACCGAAGATCAGCAGCGACATGCCGAGCAGCACGCCGGCCAGGCCGGCGAGCCGCTGCAGCAGGAACACCGCGATCGGCATCGATCAGCCGACGGTCGCGGAGCGCAGGTCGAACCACCGCATCGGATGCGTCTTCACGCCTGAAACCGACTTGCGGTAGGCACAGGCGAAGTTGACGGCGTAGGCGATGAAGGAGGCCGGATTCTTCACCAGCGCTTCCTGCATCTCGATGTAGTTCTTTTTCTGCACGGCGGGGTCGCCGCTGAGACGCGCGGCTTCGAGTGCTTTGTCGACAGTGGCGTCGCTGTAGTGCCACAGCCGCTCGTTCCAGCTGGCCTTCGTATGCAGGAACGGAAATGTGCTGGTGTCGACAGTCGGGCGCGCGAAATAGCCGTCGACATAGAAGGCGGCCTTGCCTGTAACCTCGGCGCTGAAGGCTGCGTAGGGCATGCGCTGGACGGTGATGTCGAAGCCGCCCGCCTTGGCGAGCTGCTGCAGGGTGACTCCCAGGCGTTCACGTACCGGACGGCCGATCGGCACGATGATCGGGATCTTGATGCCATTGGGATGGCCCGCCTCGGCCAGCAGCTTCTTGGCAGCGACGGGATCGACCTTCGGGATTTTCGCGTCCTTGGCATAGAACGCGTGGCTGGGCGGGATCGGGCTGATCGTCTCGACGCCCTGGCCGAACAGGGTGAGCTCGACCACGTCCTTCTTGTCGACGGCGAGATGGAAGGCCTGCCGTACCTTCGGATCGTTGAAGGGCGGGATCAGGTTGTTCATCACCGCGCCATCCCATGACGCCGTCGGCACGCTGTCGATGCGCAGGTCGCCACGCGAGGAGAGAGTCTTCACCTGGTCGAGCGGCAGGTCCCAAATCACGTCGATATCGCCCGCCTGCAGGGCCGCGATCTTGACGCTCATCTCGGGAATGATGCGCAGCTCGACGCCATCGAGCTTCGGCAGGCCGGGCTCGAAATACTCGGTGTGCTTGGCGAGCACCAGCCGGTCGCCCGGCGTGTAGCTCACGAACTTGAACGGTCCCGTGCCGATCGGCTTGGTCGACATTGTGGCGACCGCGCCGCGCGGCGTGATCTTGACCTGGCGGTCGGTCAGGATGTCGGCGAAGCCGCCGTAGGGGATGGTGAGCTTGAAGACGACCGTCAACGGATCGGAGGCCGAGACGTCCTCGACCATGTCGTACTGGCTGCGCGCGGGCGCGGTGTTGGCAGGATTGAGCAGGCGCTTGAAGAAGGCAACGACGTCGTCGGCCACCATCTCGGAGCCGTCGTGGAATTTCACGCCCTTCTTGAGCTTGAAAGTCCAGGTCTTGATGTCGTCGCTGAACTTCCAGCTCTCCGCGAGGTCGGGCTCGACGACCAGGTCCTCGCGCATGCGCGTGAGGCCGTTGAAGGCCAGGTTGTCGTAGATGTACTCGTCGCCGATCGTCGTCATCATCGGGTCGAGATTGTTGAGCGACGAGCCGATGGCGATGCGCATCACGTTGGATGCGGCGCGCGCAGGCGTGATCGCGGTGGCAGTCGTGGCGGCGATCGATGAGCCGATAAGCGTCCGGCGGGAGATTTTCATGGGATGCCTTTCTGTCAGCCGGGATTGGCCAGGTTTTCACGCAAGGTCTTGCCCGCATATTCGCGACGCAGCAGGCCGCGCTTCTGCAGCTCGGGCGTCACCATGCGGGCGAATTCTTCGTAGGTCATCGGGAACACGGTGGGCGGCAGCACGAATCCGTCGCACGCGCCGCTCCTGAACCAGTCCTCCATCACGTCGGCGATCATCTGCGGCGTGCCGGCCAAAAGGCCGCGCGGCTTGCGCACGGCCTGGGCGAAGGTGATGCCCTGCGCGCGCGCCACCTGGATCATGCGGTCCCGCGAGCCCTGGATGCCCTGGTTGCCGGCGGCGCGCTCGGCTTCCTCGGCCGTCTCGACGGTGCTGAGATCGACGCCCAGCAGTTGCGAGCCCGACGCCATCACCAGCTCGGGATCGATCAGGCTGTCGAGGAACTCCGCTTTCTCCTTGGCGATCGACTCGGTCTCGCCGATGACGACGGAGAGTGTCGGCATCACCGCGCACTCGGTCGGGTCGCGGCCGGCGGCGCGCAGGCGCTTGTGCATGTCCTCGCGGAAGGCGATGCCGTCGGCCTTGGTCGCCGTCGTGCAGAAGATCATGTCGGCCCAGCGTGCAGCACACTCGCGGCCGCGCGGCGAGGAACCGGCCTGCAGGATCATCGGGCGGCCCTGCGGGCTGCGCGGGATCGACATCGGCCCGCGCGTGCGCACGTAAGGTCCAACGTGATTGGCGTAGCGGATCTTGCTCGCGTCGGCGAATACGCCGCTCTCGCGGTCGAGCACCAGCGCGTCCTCGTCCCAGCAGTCCCATAGCGCATAGCAGGCTTCGAGCACGTCGTCGGCGCGGGCGTAGCGATCGTCCTTGGGCGGCACGCCGTCCATGCCGCAGTTGCGCGCCTCGTAGTCGGTGGCGGAGGTGACGACGTTCCACGCCGCGCGGCCTTTGCTCAGCAGGTCGAGCGATCCCAGGCTGCGGGCGATGTGATAGGGCTGGTTGAAGGTGGTCGAGATCGTGTTGCCGAGGCCGAGATGCTTCGTCACCCGCGCCATCAGCGGCAGCACCGTCATCGGATCGAGCAAGCTCGCCTGGCCGCCGCGGCCGATATAGTCGGCGTAGGTGTTCTTATATATGTCGGGCAGCCCAAGCCCGTCGGCGAAGAAGCCGGCGTCGAAACGCGCCTCCTCGAGGCAGCGTGCCAGATGCTCGTAGCGCTCGGGCTC
>CAIMEE010000304.1 GCA_903839865.1 Enhydrobacter aerosaccus | reverse complement strand
GCGACGCCCAGACGATTGGCGCCGATGTTCCAGGTGAAACTGCCGATGCCACTCGCCAGCACCGCGGTCGCGAGAAGCTGCATCCAGACCCAGCCGTCGGCCACGCCGAACGGCGAGCGCGCCCATCCTCCGGCGATCGCCACGACGGCGCCGGCGATCAGCCAGCCTGCCGAGGAAAGCGAGGCCACGTAGGCGCGATGAAGCTGGCTCTCCTGCCGGTCGAACCAGACCTGCGCCTTTATGCTGTACAGCGTCCACAGCGCCGAGCTGAACAGAACAATGATCTCGCCGCCGCCGAAGGTCAGGTGTGCCGCGCCGCTCAGGCTGCCCGAAGCGAGGATCAGGCCGCCCAGCACCGTGAGGCTGAGGGCGACCCCGAAGCCCTTGTCGAAGGGTGCTCCGGTGACCACGCGCACGGTAATCGCGGACACCAGAGGCCCCGCCACCGAGACCGCAGCCGCCGTGATCGGATTGCTGAAGTAGATGCCGGTCGCGTAGATCGCGAAGAAGCCGGCCATCATGAGACCGAGCCCGACGAAGCGGTCGAAGCGGATCGCGATCCGCAGGGCATTCCACCCCTCGACCAGCCCGAGCAGCAGCGCGAGCGTCGCCACGGCCGCGCAGGTTCGCAATGCCGCCATCGGCAGCAGGTCGAAATGCAGCAGCATCACCTTGGTGACGGGCAGATTGGCGCCCCAGCTCACGCCGACAAACAGCATCGCGGCGAAAGCGCCGAACAGATGGCCGCGCTGCGGACTCATCAGCGGTCGCGGCGACGGACGGCTTCGTAGCCTACGCGGCAATCCTTGTAGACGTCGGGCTTCTCAGTCGAGACCCGCGCCTCGATCACGCCCGGCTGCTTCAGGCAAAGATCGATGATGGCGTCGACCAGCGCTTCCTGCAGGTTGAAGTGCCGCGACTTGGCCAGCGCCGCGATACCGTCGTGCACGATGTCGTAGTTCAGCACGTTGGCAATGCGATCGCCGTGCGCCTTCTCCGCCGTCTCGAGGGACAGCTCGACGTTCACCACGACAGTCTGCGGCGCGTCCTTCTCGAAATCGTGGATGCCGATCGAGACCGGCAGCCGGAAGTCGCGGATGAAAATGCGGCGATCGGAGGTCACTTCTTTTTCTTTCTGTCGAAGGCGATGTCGCGTGGCCTGCCCGTAAGATGCTCGCCGCCATCGACCAGCAGCGTGTCGCCAGTATAACTCGGCGTCTGCTCGATGAAGCGCAGCGCCCGCACGAGGTCGTCGGTCGTGACGCCGACACCCAGCGGGTTGGCGGCATGGTCACGGGCAAAGACCGCGTCGGTCTGGTTGCCGCTTCTCAGGGTAAGGCCGGGCGCGATGCCCGCCACCCGGATCCGCGGCGCAAATTGCTGGGCGAGCAGCTTGGTCAACCCTTGCAGGCCGACCTTGGAGAGGGTGTACGTCAGGAAGTCGGGATTGAGATTGTAGAGCTTCTGGTCGAGCAGGTTCACGATCAACCCCGTCTCGCCCTCGGGCAACTGCCGCGCCAGGGCCTGCGACAGCAGCAACGGCGCCCGCAGGTTGATCGCGGCATGGCGATCGAAGTCGGCGGCGGCGGCCGTGGGCGCGCGGTCGAGCTTGAAGAGCGAGGCGCTGTTCACCAGGCAGGTGAGCACCACACCTCTTGCCGTGCAGCGCCCGACCAAGGCTTCCGCCTGCCGGGCCGATTCGAGATCGGCTTTGACGGCCTTCGCGCTGCCGCCGGCCGCTGCGATATCGGCCACGGTCCGGAGGGCCTCGCCGGCCGAGCGGTTGTGGTGCACGAAGACGAAATAGCCGTCCTCGGCCAGCGCCAGCGCCAGCGCGCGGCCGATGCGCGTTGCGGCGCCGGTGACCAGCGCGCCCTTCATATTGCTCGTTTCCTCACTCCAGTTTACTACCATGCACCCATGGAAACCGTCGATTGCGTCGTGATCGGGGCCGGCGTCGTGGGGCTGGCCGTTGCCCGCGCGCTTGCCCTTGCCGGCCGTGAGGTCATCATTCTCGAGGCCGCGGAAGGCATCGGTACGGGCACAAGTTCTCGCAATTCCGAGGTCATCCACGCCGGCATCTACTATCCCAAGGGCAGCCTGATGGCGCGCGCCTGCGTCGAGGGCCGGCGCCTGCTCTACGACTACTGCCGGCAGCACGGCGTGCCGCACCGCAATTGCGGCAAGCTGATCGTGGCGACCAACGGCCAGGAGAGCGAGCTCCTGCAGTCGATCAAGGGCCGCGCCGAGGCCAATGGCGTCGAAGGCATGCAGCTGCTGAGCGGCAATGCCGCCACCCAGCTCGAACCCAACCTGCGCTGCACCGCCGCCCTCCTCTCGCCCGCAACCGGTATCGTCGACAGCCACTCCTACATGCTGGCCCTCCAGGGCGACGCCGAGAACCACGGCGCGATGCTGGCCGTGCACAGCCCTGTGACGGCAGGTCGCGTCGTCGATGGCGGCGTCGAGCTGACCGTCGGCGGAACCGAGCCGATGACGCTCCGTTGTCGCCTGGTGATCAATTCGGCCGGTCTCTACGCCCCCAACGTCGCGGCAAGAATCGCCGGCATGCCATCCGAAAAGATACCGACTGCGTATTACGCCAAAGGAAACTATTTCACTTTGACCGGCCGCTCCCCCTTCACCCGCCTGATCTATCCCGTCCCCGTGCCGGGCGGCCTGGGTGTGCACATCACCGTCGATCTGGGCGGCCAGGCGAAGTTCGGCCCCGACGTGGAATGGATCACTCCGGAAAGCGCCGACGCGATCGACTACAGGGTCGATCCGCATCGCTCCGACAAATTCTACGACGCTGTGCGCAAATACTGGCCGGCCCTGAAGGACGGCGCCCTGCAGCCGGGCTACGCCGGCATCCGTCCGAAGATCGTGCCGCCTGGTGCTCCGGCGCAGGACTTCACCATCACCGGCCCCGCCGATCACGGCGTGCCGGGCCTGATCCATCTGTTCGGCATCGAATCGCCCGGCCTCACCGCTTCGCTCGCGCTGGCGGAGCACGTCCGCGCCCTCGCGGGAGCATGAGCATCGCGCGTCGCGTCCTGCTCGGAAGCATCGCGACGTTGTTGAGCGGATGCTCTCCCGCGTCGTTGCTCAACATGACTGTGCCGAAGCGAGGCTACAGGCTTGAAGCCGACATTCCTTACGGCGACGGTCCACGTCGCACGCTCGATCTTTACACGCCCGAGCAGGCGCGCGCCGGCAGTGAGGCCGTTATCTTCTTCTACGGTGGCTCGTGGGACAGCGGTAAGAAAGGCGACTATCTGTTCGTGGCGCAGGCGCTGGCGGCGCGCGGCCTTACCGTGATCGTGCCGGACTATCGTCTTTACCCCGAGGTCCGCTTTCCAGCCTTTCTCGAAGACGGTGCGCAGGCGACGCGATGGGCCGTCGATAAGGTCGGCGCGGATAAGCTCTTCGTCATGGGCCATTCAGCCGGCGGCGAGATCGCCTCGATGCTGTGCGCCAACACGCCCTATCTCGCCAACGTCGGTGTCGACCGCATGAAGCTGCGCGGCCTGATCGGGCTGTCGGGTCCCTACGATTTCCTGCCCCTCACCTCGAACAAGCTGATCGATATCTTCGGCGGCGCCAACAATCCGAACATCCAGGCGATCACCTTCGCGCGGGCGCCGCTGCCGCCGGCCTTGTTGATCCACGGCACAGCCGACACGGTTGTGTATCCGCGCAACAGCGAGCATCTTGCCACGGCGTGGCGGCAGGCGGGCGCGCCGGTCGACCTGAAACTCTATCCCGGGGTCGACCACATCGATCTCGTCGCGGCGTTCTCGGATTTCCTGCACAAGAAGGCGTCTACGCGAGAGGATGTGGTCGACTGGATTGACGGCCACTAGTCCGCTGCGCGGAAGCCCCTTTCGGGGGCTAGTGTCCCCGTCCGCTCTTCGCTAATGCTTGGGCAAAGCAAATCAGCGGGGAAACGAACAATGATCAAGACGCGCTTCACCGAGATGTTCGGGGTCAAGCACCCCATCGTACAGGGCGGCATGCAGTGGGTCGGCCGCGCTGAGCTGGCGTCAGCCGTCTCCAATGCCGGCGCCCTCGGGATCCTGACAGGCCTCACCCAGCCGACGCCGGAGGATCTCGCCAAGGAGATCAAGCGTTGCCGCGAGATGACGGACCAGCCGTTCGGCGTGAACCTCACAATCCTGCCGACGCTCGTGCCGCGTCCCTACGGCGAGTATATCGACGTGATCTGCCAGTCGGGCGTGAAGATCGTCGAGACCGCCGGCAACAACCCCAAGCCCTTCCTGCCCAAGTTCAAGGAAGCCGGCATCAAGGTGATTCACAAATGCACCTCGGTGCGCCACGGCATCTCGGCCGAGAAGGCGGGCGTCGACGCGATCTCGATGGACGGCTTCGAGTGCGCCGGTCACCCGGGCGAAGATGACGTGCCCAACCTCGTGCTCCTGCCGGCTGCGGCCAACGTGATCAAGATCCCGATGCTGGCCTCGGGTGGCTTCGCCGATGCGCGCGGGCTCGTGGCGGCGCTGGCGCTGGGCTGCGAGGGCATCAACATGGGCACGCGCTTCATGGCCACCAGGGAAGCGCCGATCCATCAGAACGTGAAGGACAAGATCGTGGGCTCGGACGAGCGCGCAACCTCGCTGATCTTCCGCACCATGCGCAACACCAGCCGCGTCTACGGCAACTCCGTCGCCAAGAAGGCGATCGAGATGGAGAACGAGGGCAAGACCATCCAGGAGATCGGCCCGATCGTGTCGGGCGCGAAGGGCCGCGTGGTCTACGAGACCGGCGACCTCGAGCACGGCGTGTGGTCCGCGGGCACCTGCATGGGCCTGATCAACGACATCCCGACCTGCAAGGAGCTGGTCGAGCGCATCGTGTCGGAAGCCGAAGCGATGATCCGTGGGCGTCTCACGAAGGCGATCGCCGCGTAGCCCTAAGCGTCCCCTCCCCGAGGGGACGGCCTCGATGCCCATGGCATAAGCCTTTTTCGCGAATCGTCCCCTGATCCGCCACCCCCTGTTGCGCAATAGTGTTGGGCGATTCTGGGCCTAGACGAGGTTAATGCGGCAGCCGCAGATCTCGACTTGGCCCACGCCGTGCTGCTTGTGCCGCTTCTTGGCGGCGGCAATGACACGGTCGCGATCGACGACCTTCACATCGAACGCGGAGATGCCGGGGCCGCGGCCGTCGGCGATCGGCACGAAACGAATCTCGCCGTCGTCGTCGAGCTTGATGATGTCGCCCGTCGCCGGACGGCCGAGCAGCTTCGACCAATGGGCGGCCGTCGCATCCGGGTCGTCGGACTGGATTTCCACACCCGCCAGGCCGGCCGTCACGTCCGAGCGCGCGTGCTTCAGCCAGCCCTTCTCTGCCGGTGGCCACCATAGTTTGGGATCGACGCCCGTGGGCGCGTTCGTCTGGTCGATCGACAGCAGCACCCCCGACGTGTCGGCGGGATGGAAGTGAGTGTACTGGTATTCGGGCAGGTCCTTCTGCGCTACGGCGCGCACGCCAAGGCCCGTGACGCGCGTGCGCTCGGCTACGGCGTCATCGACCTGCAGGATCACCATGTAGCCGCCGTCACCCTTGCGGCGGTCGATGTAGCGGCCGGCCGATGTGCCCTGCTGGAACGGCGTCACGATCTCGAGAAAGTCGTGGCCGATCGGGCACACAACATTGACCAATCCCCACTTGGCGACGCCGGGATCGCGATAGGCGACCTCGATTCCCAGGATGTCGCACAGCTCCTCGCGGGAGCTTTCCAGGTCCTTGGCGACGAAGACGCACTGACGAAGCTTCATCATGGCAGCCCTCCCAATCTCTTCTTCTGTGGCCTATGGTAACGCCATGCGGACCGTCTGGACCATGGGCTTCGTGGCAACGGCCGCCTTGGGGTTTTGTTTCCCCGACTACGTGGTCTTTCGCTACGCCCAGGCCGTGATCTGGGCGATCGCATTGCTGGGCCTTGTTGTGCTGTGCGGTATCAGCGGCCAGTTCTCCTTCGCCCAGGCGGCCTTCTACGGCATTGGCGGCTATGCTGCCGCCATCGTCGGCGCCCATACGCCCCTCGGGCCCTATTGGAGCTTCCTGCTGGCCCCGTTGCTGGGCTACGGCGCGGGCTACGGGCTGGGCCGCATCGCCTCCCGCCACAGCATCTGGACCCAGGCATTGGTGAGCTACGCCCTGGTTATTGCCTTCCCGCAGTTGCTGCGCTGGCACCCGATCGAGAAGTGGACCGGCGGCGTACAGGGCCTCTATCTCGACCCGCTGCCGCCCCCGGGCGGGCTGGTGAGCCAGGACCTCTGGGTCTTCCTCCTGGCGCTCGCCGTCCTCGCCGCCTGCCTCCACCTCGTCGCCAATCTGGTCGACAGCCGCTTCGGCCGCGCGCTGCGCGCCACGCGGGACCACGACATGGCGGCCGAAGCGCAGGGCATCCCCGTCGTGCATGTGCGCAGTGTCGCGTCAGGCTTGGCCGGCGCCTTCATCGCACTGGCATGGTGCCTGTCGGCCTTCCAGTTCGGTTTCGTGGGGCCCACGGCCTACAACTTCCAGCTCTCGATGCAGATGCTGTTCGGCGTGGTGATCGGCGGCCTGTATTCGCCGGCCGGCGCTATCGTGGGCGGCCTGTTCCTGGAATTCTTCCCCGTCGTCACCGCAAGCCTCGGCAAGGGCCTGTCGGCCCTGCTCTATGCCATGCTGCTGATCGCCGCGATCGTTGCCATGCCGGACGGCGTGGCGGGCGCGTTGAAGCGCCTCGCCGCGCGCGCGGGTTTCAGACGCCCTTGAAGCCTCATAGACCTTTGAAGACGGGCGCGCGCTTCTCGACGAAGGCGCGGGCGGCTTCCTTGTGGTCCTCGGTCTCGCCGGTGCGAATCATGCGCGCGGCCTCGGAGTCCAGCGCTTCCGATAGCGTGCCCTCTTCCGCGATCTTCATGTTCTTCTTCACGTGCCACCAGGCCACGCGCGGACCGGCGCCGAGCTTCTTCGCGAAGGCCATCGTCTCGCTCTCGAGATCGGCATCGGCGACCACGCGGTTGGCGAGGCCGAGCTTCTCGATCTGATCCGAGTTCAGGATCTCGGCGGTGAAGTAGAGCTCGCGCGCCTTGGCGGTGCCCACGAGCTTGTGCAGGAAATAGTGCGAGCCGAAGTCGCCGGAGAAACCCACCTTGGCGAAGGCCGTCGTCATGCGCGCGCTCTTGCCGACGAAGCGCATGTCGGCCGCGAGAGCGATCGAGAGGCCTGCGCCTGCCGCCACGCCGTTCACCATGGCGATGGTGGGCTTGCCCATCTCATGCAGCATCTCCGACACGCGCATGCGGATACGGATGTCGTGGACCTTGTCCTCGTAGCTCTTGTCCTGGTCGCGACCTGCCGCCATCGACTTGACGTCGCCGCCGGCGCAGAAGGCCTTTTCGCCCGCGCCGCGCACCACGACGCAGCCGATGCCGCGATCTCCCGCGGCCTCCTCGAGGGCATCCGACAGGCCCTGCATCATTTCGCGGTTGAGCGCGTTCATCGCGTCGGGACGGTTGAGGACGATCTTCATCACGCGGTCTTCGACCGTCTTTTCGAGAAACGACATACACTTCCTCCGGCGGGTTCTTGGGCATCTGTTGCGGCGATGTTTTCGCAAACCAAGCGCCCGCGCAACGGTATTCGGCACCGCTGCGCGGAACCCTTGAGCGCGCCGCCGACCGATCCCAAAAGGACATTCGCCCCGGCTCTCCTCTTCGTTGGCCGCGCAAGCGTATCGTGGTGCGATTTTCGACCAAGTGGACATTTAAGCGGCGACGTTCTCACAATAATGAAGTTGCGACGTCAGCCCATGGAGTGGATTTGAAAGCGATGATCTGCCGCCAATGGGGCGGACCTGAAGACCTGCGCCTCGAAGAGGCCGCCCGGCCGGCGCTGAAACCCGGTCAGGTGCGCATCGCCGTGCGCGCAGCCGGCGTCAGCTTCGCCACCACTCTCGTCATCGCAGGCAAGTATCAGCGCCGGCCACCGTTCCCCTTTGCGCCCGGCACCGAGGTCTCGGGCGTCGTGATCGAAGCCGATCCGGACTGCCGGCGTCTCAAGGTCGGCGACGAGGTCGTGGCGGTGCTCGACTGGGGCGGCCTGGCAGAGGAGGCTGTCGCGCACGAGGTCAATGTCTTCCCGAAGCCGAAGAACGTAGGCTTCGTCGAAGCGATCCAGTTGGCGATTTCCTATCCGACATCGGGCGGCGCGCTCACCTGGCCCTCCGTCCTCGATGTGCAGAGGGGCCAGACGCTTCTGGTGCACGCGGCGGCGGGCGGCGTCGGCATGGCAGCCGTCGAGATCGGCAAGATCCTGGGCGCCACGGTGATCGCCACCGCGGGCGGCGCGCGCAAGGCTGCCTTCGCACGCGCGCACGGCGCCGATCACGTGATCGACTACAGCGCGTCCGATTTCCGCGAGGAAGTCCTCAGGATCACCGGCGGACGCGGCGTCGATCGAGTCTACGATCCTGTGGGCGGCGATGTCTTCGCGCAGTCGCTGCGCTGCATGGCGGTCGAGGGCCGCATCTGCCCCATCGGTTTCGCGGGCGGAACGATCCCGCAGATCCCGGCCAACATCCTGCTCGTGAAATCGATCGCCGTGATGGGCTTCAACTACGGCTACTACGCCGGCTGGAGCCCGCACGATGCCCGCTTCGAGGAAGCCGAACGCACCTTCGCGCTGATGGAACGCATCCGCGGCTGGTGCGAGGCCGGTCTTTGCAAGCCCCATGTCGATCGCACGTTCAGGCTCGACGAGGCAGCGGAGGCGATGCGCGCCCTGCTGGAACGCAAGGTCACCGGCAGGGTCGCGATCGCGATGGCCTAGTTGCTTCCGATGAGGCTACTTCTTGGTGAGCGGACCTTCGAACTTGCAGTAGCCGTCGAGCGTGATCTTGGAATCGCCGTCCTTGATCTGGCCGATGACGTCCATCATGCCGCCGCCGCCGACCATCGCCGCCGTCTTGATGCCGGTGCCCTTGTCGAGGGTCGTCTCGAACGTCCTCTCGGGGCGGCCCTCCTGCGTGAACTTGCCCTTCACTTCCTCGCCGACGACCGTCACTTCGATCGTCATCTTGTAGGTCGGGCATTTCGAGGAGCCTTGGACATTGATGCCGTAGCCCGTCCACGTATAGACCGCCGGCGCCTGGGCGTAGGCGCTACCGGAGAGCAGAAGAGCGGCGACCGCTCCTGAAACGATCGTCTTGGTCATCGAACATGTCTCCTCGAACAGAGCGCTCGCTCAAGCTTAGCCATATTCGAGGCCGAAAACGTCTTTCTGAGGGCTGCGCCATACGTCGCAGGCAGGCGGCTATTTCCTGTTAAGCTTGCCGCCGAACTTGCAATAGCCGTCGAGCAGGACGGCGCTTTCCTTGTCAGAAATGACGCCCGAGACATCCATGCTGCCGCCACCGACCGCGGCCTTGCCCTTGAAGGCACCCTTGGCGTCGAGGACCGCCTCGAACTTCCGCTCATCGCGGCCCTGCTGCTGAAAAACCCCCTTCACGATGTTGCCATCGACGGTGACACCGATCGTCATCTTGTAGGTCGCGCACTTGGAGCTCCCGGGCACGGCCACGCCCATGCCCTCCCAAGTATAGGCCATTTCCGCAGCGTGGGCCGCGCCTGTCGCGAGCAACGCCAGGGCCGTTCCGGCCACGATCGCCTTTGTCATGGAAATGCCTCCCGGGTGGTTTTCGCGCGCGTCGGTCGCTATGGTGACGCAGGAGAATACGACACGCCATGCAAAACCGTTTCATCGACCTCTACAGCGATACCAAGACCAAGCCCTCCCCCGGCATGCGCAAGGCCATGGCCGACGCCGAAGTGGGCGACGAGCAGAAATACGAAGACCCCACCGTCAATCGCCTGCGCGACCGCATTTGCGAGATCCTGGGCAAGGAAGACGCGGTTTTCATGCCCAGCGGCACCATGTGCAATCAGGCCGCCATCCGCGTCCATTGCCGGCTGGGCGACGAGGTCATCGCCGACAAGACCGCCCATATCATCAACGCCGAGACCGGCGGCACCGCCGCCAATTCAGGCGTGATGATCCGGATGCTGGACGGCCCCAACGGCATCTTCACCGCCGACCAGGTCAAGGCCGCCCTGCGCGATCCCAACAGCCGCAACGCCCCGCGCTCGCGCCTGGTGTCGGTCGAGAACACCTCCAACGGCGGCTTCGGTACGGTCTGGCCGATCGAGACATTGCGCAACGTCTCCAAGGTCGCGCATGAGGCGGGCCTCGCCGTGCACATGGACGGCGCGCGGGTCTGCAACGCCGCGGTGAAGTCGGGAATCAGCGCGAAGGAGATTGCGGCCGGCACCGATTCGCTCTGGATCGACTATACGAAGGGCTTGGGCGCCCCCGTCGGCGCGAGCCTTGCGGGCTCGAAGGACTTTATCAAGGAAGCGTGGCGGCAGAAGCAGATGCTGGGCGGCTCGATGCGCCAGTCCGGCGTGATCGCCGCGGCGGCGCTCTATGCGCTCGAGCACAACTGGGACAGGCTGGCGGAAGATCACGATAACGCCCATCACCTCGCGGCGGGCCTGGCCAACATCAAGGGGCTCGAGTGTGACGTACCGAAGATGCAGACCAACCTCGTCTTCTTCGAGGTCAAGAAGGCGGGCATGACGGGCGCCGAGTTCGTCAAGGCCTGCCTCGACCGCGGCGTCGGCATGGGCACCAGCGCGGGCAGCAGCACGCGCATCCGCGCTGTCACCCATCTCGACGTCAACCGCCAGGACATCGACGCGGCCCTCAAGGTGATCGGCGACGTGATGGCGGCCTAGGGCCGTCATGAATGCTCCGGCCAAGATCGGCCAGTCGATCGGGCGTCGCGAAGACCAGCGCTTCCTGACCGGCAAGGGCCGGTACACCGACGACACTGCGCCTGCCGCGGCGTTTGCCGTGCTGTTCGTGCGCTCCCAGCACGCCCATGCCCTGATCAAGAGTATCGACCGCGACGGCGCCCTGGCATCGCCGGGCGTGGCGGCGGTCTACACGGGAGAGGACATCGCGGCGGACGGCCTCGGTCACATGCCGACGATCACCGACATGCGCGATCCTGCG
>CAIMEE010000303.1 GCA_903839865.1 Enhydrobacter aerosaccus | reverse complement strand
CTACCCACTTCCGCACCAGGACCCTCGAAAAGGTCAAAACGGAGATGAGCCTCCACGTTCTGGCCTACAATCTGAAGCGGATGATGGCGATCCTCGGCGTCCAGCCGCTGATGCAGGCGATGCGGGCCTGAGTGGTTCTGCGATTCCTCTCGCCAAAATAGAAACCCGCCCATGAACCGCCGCTGCCGCGTTCTCACACAGCCTCGGTCATTAGCGGACGTCACGGAAGCGCTCAATCGAGTTGCAATGCCTCCCGCCCTCGGCGCTTTTTTCGATTGTTTCCGGCTGGCGTGTCGACAAACGAAAACAGCAGTTCCCGAAGTATGCTCCTCAGCGAGGGGGTGTCGATCCGCAGCGGCCCAGGATCAACAATAACCATATGAATGACCGTCGCGCCTACGATCTGCAGGCCGATACGGAGCCTCTTCTTGCGGGCGGCGTCGATGCCGTTGCCTGGGCGTTGCGACAGAACGGCGAGTAGCCTGTCTTCCAGTTGGCGGCGCCGTTCATGGATCGGCTTCCAGGCTGCGGGCCGCGTCGCCATATGGCTGGTCATTTCCCTGACGAGCGCCTGGCGTTCGCGGACCGTGGTAACAACGAGGGAAATCCAGCTTTCGAGGACGCGGCGCTCGGTCCATTTCTCCCGCTCGGCCTTCTCGCACATAGCGATACCGCGAGCGTGAAATTCCTCTAGGGCGATGTCGAGCACCGCGCCGACGAATTGATCCTTGTCGCCGAAGCGGAAGTAGAGCGAGCCGATCGAGGCGCCGGCCTCGGCGGCGACGTCGGCCATGTTCAGGCCCGCGACGCCTCGGGCTTGAATGCTTTTCAGCCCCGCAAGAAGCAGGGCTTTCTCGCCCTGGCGGCTTCTCGCCTGTTGGGGAGGTTTGCGGCCCAGAGCCGGCATTGACAGAGTTCGAGTCAAATATTTAACTAGAACTATACTCTGGTTCTAGTTGTAGCTTGTCAATGAGTGCCTCACCTGACCCGCCTCAATGAGGACGCTCACGGAAGTCTAAATCGGGTGGAAACTACAGGAGGGGGGAGGCATCTATGAAATTCCGCAATAGCCTTTATAGGGCTGCACTACTGGCCGCTGTCGGCTGGTTGGGCGTGGCGCCTGTCGGCGCGCAGCAGCCGAGCAAGCCCAACATCGTCCTCATCGTCTCCGACGATTTCGGGTACGGCGACGCAGGTGTCTATGGCGGTGGTGCCGGCAGAGGCATGCCGACACCCAGCCTAGATCGCATGGCCAGCGAAGGCATGACGTTCTTCTCGTTCTACGGCCAGCCGAGCTGCACGCCCGGCCGCGCCGCCATGCAGACCGGCCGCATCCCCAATCGCAGCGGCATGACAACCGTGGCGTTCCAGGGCCAGGGCGGCGGCCTGCCCACCGCCGAATGGACACTGGCGTCGGTGCTGAAGCAGGGCGGTTACCAGACCTTCTTCTCCGGCAAGTGGCATCTCGGCGAGGCCGAGGCCTCGCTGCCGAATGCACTTGGCTACGACGAGATGAAGTATGCGCTGCTCTATCATCTCAACGCCTACACTTACGCCGACCCCAAGTGGTTCCCGGACATGCCCGAAGACCTGCGGGCCATGTATCAGAAGGTGACGACGGGAGCCCTCTCGGCCAATGCCGGCGAAAAGCCGCGCAGCGAATGGAAGGTCAACGGCCAATACGAGAACACGCCGGCGCAGGGCGTTGTCGGCATTCCATTCCTCGATGAGTATGTCGAGAAGGCATCGCTCGACTATCTCGACCGGGCGTCGAAGGCTGGCAAGCCCTTCTTCATGAGCATCAACTTCATGAAGGTGCACCAGCCCAACATGCCGCATCCCGACTTCATCGGGAAATCGCCGTCCAAGAGCAAGTACTCCGACTCGGTCGTCGAAGGCGACTCGCGCGTTGGCCATGTGATGGACAAGATCAAGGCGCTGGGCATCGACAAGAACACACTGGTCGTCTGGACCACGGACAACGGTGCCTGGCAGGATGTCTATCCGGATGCAGGTTACACGCCGTTCCGGGGCACAAAGGGTACGCTGCGTGAAGGCGGTAACAGAGTGCCGGCGATCGCCTGGTGGCCCGGCAAGGTCAAGCCCGGCGAGAAGAACCACGAACTCATCGGCGGCCTCGATCTGATGGCTACTTTCGCGGCAGTCGGCGGCGTCAAGCTTCCCGAGAACGATCGCGAAGGCAAGCCGACGATCTTCGACAGCTACGACATGTCGCCGGTTCTGTTCGGCACCGGCAAGTCGCCGCGCAAGACGTGGTTTTACTTCACCGAAAACGAACTGTCTCCGGGAGCGATCCGGTACAACAACTACAAGTTCGTCTTCAACCTGCGCGGCGACGATGGCGCGCAGACCGGCGGGCTCGCCGTCGACAGCAACCTCGGCTGGAAGGGCGCATCCAAGTATGTGGCGACGGTTCCGCAGATTTTCGATCTGTGGGCCGACCCGCAGGAACGCTACGACCTCTTCATGAACAACTTCACCGAGCGCACCTGGCTGGCCCCGGTCATGTCGGAGGAGTTGAAAAATGTCGTGACGAGCTACGTCAAGTATCCGCCGCGCAAGCAGCAGAGCCTTGGCTACGACGGCCCGATCACGCTGTCGCAGTATGAACGCTTCCAGACGGTGCGGGACATGCTCTCCAAAGAGGGCGTCAACATCCAGATACCGTCTTCCGGAAACTAGGCTTGGAAACGCGGGGCGGATGGCTGTCACGGGCCATCCGCCTGCGCGAATGATCAAACAGAGGTCTGCCATGATCCGAACCCGAACTCTCCTGTCGGTGCTGCTCGGCGCGTCGCTCTCCTGGGCCGCGCCGGCCTTCGCCCAGAGCGATCCCTTGCCGTCCTGGGGCGATACCCCGGCGAAGGCATCCATCGTCGCTTTCGTCGAGAAGGTGACCCGGGCCGGATCGTCGGATTTCGTGCCAGTGGCGGAGCGCATCGCCACCTTCGACAACGACGGCACGCTGTGGTGCGAGCAGCCGGTGCCAGTCCAGCTTTTCTTCGCGGTCGACCGCGTCAAGGCGCTGGCGCCGGAGCATCCCGAGTGGAAGACCCAGGAGCCGTTCGAGAGCTTCACCTTCTCGCCGGCCGGCGCGGCAATCTACCAGCTCGGCAACTTCGGGACGGCCCGCAAGAAGCTCAAGGAATGGGAGCTGAAGCCCTAATAGGGCTGCCCGCTGCCGCTCCTGACTCAAAGCAGACGTTGGTTAAAGGGCCAATCGAGTTCGACGGGAGGCCGCTACCGTTGATCTACATCCATAGCGGCGACAACCGAGGAAGAAACTATGAAGACGTTAACTGCTATTATTCTCTCTGCTACGATCATCATGCCGTTCGCGGCTCATGCCGAGATGAACGACACGGAGTATTGCAACGCCCTCAGCGCAAGCTATCGCAAGGTCGTAGGCTCGAGCTCGAGCACGGCGGCCGGCGTCCCCGAGGCGATGGCGGGCTGCGCAGCCACGCCCAAGTCCTCGATTCCGACGCTGGAAAAGGCCCTGACCGATCAGAAGGCCACGCTGCCCAAGCGCTGAGGCTTCCGGAGGCCAGCCCCGCCCGCATCGGCGGATGGGGCTGGCCGACAGCCGCGCTGAGGTAGATGCCGCAACTGCAGCCCGTCGATCATCTTCAGTGTTGTCACGGACGTGCCGCTGACTTCCGTTGTTGGCCCCTATCGGACGTCGGTCGATGTCGTCCCGATGTCTGCTCCTGAGGGCAGAGCGGACATTATGCCAACGGCCAGCAATGCCGGCTCATGACCCAAACCGGACTTGGCGAATTACGTAGTGACCACTCGCGGGGTCGGCTTAAGGTCCACTCTCGTCTCTGCCAATCTTGCGAAGAGACGCGCACGATGGCGGATCGGCCACCAGTCGTAGAGCAGAAGTTGGAGAGGCCGCCACATTGCAACCCATCCCAGGATGAGGAGACCTTCCTGGAGGATGCGCGCGATTGGCCCTGCCGGCACCACGAAAGCCAGCTGGCGGATGGTGATGCAGACGACGAGGAACATCACTCCGATCACCAGAGCTGCCCGCCCCTCCCGGAAATGAAAGCGCATGTTCCGTTGGGTCTCATCGAGCCTGTAGGCGAAATAGTTCTGAATCGCTTTTTCGAGATTTGCCGATCGCGCCGCCGGCAATTGTTCGGCAGGAAGATGAATGACCATCCGGATCGGCTGTACCGAGCGGATTTCGTCCGCAGCTCCGACGATGTATTCCTCGGCGTCGCGATCCAGGTCCTTCTCGTGGAAGGGCGATGGATCGAAGGTATTGAACAATTGCTGCAGTGTCGAAAGCCACAATTCGATGGTCGCGGAGCAGGCATTGCGATCATCCGATGAATTGGAAGTGGCATTCGCTGTCATCGCAATCACCGCGCCGTTTCAGATATTCAAGAGCGTGCCACCCCAGGCGGCAAGCGCCACGAGGGCCAGGCCCGGAATGACGGCCAAGGCAAACGCGCGGCTGCTGCTGGTGGCGGCGAACAGGATTTTGGTCAGCGTATTGGTCGACAGCGCCGCCAGGATCGGGATAACAGCCTGGGCTGGCGTGAATTTCTCCGCCAAGGCGAGCGAGGCCACGGAAATCGCCGCGGCATGGGTGTCGGCCAGACCGGAGACTGCTGCGGCCACAAGCGTGCCGGTCGTACCAAACCACTCCCTGCAGGCGGCCGAAGCTACGACAATCGTGCCGAGCAATGCAGCAAACATCAGGGCCTTCGAGAGACCGAACGCCCGTCCGGGCGCGTGATCGCCCACGGTACTCTGACGCAAGGCCCAGAGCGTGAAGAAGCCGCCGTAAGCCGTCGCGGCGAGACCCGCGCACAGCAGCGGAACCGACATGGCCTTCAGGACGGTCATGTTTGTAGCCGCCAGTACGACTGCCATCTGGACAATCGTCGCCACCGTCGACAGCACGGCGCCGGCAACGGCGGACCTGAACACGGCGGGTGTCTTTTGCGCCAGCTCGCCCATGGCGCCAATAGCGGCGATGCTCGATATGAATCCGGAGGCCAGACCGGTAATCGGCAGGCCGAAGCGAGCGCCAACCACGCGGATGGCAACGTATCCGGTCGCGCTGACACACATCACGAGTATCACGACGATCCACAGAGCGTGCAGATTGAGCGCGTTGTAGGGGCCGAGTGTCCGGTCGGGAAGCAGCGGCAGGACAATCAGGGTCGCGCCGGCAAGGATAAGCGCGTCACGGACGTCGTCCTCCGAGAGGATCGAGCGAACAAATCCATGCAGCCATGAGCGTGCATGCAACAGTCCGGCGACGAGAACGCCCAGCCCGCCCGCGAGCACCGGTTCGCGCATGGCCAGCCCTCCCAACAGCGACGTCAGAACCAGAGTCGCTTCCGTCGTGATGCCCGGATCCTCGTCACGGGAGCGCCAATAGGAGAGTGCTGCGAGAGCGATGACACCCCCGGTTACGATGGAGAGCAGGAGTTCACCGCCGACAGAAAACGCTGTCGCCCCGCTCAACGCCACGATGGCGAAGGTGCGCAGCCCCGCAGCCGCCCGCGACGTTCCTTCTCCCTTGCGGCGCTCGCGATCGGCGCCGATCAGCAGGCCGACGCCCAGGGCTATGGCCAACCCGACAAGCAGAGGACCAAAGTCGCGCACTAGCTGACGAGCTGAGCGACGGCGAAGGCAGCCGCCACGCCTCCGACTACCATCGTCTGGAAGCCCGCGTGCAAGGAGTCAGCTGAGAGCGAGCTGAACACCCGATCAAGATCGTCGCTCGAAACACCGCAGGACCGAAAAATCTCGGCGACCTCGCGGCGGTCTTCCTCAGGATTTCATCAATCTCGCGGCGCTTTCGGCGATGCTCCCACTCGAAGTGATCGCGCTCGCATTGCGCGGCGCGAGCACCGGCGGCGAGCGCGAATGGCACTGTCAGGCCATCGGCTGCACCGATCACCACGTCCTTCACGTCATTAGATTGACCAAAATGATATTCGGGGCGTCTCAGGAGCATGACGTATTCCCGCAGCGCTAGCGTTTCGGGGCGTCAAGGAAAAGCATGAAGCGCGCCAGTGGGAACTTGAACAAGAGGAGATAGGCAACATGCAAGCCGACAAGCCCCACCAGCAGGTTGGCGAAGAGCTCGTGGGCCTCTGACAGCGGGCTTTCGTCGCCGTCCCGTTCTTGATTGCTCTCGCCTTTCTTGCGTTCGTCCTTCCGGCTCTCGGCCAGAGCCACTGTGACGATTGGGGCCGCGACGAGCCTCAACGAGCGCCCGCGATCCAAGGCAATGCCGGTCCCCGTTACCCCGATCAAGCCGGCTGCGATAGCAAGAAGAAGAATGCGGCTGATGACAGGATGCGTCATGGCGTTACCCAGCTTTAGTCCTGTGAACTGGGGATAGAACCGCATGAGGCCGAGTTGCGGCACGCCCGTCGCCGCCCAGACCAGCCGTCCCACGATCACCAGGGCGACCGCATAGCCCAGCCATGCATGGATGAGTCCCATTTCCCCGCTGGCGTAGGCAGCGACGGCCAGAACGACCAACAGAGCGTGATAGGCACGAAGACGATGCATGACCGACATGAGTGGTCTCCATGGCGCGTGGCATGCCTCTGATCCAAAGCTTCTGGCCAGAAGGGATTGCCGGGGTACGGGTTAAGGGAAAAGCCTTGGTGGCCTGAGACGAGTGCTTGCATAGGACCGGAGACGTCGCCAAGCGTTGACATGTATCAAGGTCCTGGAGATCGACTGGCACCCAACTACAAACCTCTGTTTGCGTAGCGCCCCATCGCCTAACCCTCCGCCGGGTTGCAGAGGGCTGTTGGCGGTCCGCGGCTTGCGCGCAGGCCGCGCGGCTAGCGCCCCTGCCCGCCCCTCCCCGTGGGGCGCGACGGCGCCATCGTTCCCCGGCCCGCGTGGCCGAGCGCGTCGGTGGTCGAGGGCAGCGCGCCCAGCAGGGGATCGACGAGATGCACCGCCTGGCACATCGGGCAGCGCTGCGCGACGTAGCGCTGGCCCTCGAAATCGCCGACGGCCAGCTTGCCCTCGACGTACATCTGCGTGGTCGGGCAACGATAGAGGAAGGTGCCGTCGTTCATCGCGCGCTCCCTAGTTAGAGGACGAGCAGGAGGCGCCGGTAGCGGCCCACGTGGTCGCCGCGGGGCAGGTCGTCGCCGGAGGTGGCGGGCGGCACGGGCAGCGCCTTGGCGACGATACGGCCGAGGCACTCGCGCGCATTGGCGCTGAGGTCGCGGATCACGGCTTCTTCGCTGGTCCCGTCGGCGAGCACGCCCGGCAGGTCGGGGATCCAGCCGAACACGCGGCCATTGAGGCCGCGGCGGATCAGGGAATAGTAGCAGTCACTCATGTCTCCTCCCTCGAGGCCAGCCTGCCATCGGGGGAAATCCGGCCCTTTGATCTGGATCAAGGCGCGGCGTGCGGGCACTACGCTGTGCGCCGGGGGCCTGGTGGGCCCTGCCGGGGCGGCCTAGCGCAAGGGCAGCGCGTACATCACGCCGCCCTTGTTCCAGAGGGCATTGACGGCACGCGAGAAGTTGTAGGGCGAGCCAGCCCCCAGCGTGCGCTCGAAGATCTCGCTGTAATTGCCGACCTGCCTGATGACGTTGTACGCCCAGTCGCCACTCAGGCCGAGCAGCGCGCCATCGTCCGGCGGCATGCCCAGCAGCCGCCGCTCCTCGATGGGACCGGCCCGGCGCCGCTGATCGACATTGGCCTGGGTGATGTCGGAGTCCTCCGCGTCGAGCAGTGCGTTGAAGCTCCAGCGCACGACGTTGAACCACTCCTCGTCGTTCGTCCGCACGAACGCGCCCAGCGGGGAGAGGCCCACGATCTCGCGGATGATCAGGTAATCTTCCGGCCTGTCCCCGGCCAGGATCGTGGTCGAGAGCGCGGAAATGTCCTGGGTGACTGCCGTGCACTTGCCGGCATAGAACGCCGCGTACATCGCGTCCTGGGTCTTGAAGAAGAGCAGTTGATACTTCAACGACCTGAAGGTGAACCACTCCCGGATGTTGCGGGCATACGGCGTGGCTTCGAGGATGCAGATCGACTTGCCGTCGAGCTGGTCGAGACTGGTGATGCCCGACGCCTTTGACACGGCCAACGCCTGGCCGTCGAGGTAGATCGTGGCGGCATCGATCACTCCCTTCATTACGGTGCGTTCGAGCGTGGTCGTGGAATTGCGCAACAGGACATCGACGGCGCCGCTGCGGAGCGCATCGAAGCGCGCGCCGGCCGACAGGCCCACGAACTTCACCTTGCGCGAATCGCCCAGCACTGCCGCTGCGAAGGCCTTGCAGATTTCCACCTCGAAGCCGACCCCTTCGCCCTTCGCGTTCAGGACCGAGAAGCCGGGCAGCCGGTCGTTGACGCCGCACAGCAGGTGGCCTCGGCTCTTGACGGCGGCGAGGGTCGCCGTCGGGACCTGGGTCTGGGTCTGGGCGTGGGCAGCGCTGCCGATCGACAACGATAGCGCGAGAAGGAGGCCTGCGGCGGCGACGGCTCTGTTCACGAGCGGCTCCCAAATATCTTTGTCAGGGTGAGTCGTCCGACATTCGCACGGGCGCCGGGAGCGGACGACCCGAACAAACTGCAGTGGCCCGGGCTGCCGCGTCGGCGCCCGGCGCGGTCTACCGGGAAAATCGCCAATCTGGCTTGGTTATTGACGTGAATTTTCGGACTAAGTATTTTTTGCGGGGGGATCGCAAAATGCTGAAGTTCGGGAGGCGCTGTAAGGGCGTCGTGAGAATTTTCGCTGCCGTGGCAGCATTCGCCACCACAACAGGTTGCGATTCCATGAGTTGGGACGATGTCGACGAAGTTATTTCCGGCGCAACGGACGTCATCAATGCCGGGACGGGCGTAGTGAGCAGCTACGAGGACTCATCTCCGAGTGTTCCAACGCCGACTGTCTATACTCGCGAGCCGGCCGTAAGCAGACCGGCGGGACCGACGGTTCGCCAGCCTGCCGTCTATAGTCCGACCGTCAGCACCCACACACCGAGCACGTCGACAATCACGTCGCCTTCAACATCAACGCCGTACGTCAACGGGCCGAGCATTAGGTAACTCGTGACCTCGGCATTCACAAGCATCACTCATGATGAGTGTCGCGGCGTGGTCTCCTTCGGCTCCGACGCCTGTTGAGAAAGCAATCGAAGACCCCGCGGTCAGTCGCGCCGGTGCCCGGCCCGCCCTACCAGGAAAACCGCCACGACAGCGCGCTTCCGACGACGAACTGGTTGCGCGATCCGCCGGGGCCGGTCACGAGCGGCGAGTTGGCGCCGATGTCGCCCAGGTAGTTGTAGCTGCCGAACGCCACGAAGGTGAGGTTCTCGCTGACCCGCCAGACGGCGCTGGCGCCCGCACCGACGCTGCGCAGCCCGCCGCCGGGATAGTACTGCGCGTAGCCGGAGTTGAACGACTGGTTGGCATCGACGCCGAAGTAGGCCTGGTTGTACGTGCCGTCGGTCACCGACAGGCGCGGCCCGGCCGACAGGAACACGGTGTCGCTCACCCTCAGCTTGCCGTCGACCTGGGCGTCGAAGATCAGCCCGTTGCTGCCGCCCAGTCCGCGCCGCAGTTCCATCTTGGCCGAGACGTAGGGCAGGTCGTAGCGCAGGAAGCCGCCGCCTTCGACGGTGAAGGGCACGCTGCCCATGCCGTACAGGTAACCGCCGTCCTGGTTGCGCGCGAAGCGGTAGCGCAGGATCGGTCCCGCCTTGAAGCCGTCGGCATCGAACAGCGTGCCGCCCACGCCGTCGCGCGCCGAGACGAAGAACTTGTCGCGCTGGTAGCGCAGGTCGAGGTTGGGAATGGGCAGGACGCGATAGTTGGCCGAGCCTTCGAACCATGGCGCCACGACCACACCGGGTCCGATGTCGAACGTCCAGTCCTTGGGCGGCGGGCCGGACGCTTCGCTGCCGATGGAAGCGGGTTGGGCCATCGCGGTTCCCGCATGTACCGCGATGATTGCCAGTCCCAAGACAACGCTGCTGCGCAAACCCACTCTGACCATCCTTTGGTTTGAATTGTATGTACGGTTCGCGACGCCAGGCGGATCATCGGCGCGCGCTGTTGCCTGGGCGCTCTCACCCATGACCGATCCGCGCCGCCACCGCAATGTAGAGCGGGATGCCCAGCATGAGGTTGAACGGGAAGGTGACGCCCAGCGACAGGGTGAGCGCGATGGCGGCGTTCGCTTCCGGCAATGCCAGACGCATCGCCGCCGGCACCGCGATGTAGGACGCCGAGGCCGCCAGCGTGATCAGGATCGCCGTGCCGCCCGGGGAGAGCCCGACCAGCGGGCTGAGCGCCGCCGCGCAGGCCGCGCCCAGGAGCGGCATGACGATGCCGAAGGCCAGGACGCCCGCCGACAGGGCGTGGCCCTCGTCGCGCAGGCCGCGGCCGGCCACCAGCCCCATGTCGAGCAGGAACAGGCAGAGGAAGCCCGCGAAGGAGTCGACGAGGAACGGCTTGAGCAGCACGAGGCCGCGCTCGCCGGTCACCATGCCGATGACGAAGGAACCCAGCAGCATCACGACGGCGCCGTTCAGCAGGATTTCCCGCAGCAGCTCGCCACGGCGGCTGCCGACATCGGTCTGCCGCGCGAGCAGGAGCGCGCTCAGGATGGCCGGCGTCTCCATCGCCGCCGCCACGGCGATCATGTAGCCCTCGAACGGCACGGCCATCTGGGTGAGGACGCTCATCACCGCGACCAGCGTCACCGCGGAGATCGACCCGTAGTGCCCCGCGACCGAGGCCGCATTCAGCGGCGACAGCCGGGTCATGAGCCGCAGGACCGCATAGGCGAGGAAGGGGATCGCGAACGAGAGCGCAATGCCTGCCGCCACCGCCGCCACCAGCGTCAGCGAGAAGCCATGGTGCGCCACCTCGGCGCCGCCGCGGAAGCCGATCGACATCATCAGGTAGAGCGACAGCAGCTTGGCGATCGACCCCGGGATCGAGAGATCCGATCGCGCGAGGCTGAGGCCCGTGCCGAGAACGAAGAAGAGCACCATGGGCGAGAGCAGGTTCTGGGTGGCAAGGGAAAAAAAGGACATCGGCATCTCCAGGGGCGGGGCCCCGGGGATAGCGGATTGAACGTTCATCTATAAATTGATAATTAAAAGGCCTATCATCAAATTAATTGAATATTGACCCGTGGCCCGCCTCTACAATCTCGACGTCGACCTCCTGCGCGCCCTCGTCAGCGTCGCCGATCTCGGCAGCTTCACGCGGGCGGCCGATTCGCTGCTGCGCCGCCAGTCCACGCTCAGCCTGCAGATCAAGCGGCTGGAGGACGGCCTGGGCAAGCGCCTGCTCGACCGCACGTCGCGGCATGTGAAGCTGACGGCCGACGGCGAGGCGCTCATCGGCCGCGCCCGGCAGATGCTCGAGCTCAACGACACGCTGGTGGCGAGCCTGGAGGCGCCGGCGCTGGCGGGCACCGTGCGGCTGGGGACTCCGGAGGATTTCGCGACCACGCATCTGCCGCAGGTGCTGGCGCGGTTCGCGCAGGCCTATCCTTCCGTACGGCTGGAGGTGACGTGCGACCTCACGCTCACCCTGATGGGCCGCTTTCGCCAGGGCGACTTCGACCTCGTGCTGGTGAAGCGCGAGCCCGAACGCTCCGGCCGCGGCGTCCGGGTGTGGCGCGAGCCGCTGGTGTGGGTCGCCGCCGAAAAGCTCGCGCTGCGCGGGAGCGAGCCGCTGCCGCTGGTCGTCTCCCCGCCTCCCTGTGTCTATCGCAAGCGCGCCACCGATTCGCTCAGCCGCATCCGGCGACCGTGGCGCGTCGCCTACAGCTGCGCCTCGCTCGCGGGCCAGCATGCCGCGGTCAAGGCGGGGCTGGGCGTCACCGTGCTTCCCAAGGACATGGTGCCGGCCGGTCTCGCCGCGATCGAACGCCGGGCCGGCCTGCCCGATCTGCACGACACCGAGATCGCGCTGCTCGCCGCCCGCGGCCTGTCGGCGCCGGCCGACCGGCTGCGCGAGCACATCGTACGCTCGCTGGAGACGATCGCGGAGGTGCGCGAGACGTGAAGAGGGCCGGGTCTTCCTCGCCCTCGTTGGTGTGCAAAATTGACCATGGTTGCTGCGCCGGACCGGCGTCGCAGGCGTGAATGCTCGGCAACTTGTCGGGACGGGGCGACGTTAGAGACGCACAGATGTCTCATTTCCTCGAAGCCAACCGCTTCAGAAAGAACCCCATGCGCGCGATCATTGCTCTTCCGCTCCTCGGCCTTCTCGCAGTCGGCGGCTGTGCCCGGACGCAGAACATCCTCTCCGAAGGTCCGGCCATTTCCAATACGTCGTCGGAAGGCGTCGTTCACAGGGCCGTCGCCGACTACGGCGGCGACAAGGCGCAGGCGACGGTGCTCAATTCCGACAATCAGTCGGTCGTGAAGCGGAGCGGGCTCAGCTCGGATCCGCGCAATCCCAGCGGAAATGGCGGCCGCCCGACCGCTTGGTGGCAGAGCTAGCGACCTGGCTCGCCGCTTGCCATGAAACATCTCGCACCGGCGCTCGCGGTTTCGCTCGTCCTCTTGTCATTGCCGGTCGCGGCCCAGACGCCGCCCGGCTGGATCGCGGACGCGAAAACCGGGTGCAGGGTCAGCAACCCCGAGTCAGTGCCCGACGAATCGGTCACCTGGAGCGGCGCCTGTGCGAAAGGCCTCGCCCAGGGCCGTGGCGTGCTGCAGTGGTATCGCGGCGGCAAGCCGATCGGCGGCCGCTACGAGGGTGAATATCGCAACGGCATGATGAACGGCCAGGGAACGGCGACGTTCGAGAGCGGCAACCGCTACGAGGGCGAGTGGAAGGATGGCGAGCGCAGCGGCCACGGCATCTTCACATGGGCCAACGGCAACCGCTTCGAGGGCCAATGGGAAGACGGCAAGCGCAGCGGCTGGGGCGTCCACACATTCGACGGCAAGCGCTACGAAGGCGAATACAGAAACGATAATCCGCAGGGCACCGGCACGTACACGGCGGCCGACGGCCGGGTCTACGCCGGCACGTGGACCAACGGCTGCTTTCGCCAGGGCACTCTCTGGGCCGTCGTCGGCGTCACACCCAAGTCGTGCGGCTTCGAGTGAGGATCAGGGATTTGACCCACCGACCTCGCACCAGTTGAGGGCAGCCGCCGGAAGGTTGTGCCGTGCCGCGATCATCAGGGCGGTGGGCTTGTCGATGCACTGCTCGGTCGACGGCTGATACCGCGCGGACATGAGATTTCCCTGCGGATCGTGGTCGAGGCCCAGCACGTGCCCCAACTCGTGCAGCACGATGCCGCGCAGGTCGCGCGTTCCGATCCGATCGACGTAGACCAGCGTCTCCCCGCCGCTCGACCAGAAGCTGGCCGTGGTCGACGACAGCGGCTGGCCCGCCACCGGGTTCGGCGCCTGCGGCGTGCCCCCCTTTTCGGCGCGAATGCTCCAGATCCCGCGCACGCTCCCGGGCGCCACGACATCCAGGCGGATGAAGCCGTTCAGGGCGTGGTTCCATTCCTCGATCGCGCGCAGGACGCTCGCCTGCTCGGCCGCCGTGAACTGGCCTTCGACGGCCATCGCGATGATACGGGGGGTGCCGGCGCTGCCCGGGTGATGGGTATAGCGCCGCGGTTCATTCGGCTGGGCAGTGCCTTGCGCGACGGCCACGCTGCCGGCGGCCGCAAGCAGAAGAGTGATCAGGATCGCGACAAGAACAGAAGAGACCACGCGCCTGGCCGACAACAATTGGTCTGCTTCAATATTAAACACCTTCGAACAATGAGCGCCGTACGGCACCGCACATAGGAAAATATCCCGCTGCGCTGCAACTAACTTCATTTTGCGGGCGTTGAGATATGCATAAGGCGTCCAATCAGAGTGTCGATCGGGCCTGCTCCTCCCCAAAAACCTCAAGGGTTTCCATGCGCTTCCGTTTTGCCGCGTTGCTCGGACTTTCTGCACTTGTCGGGTTCTGCGTGCTGGGCGAGAGCGCACCTCTGCTGTCGGGCGCAGGCATGCCGCAAGTGCTCCTGTCGGAACCTATCGGCGAGGCCGCACCTGTCGACGCCAAGCCTCGTGTCGATCTTCACATCGTCAATGGTTTCTCCGCCGACGAGGAGGCGAGCATCATCGCAGCCGTCGTGGACTGGAACCGGATCGGCCCGGTGCACCTCGACGTCGCCGCCCTCAATTACGACGCCATCGAGCCGGGCGCGTGGAGCATCTCCAAGGCCGATGGCGGGAACACGTCGCCGCCGATCGTCGCGCACGCGATCTCCGCCGAGAGTGGATCGATCGTCGTGAAAGTGGGTCGCTTGGCAGACGGCGAACTGCGCCGCGTGGTCGCCCAGGAATTCGCCAAGGTCTTTGGCTCCCCCCTCCTGGCACATTCGCCCACTGACAAGGCTATCACCAGATAGATCAGGTTTTGCGCGGCAGCCCCTTCGGCTCCGGCGCCGCCGTCCAATTCACGCCTTCCATCGTCTTCAGCACCGCCTTCGCGTTCACCGGCGCCGGGTCTTCCTCGCCCAGCCACAGGGGCCAATCCTTGTCCTCGAGGATCGCGGGCATGCGCGGATCGTCTTCGCCCGGCTTGATCGCGCGCCGGATGAGATCGTTCGCGGCCACCGTCACCATCACCGCAGCGAGCAGCGGCGCGGGCACGTCCTTTATTTCGAAACGCCGCCACACGAAAGCGAAGCCGCGCGGCCGACCATCGCGCGGATCGATGGTCCATTGCTTCGTCGCGGTCTTGCCGGTCGAGGTCGTGACCTCCTCGCCCTCGTTGAAGGTGCGGAACACAACGATGCCGCGCTGGCCGTCGCGGAACGGCGTGCGGAACGGTTCCTTCGCGTCGACGGTCTCGGCGCGCGCATGGATCGGCCGCGGCCGGCGCCAGTCGCGCGGATCGGGGAAGCCCCAGCGCATCGGCACGACCCTGCGCGCGCCCGTCCCGCCGTTCGCCTCCTTGTCCCACACGATGACCGGCAGCAGGCCGTTCACGCGATAGGTCGCGATCTCGCCCGTTTCATCTTGGCCGTCGCCGCCGTCCTTCCTTCCGACGCCGCCCGCCTCAAGGAATGTCGCCGAGAAGGCCACGATCTGGGCCCACGAGGCCATGGCCGTGAATTTTCCGCACATGGCGGAAGAATACACATTCGGCGTAGAGTTGCGGCGAGCTGGGGGGAATGAATGGGGGTTATTTTGGCGGCGCCGCTGTTGTTGGTTGGTGGATGCTTTCACGGGCAGAATATCGACGAGCGGGCAACGTCGTCTGTCTCCGTGGTGGTTGGCTGCTACATCGTTGCCGTGCCGGACTGTCCGGAGTAATCGCAGCGTGAGTCTTTTCTCTTTTCAGGCCCGGGCCGTCGCGGCCGCCCTGTCCGCCTCGGCCCTCGTCGCGGCCTGCGGCGACGACAAGCCCAAATCCTACGATCTTGCGGCCATGGACGCGTCTTACAGCGGCGACCTGAAGACCGCGATCAGCCTCGCCCGCAAGGAGGTCGCGCGGTTCGCGACGCCCGAGCAGTGCTCGCCCGCGCACAACATCAACTGCGGTACGCTGGCGCTGGCCTACGGCAGCCTGACGCAATACCAGATCGCGGCCGGCGACCACGCTGGCGCAGAGATGAGCTTTGCCAACGCGCGCGACGCCATGAGCATCATGGACCGCGAGCATCTGCCCGCCACCGCGGGCGTGGTCTACCGCGACGTGTCCGAGGCGTTCTGGAAAGTGGGCGACAAGGCGCGCGCGAAGGCGGTGATCGAACAAGGCCGCCTCGCCGGGGGCGACACCTGGCTGGCAGGCTCGTCCGCGGGCCAGGCCATCCTCCAGGAGAAGGCGCGCGAGCGCGAACGGGCGCGGCTCGCCGCCGAACAGACCTCTCCTGCAGCCGTCGTTCCTGCCGCCGCTACTCCTCTCGCCCCCAGTCCTCTTCTCCGGGCCGGCACGCGCACGCCGTAGCGGCGTCAGACCGGCCGGTACGGAACATCCGCCCGGCCCCGGCGTTTCTTCTTGTCACATCAGGGAGAGCGTCATGAGCAAGATCGACAAGGACAAGGCGCAGAGCAATCCCGCCGCCGTCTTCGACAAGCCCGACGACATCGTGAAGAACCGCGAGCTGACGGCGAACCAGAAGAAGAAGGCGCTGCAGGAGTGGGAGCTCGATGCCCGCCTCACCTCGGTCGCCGCCGAGGAAGGCATGACCAAGGACGACGACATGGCGCTCGACAAGTCGAAGAAGAGCCCGCTGCCCGAGATCAAGAAGGCGCAGGAGGACATGGGCATCAAGACGGACAAGGGCGCCGAAAGCTCGCCCACCAAGACCTGACGGTCTGCGACACTCCTGCGCGGCAATGACCTTCTTGGGGTCACATTCGGTGGGCACATAAGGCCTGCCGGGCACGTATCCAGAATCAGGACGGTGAGCCGGAAACGCGTTCACCGTCCTTGCGATGACGGTCGCGCCCTCTGCCCCGATTTTTGCCGCTCTCCAGGAAGGTAACCCCTCATGTCCCGGTTGTTTTGCGCTGTCGCGTCCGCCTTTGTGGCGGTTTCTGTCTCCACCGGCGCGTTTGCCGCCCCTAGCCCCTCCCAAGATCCAAGCCAGCCGGTCAGGGCCGTGACCGCCGCAGTCCAGCAACTGCCTCGCGGCTCATCCGGCGCGGCACGCGAAAGCGCAATCCGGCAGGTGCTGCATGACGACTTCGATCTCGCTTACGCTGCTCGCCAGACCCTGGGCGCGCACTGGGAGGCGGCAACACCCGATCAGCGCGCCCGCTTCTTGGCGGCACTCGAGACATCTGAGTTGAAGGCCTATGGCGAGCGGCTGGGCATGCTGCAGGGGGCGACGCTGGTCGTCGACAAGATCACCCCCAAGGGCGCCGGCGCCTGGACAGTGGAAAGCACCGTCGACGCCGTGGCTGACCTGCCGTCGCTCCGGCTGGCGTGGGACGTGCGCGACAACGGCCAGGGCCCGCGCATCGTCGACGTCAAGGTGGCGGGCGTCAGCCTGTTCATGACCCGGCGCTCGGAGTTCAATGCCGTGATCCAGCAGAGCGGCGGCGCGATCGAACCGCTGGTGGCCCAGCTCGAGGCTCGCGCCGGCCGCCGATAGGCGTTAAACTCGTTCCTTGACCAAGAGGATGAGAGCGCCATGACGTTCCGGGTAACCATGCAAGCCAAGGCGAAGGCCCACGCACGCTTCGCGTCGGCGCTCCACCATCTCGACGATCTGAAGCGCGAGCCCAACTGGAAAGAGGAGGAGTGCCTCTTCCATGCGCTGGGCTACATGAAGCGTGGCAACTACAAGCTGGCGGATTCAGAACTCGCCCAGCTCGCGGGCCTGTTCGCCGCCGCGAAGAACCCGGGCGAGGCGCCCGAGTCCAAGCGTGAGCGCTACACCGCCGCCCTGCTGAAGCGCGGCCTCGATCAGTTGCGCGCTGGAAGCTGATCCTTAGCGGATCATCGGCCCGCCGAGGCCGCCGACCAGCCACAGCACGAGAATGACGACGAGGACGAGGCCGAGCACGCCGCCCAGACCGCGGCCGCCCCAGTTGCGATGGGCGTAATATCCGCCGCCGCCGCCGAAAACGAGCAGCAGCAGGATAATGATCAGGATCATACTCATCGGAGGCCTCTTTCAGGTCGCGCAGGGGGGCTGCGCGTTCCCCGCCTTAACGTGAAGCCTGCCGCCCGGTTCCATCCCGTCAGGATGGCCGTGTCGGCCGCCCGCCCGCCGTCATGCCGCCGTCGATCACCAGTTCCTGACCGGTGATGTAGTTGCCCGCCTCGCTGCACAGGAACAGAACGCCGTTGGCGATGTCCTGGGCCTCCCCCACTCGCGGCAGCGGCACCGAGATTGCCGCCCGCTCGCGGGGATCGATCGGGGCGTTGCGGCCGCTGCCCTGGGCGCCCGTCGGGATCTTGTCCCATATTGGCGTCGCGATGATGCCCGGATGAACCGAGTTGCAGCGGATGTTGTCGGCGGCATGCTCGAGCGCCACCGACTTGGCGAGCAGCCGCACCCCGCCCTTGGTCGCGGAGTAAGCCGCGAGGCCGGGCGCGCCGCGCAGGCCCGCGACCGACGACATCAGCACGATCGACCCGCCGCCCCCCTTCTTCATCGCGGGGATCGAGTGCTTGATCGAGAGGAACACGCCGTCGAGATTGATCGCCTGCTGCTTCTGCCAGTCGGCCAAGGTCATGGTCGCGATCGGCGACATGATGCCGATGCCGGCATTGGCCACCATGATGTCGAGCCGGCCAAAGCGCTTCTCGGCCTGCGCCACGATGCCCGGCCACGCCGTCTCGTCGCGCACGTCGTGGTTGATGTAGTGCGCCGTGCCGCCCGCCTTGGCGATGCGTTGGACGACGTCCCGCCCGCGCAGGTCGTCGATGTCGGTGATCAGGACCTTGGCACCCTCTCGCGCGAGGGTCTCGGAGCAGGCCTCGCCGATGCCGGATGCGCCGCCGGTGACGATGGCGGTCTTGTTTTTGAGCGACATTGTTACAGTTCTCCCCTCTTTTCAGTCGATATGCGACCTTGAAGTCTCCGGATATCCACCTCACATTCCCCGGGTTGGCAATGTCCAGCGATAGGGTGGCAGAAATCATGAATATGTCTCGTTGGCTTGCGGCTCTCGCGGCCGTTGTTTTGATTATACCGGTGATGGCCGACGCCCGCGTGGGCGGCGGCACCAGCAGCGGCAGCCGTGGCTCCAATACGGGCGCGGCGCCCGCTCCGACCAAGACCGCGCCCACTGCGGCTCCGATCGAACGCAGCGCGACCCCGACGCAGGCTGCCAAGCCCGCGACCAACGTCGCCCAGGCCGCTCCTGCGGCACAAGGTGGCTTCTTCTCGCGCAACCCGATCCTGGGCGGCATGATGGGCGGTTTCCTGGGTGCCGGCCTGTTCGGCATGATGTTCGGCGGCGGCTTCGGCGGCATGTCCGGAATGTCCGGCATGTTCGGTCTGATCCTGCAACTCGCGCTGATCGGCGGTCTCGCCTACCTGGCGGTGCGCCTGTGGCGCGGCCGCACGGCCTCCGCCGGTGCTTCTCCGCAGCCGGCCTATGCCGGCGCGACGCAGCGGATGATGGAGCCGCCACTCACGCGCGACAGCAGCGTCCCCCTCATGGGTGGCGGTGGTGGCAGCGGCGCACCCGTAAATGCGCCGATCGCCATCACGACGGAGGACTACGGCGCGTTCGAGAACCTGCTGGGCAGCATCCAGACCGCGTATAGCAACGGCGACCTCTCGAAGATGCGTGGGTTCGTGACGCCGGAAATGCTCGGCTACTTCTCCGAGCAGCTCTCGGGCAATGCGAGCCGCGGCCTCGAGAACAAGGTCGAGGCAGTCAAGCTCGAGCAGGGCGATCTCTCCGAGGCGTGGAGCGAGGCGGGCCTCGACTACGCTTCTGTCGCCATGCGCTTCAGCCTGATCGACTACTCGCGCCGCCTCAGCGACGGCGCGATCGTCGAGGGCAACGCACAAGTCCGCACGGAAGCGACCGAGATCTGGACCTTCCTGCGCAGCAAGGGTGGGCACTGGATCCTCTCGGCGATCCAGCAAGCGGCCTGAGATTTCCGATCAGACGACAAAAAAGGCGGCCCAAGGGCCGCCTTTTCTATTTCTATGGTGTGAACTGATCCGGGTTCACTTGCCCTTCCAGTTGCCCGGGCGCTTCTCGGCGTAGGACTTGATGCCTTCCTTGAAGTCCTCGGTCTTGCGGGTCCAGTCCTGCTCGGTGAGCTCGCGCTCGGTCGCGGCCTCGGCGCCGTCTGCGAAGCCGCGGCGCATGGTCTCGCGCGTCGACACGACGGCGAGCGGCGCGCTCTCGGCGATCTCGGCCGCGAGCTTGATCGCTTCCTTGCGCACGTCGGCCAGCGGCACCAGCACATCGGCCAGGCCCCATTCCACCGCCTGCTCACCCCCGATGCGGCGGCCCGTGTAGAACATCAGGTTCGCCTTCTGCTGGCCGATCAGGCGCGGCAGCGTGTAGGTGAGCGAAAAGCCCGGATGGAAACCCAGCCGCGTGAAGTTGGCGGCGAAGCGCGCCTCGGGGGCGGCAACGCGGAAATCCGGCATCAGCGCAAGGCCGAGGCCGCCGCCGATCGCCGGTCCCTGGATGGCGCCGACCGACGGCTTCTTGGCGCGGAACAGGCGCGTCGCCTCCTTATAGAGGTGCTTGCCCGACTCGGCCGAGCCGGTCTGCGGCCGGTTCGCGAAATCGGCGCCGGCGCAGAACGACTTGCCGTCCGAGCACAGCACGTAGGCGCGGATGTTGTTGTCCTTGTCGAACGCCTCGAAGGCGTCGGCGATCTGGTTGATCAGGGCATTGTCGAAAAAGTTGTGCGGCGGACGCCGGATTTCGACGATGCCGACATGACCTTCGGTGCTGACGCCGATATCCTTGAAGGTGCCGCTCATACGTTTCCCCATTGGTAATGATTGAGCCGGGATATTGCCTCGCGTAAGGGGCAGCCGTCGAGTTGGGAGGACAAGGAATGTCGCAAAGCGAACGTCATGCTCTGGTGATCGGAGGCGGAACCATGGGCGTGGGCATCATCGCCATGTTCCTGGGCGGCGGCTGGACAGTCGACGTCGTATCGCGCTCGGCCGGCACGCGCGATGGGCTCGCCGCAGCGACCGCCAAGGCATTGGCCGCCATGGGCAAGCCCACCGACACCAGGGGGCTCAAGACCTTCGCCACCCTGCCCGAGGCCGACTGGAAGCGGATCTCGCTCGCGGTCGAAACGGTGACCGAGGACCTCGCGCTGAAGCAAAAGCTCTTCGCCGAGATGGAGGCGCTCGCCACGCCGGGCTGCGCCCTTACCTCCAACTCCTCCAGCTTCCCGATCAGCGAGATCTGCAAGGGATTGAAGACCCAGGGCCGCATGATGGGCCTGCACTTCTTCATGCCGGCGCATCTCATCCCCCTGGTCGAGGTCGTGCGCTCCGTGCACACCGACGTCGCGCACGCCGAACAGGTCGGCGCGATCATGAAGGCGCTGGGCAAGCGGCCGGTGCAGGTGAAGAAGGACGTGATCGGCTTCCTGGGTAACCGCATCCAGGGCGCCCTCATGCGCGAGGCGCTGTGGTTGATCGAGGAAGGCGTCGCCTCGCCGGAGGACATCGACGCTACGGTGCGGCTGTCCTTCGGCTTCCGCTATGCCGCAGCCGGCCCGATCGTGCAGAAGGAACATTCCGGCTGGGACACGACCTGCGCCGTCGCCAAGATCATCTGGCCCGACCTCAACAATGCCAAGGGCCCGCCGCCGATCCTGCAGAAGAACGTCGATGAGGGCCGCATCGGCTTCAAGACCAAGGAAGGTTTCTTCAAGTGGGACGATGACAGCATGGCCAAGGAGCGTGCCCGCTACGAGCGCGCGCTGCGCAAGTGCCTCGAGATCTTCAAGGAAGAAGGAATTGTCTGAGCATGCGATTTGATGATGTTGTCCTCGGTCGCCGGAGCATCCGCGGCTACAAACCCGATCCGGTCCCCAGGGCGCTGATCGAGGAGATCATCGCTCTGGCGATGCGCGCTCCGTCTTCGATGAATACCCAGCCGTGGAATTTCTACGTCATCACCGGCGAGCCGCTGGACCGGATCCGTGCCGGCAACACGGAGCGGATGGTGGCGGGCGTGCCGCAGTCGCGCGAGTTCAGGACGGGTCAGGCCTTTGCCGGGCCGCATCGGGAGCGGCAGGTCGGCGTCGCCAAGCAATTGTTCTCCGCCATGGGGATCGCGCGCGACGACAAGGATGGGCGTCAGGACTGGGTCCTGCGCGGCTTCCGTCAATTCGACGCGCCGGTGTGCGTGATCGTGACCTACGACCGTGTGCTGGACGGCAGCGACGACACGCCCTTCGATTGCGGCGCCGTGACGACGGCCCTCGTCAACGCTGCCTGGTCTCGCGGGCTGGGCGCCGTGATCAACAGCCAGGGCATCATGCAATCGCCCGTGGTCCGCGAGCACGCCGGCATCGCCGACGATCAGGTCATCATGAAAAGCATTGCGCTGGGCTGGCCGGATGAAAGCTTCCCCGCAAACGCCGTCGTGTCGGAACGGAAGTCCGTCCGCGACGCGACAGTGTTCGTGGGGTTCGACGAGTAGAGGCACAAAAAAGCGGCCGGTCTTTCGACCGGCCGCCTGTTCATTTCACCGAAGCGCGTGGCTCAGGCTGCGCGGCCACGACCGCGGCCAGCGCCGCCGCCACCGCCGAACTTGCGGCCCTTCCAGGCCGGACGGGGAGCCTGCGGACGATCTCCTTGCGGGCGGTCGCCCTGGGGACGGTCACCCTGGGGGCGCGCGAGATAGGGACGCTCGCCCTGGGGACGATCACCCTGCGGACGATCACCGTGCGGACGATGCTCGCCGCGCGGACGGTCGCCATGAGGACGATCAACATGGGGGCGGTCGCCGCGGGGACGATCTCCATGCGAGTGGGCACCCTGCGGGCGATCTCCGTGCGGACGATGTTCGCCGCGCGGGCGGTCGCCGTGAGGACGCGGCGCGTAACCACGCGGGCGCTCGCCCTGAGGACGATCACCCTGGGGACGATCACCGTAGGGACGCTCGCCGTGCGGACGATCAGCAGCGGGACGATCGCCCTGCGGACGCTGTTCGCGGAAGTCGCCACCGCGGAACTCGGCGGCAGCAGCCTGCACCGGCGGACGATCGCCGCGGGTCTGGTCGTGACCGGTGCGGTCGTGCACCGGACGATCGCCGAACGAGCGACGGCCTCCATGACCACCCGGACGACCACCGCCACCGGGACGGCCACCGCCACCCGTGCGGAAGCGGCCATTGCGGGCCTCGTTCTCGCCGCTGTCGTGGGCCTCGCGCTCGGCGCGCGGACGCATCGGCGGCGCGGCCGGCATGTCCTCGTTCGAGGGCGTGGGCACCACGGCGATGCGCTGGTTGGTCAGCCGCTCGATGCTCTTGAGCTGGCCACGCTCGCTGCCGTCACAGAACGACAGCGCAATGCCCGAGGCGCCGGCGCGCGCGGTGCGGCCGATGCGATGGACGTAGCTCTCGGCGTCGGCCGGCAACTCGAAGTTGATGACGTGGGTCACGCCCGACACGTCGATGCCGCGCGAGGCGAGATCGGT
>CAIMEE010000302.1 GCA_903839865.1 Enhydrobacter aerosaccus | reverse complement strand
TCGCCCGCCATGCCCTAGAAAATGGCGGTGGCGCCCCGCCGATCCTCCTTCGTGCACTTCAAGCCCCGCGACCTTCCCGACCGCGAGCTGGTCCGGGACCTGCGCCGCGTCGCGCGCGCGGCGGGCCGGCGCCGCATGACCTCCGCGTTCTACGCCGAGCACGGCACCTTCCGGCCCAATACGCTGGCGCGCCGCTTCGGCTCGTGGAACGCGGCCCTGGGCGCAGCGGGCCTCGAGGTGACGCAGCACTGGCGCGTGCCGGACGCGGTGCTGCTGAACAACCTGGCCGACGTCTGGCGCAGGCTCGGCCGCCAGCCCACGTGGCGTGAGCTCACCAAACGCGGCGGCGTCTCGAAGTTTGCCGGCGCCACCTACAAGCGGCGCTTCGGGACGTGGCACAACGCACTGCGCGCTTTCGAAGCCTTCACCAGAAAGCGCGGCGGCCGCGAGGTGCTTCCCCGGCGCACCAGGGCCGCGGCCCGCCCGGCGCGCGAGATCGGCTGGCGCCTGCGCGCCACGGTGCTGATCCGCGACAACTGCCTCTGCCGCATGTGCGGCGCCAGCCCGGCGAAAGACCCCGCCGTGACCCTGCATGTCGATCACATCGTGCCGTGGTCGAAGGGCGGAGAGACCGTCCTGGCCAATCTTCAGACGCTTTGTGCGGTGTGCAACATCGGCAAGGGCAACACCGGCAAGGGCAACATCGGCAAAGGCGACGTCCGGACGACATGATGGAACCGCGACAGGCCCTTGCCGTTATCTCGCGGCCCCGCCCCGAGAGACTGCAAATGTCCGATACTGTCGAGAATGGCGGCCCCGAGCGCCCGGAGCTTCAACTGCCGACCGACGTCAAGGCGATGCTGCTGGCCGGGATCTTCTGCCTGCTGCTCGTCTATGCGCTGTACGTCACCGGCGAGATCCTCGTGCCGGTCATCATCGCGTTCCTGCTGAAGTTCCTGCTCCAGCCGACGGTCGAAACTCTGGTCGAGTGGCATCTGCCGCGGTTCGTGGCGGCGCTGCTGGTCGTGGGGGTGCTGCTGGGAGGGGTGACGGGGCTGGCCACGCTGTTGTCCGGGCCGGCGTCGGGATGGATTTCCGGCGCGCCGCAAAACCTCGCGAAGCTCGAAAAGCGCCTCGACAGCATCAGCGCGATCGCGCGCAACCTCCAGAAGGCGTCACGGGACGTGGAGAAGATGGGCGACGACGAGGGGGCGACGCCGGCAGTGGCCGTGAAGGGGCCGACGATCGGCACCTTCCTGTTCAGCGGCACACGGGTTCTCCTGGCGGGCGTCCTGACCGTGGTCGTGCTGCTCTACTTCCTGCTCGTGTCGGGCAACTCGTTCCTGCGCCGGATCGTGGAGATCCTGCCGACGCTGCACGACAAGAAGCAGGCGGTCGAGATCATCAACGAGATCCAGCGCACGGTCGCGGTCTACCTCGGCACCGTGACCATGATGAACCTGTTGCTCGGCGTCCTCACGGGACTGGCGAGCAGGCTGTGCGGGCTCAGCGACCCGATCCTCTGGGGCAGCGTCGCCTTTCTCCTGAACTACATTCCCATTCTCGGGCCGATGGCGGGCGTCGCCCTGCTGGCGCTGGTCGGCCTCACGACCTTCGACGATCTCTGGCAGGGCCTGCTGCCGGCTGGCATCTACCTGTCGCTGCATTTCGCCGAGGGCGAGGTGATCACCCCGTCCCTGCTGGCGCGACAGTTCACGCTCAACCCGGTGGTCGTGATGATCGCCCTGATCTTCTGGTACTGGATGTGGGGCGTGGCCGGCGCCCTGCTGGCGGTGCCGATGCTGGCGACCTTCAAGATCGTCTGCGACCGCCTCGACAGGCTGAAGGCCATCGGTCACTTCATGGGGACCGAGGCGCGCGAGATGCGGACGGTCCCAACGCCATCGCAGTGAAACGGCGTCCTCCCCTCGACAGCACACCGCTTGTTCCCCGAAGAGATATTGCCGACACTCTTCGAAATCGAACGAATGAAAATGACGGGGGATCGCCATGAAGTTTTCGCGCCGCACGGTGACAGGCTCACTCCTGGCCACGGCCGCCGGCACCTTGCCGGCCTTCGGACAGGCCGCGTTTCCAAACAAGTCGGTAAAGATCGTCGTCGGCTTCACCGCGGGTGGCGCGACCGACTTCGTGGCGCGCGTCCTGGCCGACGCCTTGAAGGAGCGCTGGGGCCAGTCCGTCGTCGTCGAGAGCCGCACCGGCGCCAGCGGCATGGTGGCGGCGGACCAGGTGGTGCGCGCGGCACCCGACGGCACCACGCTGCTGGTTTCCCCGCAGACCTCGATCGCCGTGGCGCCGCAGATCGTGGCCAAGCCCTCCTACGATCCGCTCAAGGACCTGACGCCGATCACCGTCCTCAACTCCACGCCGATGCTGCTGGTGGCGCATCCGTCCTTTCCGGCGTCGACCCTGGCCGAGCTCGTGGCCTACGTGCGCGCCAACCCGGGCAAGATCACCTTTGCGTCCGGTGGCATCGGCTCCTCGCCGCAGATGACGTCCGAGCTGCTCAACATGCGCCTCAACCTCAAGATGGTGCACGTCCCCTATCGCGGCGAGCAACCCGCGCTGGTCGACCTGATGGGCAACCAGGTGGGCGTGCTCTTTTCCAACATCCCGTCGGCCATGCCGCACGTCCAGACCGGCAAGCTGAAGGCGCTCGTCACGACCGGCGCGACGCGCTCGCCGCTCGCGCCCGACGTCCCCACGATCGTCGAGACCGGCGTGGCCGATATCGTGACCGCGACCTGGAACGGACTCTATGGCCCCGCCGGCATGGCGCCGGAGCTCGTGCAGAAGATCTACGCCGATACCGTCCAGGTGCTGGGCCAGGGCGCGGTGCGCGACCGTCTGGTGGCGGCGGGCAGCGACATGGTGCTCAACACGCCGCAAGAGTTTCAGGAGTATGTGCGCTCCGAGGTGACGCGCTGGGGCCAGGTGATCAAGGCGGCGGATATTCGGCCGGAGTGACTACGGCAACACCTTCTTCATCCACCCCGCCGTCGCCTTCGCATCGTCACCCTCGCTCGCCTCGAGCTTCGCGATCACGCGCGTGCGGTCTTCCATGTCGCGGTTCTGGCTGAGCTTGGTCTTGGCCTCGATTTTCGTGAGCGTCATGCGGAAGGCGACGATGCCCCGGGTCTGCGCCGCGGCGTTGCCGGGCGGCAGGGCGTCGAGGGTCCAGCCCTCCTTGCCTTCGTAGATCTTCGCGAGGTCGGTCAGCACCGCGAGCACCTGGTTCGTGTCCTCGATCACCTCCGGCCGGCCGTAGGCGTGCACGGTGACGTAGTTCCAGGTCGGCACCTTGGCGCCGGGCGCGTACCAGGTCGGCGAGACGTAGGCGTGCGGGCCCCAGAACAGCGCCATCGACGGGGCGGCGTTGGCGAACAGTTTCCAGTGCGGGTTGGCCCGCGCGAGATGGCCGATCAGGCTGCCGTGCGGCGCGCCGTCGTCCTGCCAGACCAGCGCCAGGTGCGTGCAGAACGGCGCGCCGTTCTCATCGGTGCTGACGAGCAGTGCCCAGCCGTGCGCCTGCATGATCTCGCGGCCGGTTTCCTCGGACGCCTCGAAGTGCTTGGGAATGTACATCGGCCTGGCTTTCTCGGGTGGCTATCTGGGCTCGCAGTGCGGGCCGTCACGGGTTGAACGGGTGGCCATTACCATGTTCACTGCGGCCCGCAACCGGGAGGTTTTTTCATGGGTGAGACTATCCGTCTTAAGTCTAAGGCCGGCGAGATCGACGCGTACCTCGCCACGCCGAAGGGCGACGTGAAAGGTGGCATCGTCGTGATCCAGGAGATCTTCGGCGTGAACCAGCACATAAGGAAGGTCACCGATTTCTTTGCAGCACAAGGGTATCTCGCGCTGGCGCCGTGCTTCTTCGACCACATCAAGCCGGGCGTCGAGCTGGGCTACACGCCCGACACGATGGCCGAGGGCCGCAAGTTCGTGATGGAGCTGGGCGTCGACAAGGCGGTGCAGGACGTCGATGCGGCGATCTCGGCGCTGAAGGCGCGCGGCCCCAAGAAGGTCGCGGTCACCGGCTTCTGCTGGGGCGGCACCATCACCTGGCTGTCGGCCACGCGCCTCAGGCCCGACGCGGCGATCGGCTATTACGGCGGCGGCATCTACGGCACCAAGAGCGAGAAGCCCACGGTGCCCACCATGCTGCATTTCGGCGACAAGGACATGCACATCCCGATGGCGCATGTGAACGAGATCCGGGCGCTGCATCCGGAAGTGCAGGTGTTCGACTATCCGGCCGACCACGGCTTCCATTGCGACGAGCGCGGCTCGTACGACGCCGCCGCCTCGAAGAAGGCAATGGAACGCACGCTCGAGTTCATGAAGAAGCATGTGGGCTGACGCACGTCGTCGCCGCACCATAACTGTCATCCCGAACGAAGTGAGGGATCCTTGGTTGGCGCCGCTTAAGGATCCCTCGCTCCGCTCGGGATGACAACGAGACTGAAATGCCTGCCAAACGCCCTGCCAAGAAGAACTTCACGCCCGAGGCCCGAGGCCCCCTGAACGGGGTCCGCGTGGTCGACCTGTCGCGGCTGGTGGCAGGCAATGTGCTCACTCTCCAGCTCGCGGATTTCGGCGCGGAAGTCATCAAGATCGAGCCGCCGGAGGGCGACACGCTGCGCTCGTGGCGCGTCAAGAACGTCGAGACGGCGTGGAAGGTCTACAGCCGCAACAAGAAGAGCGTTGCGCTCGACCTGCGCTCCGACGCGGGGCGCGCGATCGTGCGCGAGCTCACGAAGACGGCGGCGATCCTGGTCGAGAGTTTCCGTCCCGGCGTCATGGAAGACATGGGAATGTCGCCGGCCGAGCTGCACGCGATCAACCCGAAGCTGGTGATTTTGCGCATTTCCGGCTGGGGCCAGGAGGGGCGCTATCGCCACAAGCCGGGCTTCGGCACGCTGATCGAGGGCTATTCGGGGTTTGCGTCGATGAACGGCTTCGAGGACCGCGAGCCGGTGCTGCCGCCGATGTATCTCGCCGACTGCATGGCCGCGCTGAACGGCTACGGCGCGGCGCTGGTGGCGCTGCGCGAGGTCGAGATGAACGGCGGCAAGGGCCAGGTGCTCGACCTGCCGCTGTTCGATCCGCTGTTCTCGATGCTGGGGCCGCAGGCGGCGAACCACAAGCTGACCGGCGACGTGAAGGTGCGGAGCGGCAGCCGCTCGACCAACGCCGCCCCGCGCAACGTCTACAGGACCAAGGATGGAAGCTGGGTGTGCCTGTCGGCTTCGACGCAGGGCATGGCCGAGCGGGTGCTGGTCAAGATCGGCCGGCCCGAGCTGGTCAAGGATCCGCGCTTCGCCACCAACATCGAGCGCGTGAAGAACGGCATCGAGCTCGACCGCATCATCGGCGAATTCGTGGGCGCGCGCGATCTGGCGGAGAACCTCAAGTATTTCGACGAAGCCGGCGTCACCATCGGGCCGGTGTACGACATCTCGCAGATCACGCAGGACGACTATGTGCTGGAGCGCGAGGCGCTGATCGAGATTCCCGACGAGGAAATGACTGGCGGGCTGATGCCGACGCACGGCGTGGTGCCGCGCATGTCGGGCACGCCGGGTGCGCTGAAGTCCGCCGCACCGAAAATCGGCGAGCATAACGAGGCGCTGCTGAAGCCGCTGCTGGGCGGCGCCGAGTACGACAAGCTCGTTGCTGCCGGTACCATTTCGAAGGGAAAGAAAAAGTGACCGTTGCCCGCCCCGCTCCGCCCGTGTGGCGCTCGATCCTCTATGTGCCGGGCAACGTGCCGAAGTTCATCGACAAGGCGCACGAGCGCGGCGCCGATTGCGTGCTGGTCGATCTCGAGGACAGCGTGCAGCCGGCGCAGAAGCCCGACGCGCGTGCCATGCTGACCGACACGATCGAGAAAGTGGCGCGCGGCGGCGCCGACGTGGCGGTGCGCATCAACCGGCCGCTGCGCATGACGATCCCCGATCTCGAAGCGGCGGTGCAGCCCGGCGTCACCGCGCTGTTCGTCACCAAGACCGAGAGCGTGCAGCACCTGAAGCTGCTCGACGAAGTCGTGACCGATCTCGAGAAGCAGCGCGGTATGAAAGCGGGCTCGATCGGCTTCGGCGCGATGATCGAGCATCCGCGCGCGCTGTCGCAGATCCACGACATCGCCGAGCACGGCCCGCGCGTGATCGCCATGATGCTGGGCGGCGAGGATTTTGCCCTGGAGACGGGCTCGATTCCGAACGACGAGAGCCTGGAGCTGCCCAAGCGGCTGGTGGCCTTCGCCGCGCAGGCCTTCGACGTGCCGATGATCGGCATCCTGGGTACGGTTGCGGACTATTCCGACCCCGAGGCCTATCGAAAGAGCGCCGAGCGGGCGCGGCGCTTCGGTTTTTCCGGCGGCACGTGCATCCATCCCGGACTGGTCGCGGCCCTGAACGCGGCCTTCACTCCGACTGCGGAAGACGTGGCCTATGCCCAAAAGCTCATACAGGCCGACGCCAAAGCCATTTCGGAAGGACGCGGCTCCTTCCAGGTCGACGGCAAGATGATCGACATCCCGGTGATCGAGCGGGCCCGCAAGCTGATTGCACGCGCCGATGCCATTCGACGGCGCCTCCATCGCAAATGAGCGGCTGATGAGCGACTGATGAGCGACTGATTCTGGGCCTCGGGACAGAATCGGGTTGGACGGCGGGTTTGCGAGGGATATAAAGCTTCCAGTGCCAATGCAGATTGTTCGGGCCGGTGTGCGGGCCGTTCGGGGACTTGGGATATGCGTCATTTCATCGTGGGAGCCCTGCTGGTGCTGGCCGCTTTGGCCGTCACGTCCGTGACGGCCCAGCTGCTGGAGCAGGCCGCGATGAATCGCAAGGCCAACGACCGCAACACCGCGATCGTCGAAGGCCCGAGCGTTCCCGCGTCGGGCAAGCCCGGCCGTTCGAGCGAGCTCATGCGTCAGGTTCTCCTCGTTTCCCGTCGCTTGACCTCCGACGTGAAGGACTAGGTCATGCGCCATTTCACCTGGGCGGTTGCGTGGTTCATCGTCGGGCTGACCGTTACGCTCGGCACCGCGAGCGTGCTGCAGCAGGTCGTCACGAGCCGTCAGACGGCCGCCACTCCCGCGATCCAGCCGACGCAGCTTCCCGAACCCGCCACCAAATCGCCGGCCGTGGGTCGCGACCTGCTGGTCGCCTCGCGGCGCATCGGGCGCGATCACTAAGACAGCTTCGGACCGGACATAAAAAAGGCCTCCCGTGGGAGGCCTTTTTCGTATGTGCCGCTTGCGCGGCGTCAGTGCTTGTCGGCCCAGACCTGGCGCTTCACGGCGTACATCAGGCCGGCCAGGGCGAGCAGGAACAGGATCACGCGCACGCCCATGCGGTTGCGATCCTCGAGATGAGGCTCGGACGCCCAGGCGAGGAACTCGACGACGTCCTTGGCCTCCCGATCGAGCGTCGCCTTGGTGCCGTCGGCGTACTGGACCTTGTCGTCGGCCAGCGGCGGCGGCATCGCGATGCGATGACCGGGGAAGTACTTGTTGTAGTTGTCGTCCTTCGTGATGCTCGCGTCCTTGATCTGCGCGGGCGTGAGCTTGTCGAACGGCACGTAGCCGACCAGCAGCGCATAGATGTAGTCCGCTCCGCCGTCGCGCGCCTTGACGATGACGCTGAGGTCGGGCGGCGCCTTGCCGCCGTTGGCGGCGGCCGCGGCGAGGTCGTTCGCGAACGGCTTCTTGAAGCGATCCGACAGACGCGCCGGACGATCGATCGCGGCGCCATCGTCGCCGAGGTCGGGCACCTGGATGTCGGCGATCAGGCCCTTCACCTGGTTCTCGGTCAGGCCGAGATCCTGGAGGTTGCGGTAGGACAGCAGGCTGAGCGAATGGCACGCTGCGCAGACTTCCTTGTAGACCTGGTAACCGCGCTGGGCGGCGGCGCGGTCGTAGGTGCCGAACGGGCCGTGGAAGTGCCAGTGCTGCTCCGGCAGCTTGATCTCGGTCTCGGCGGCGACGCCCAGCACGCCGCAGCCCAGCGCCGCGACGGCGATCGCGCCGGTAATGAACGACTTCTTGAACAGCTTACGCATGGCGATTACCCCGCCTTCTTGACGAGCACCGCGTCGGCGATGCTGGGTGGCAACGGCAGGGGCCGTTCGATCTTGCCGAGAACCGGCAGCAGGATCAGGAAGTGGAAGAAGTAGTAGAACGTGCCGAGGCGGCTGATCGGCACGTACCAGCCTTCCGGCGGATGGGCGCCGCAGATGCCGAGCACGATGACGTCGATCACCAGCACGAACACGAACCACTTGTAGACCGGCCGGAACTTGCACGAGCGGACGCGTGAGGTGTCGAGCCAGGGCAGAACGAACAGCACGGCGATCGCGCCGAACATGGCGAGCACGCCCAGCAGCTTGTCCGGGATCGCACGCAGGATCGCGTAGAACGGCAGCAGGTACCATTCCGGCACGATCTCGTTCGGCGTCACCAGCGGGTTGGCCGGAACGTAGTTGACCGTCTCGCCCAGCGCGTTCGGCAGGAAGAACACGAAGGCGGCGTAGAAGATCAGGAACACCAGGACGCCGAAGCCGTCCTTCATCGTGTAGTAAGGATGGAACGGCACGGTGTCCTGCGGACCCTTCGGATCGATGCCGAGCGGGTTGTTCGAGCCGTGCACATGCAGCGCCACGACGTGAAGTGCCACGACCGCAACGATGATGAACGGCAGCAGGTAATGCAGCGCGAAGAAGCGGTTGAGTGTCGGATTGTCGACGGCGAAGCCGCCCCACAGCCAGGTCACCACCGACTCGCCCACGACAGGGATCGCCGAGAACAGGTTCGTAATAACCGTGGCCCCCCAAAAACTCATCTGCCCCCACGGCAGGACATAGCCGAGGAAGGCGGTCGCCATCATCAGGAGCAGGATGACCACGCCCAAAATCCAGAGCAGTTCGCGCGGCGCCTTGTAGGAGCCGTAGTAGAGACCGCGGAAGATGTGGACATAGACGGCGGCGAAAAAGAATGACGCGCCGGTCATGTGCATGTAGCGGATCAGCCAGCCCGACGGCACGTCGCGCATGATGCGCTCGACCGAGGCGAAGGCCAGATCGGCGTGGGGCGTGTAGTTCATCGCCAGCACGATGCCGGTGACGATCATCAGCACCAGCATCACGGTCGCGATCGCGCCGAAGTTCCAGAAGTAGTTGAAATTCCGCGGCGTCGGGAAGGTATGATATTCCTTCTCGATGTAGCTGAAGATCGGCAGCCGGTAGTCGATCCAGGCGACTACCTTGTTCTTGAAGACCGGCTGAGCGCCGTGAGACGAGGCCATCGATTACTCCTGGCGTCAGCCGATTTTGACGAGTGTGTCGGACGAGAAGAGATAGTCCGGAACCGCGAGGTTCTTGGGCGCCGGTCCTTTGCGGATGCGCCCCGAGGTGTCGTACTGCGAGCCGTGGCACGGGCAGAACCAGCCGCCGTACTCGCCGCGCGGATCGCCCTGCTTGGTGCCGAGCGGCACGCAGCCGAGATGGGTGCAGACGCCGACCACGATCAGCCACTCCGGCCGCGCCTTCTTGGCGGTGTCGGTGACGCGCATCTTGTCGGTCTCGGGATCGGGCAGCTCGGAGACCTTCACGGCCTCCGCTTCCTTGATCTCCTCCGGCGTGCGGTGACGGATGAACACGGGCTTGCCGCGCCACTTCACCGTGATCGCCTGGCCGACCGCGATCGCCTTCACGTTCACCTCGACCGAGGAGAGCGCCAGCGTATCTGCGGCAGGATTGAGGTTGTTGATGAAGGGCCATGCCGTGGCAATCGCACCGACGGCAGCCATGGCGCCCGAGGCAACCATGAGGAAATCGCGCCGGTTCGGGTCTCCGTGGGAGCCGGCCGGAATACTGGAAGAAGCCATACTTGTATCGTCCCCTTGTCGCCGGGCAATAGACTGAAAAGCCACGCTTTATTCAAGGCTTCTTCGGTCGCAGATTGAGTATTAATCGAGGATCGACCCGACCCGGCCAAACTGCGACAGCGCGCCGCATCAAGGCCTTTCGCGTCGTGGTGTGAGAGGGGATCAGGAGACCATGCGCATCGCCCTTTTCGAGCCCGATATTCCGCAGAATCTCGGCGCCTTCATCCGTTTTTCGGCCGGCCTCGCCGTTCCGCTGGAAATCATCGAGCCTTGCGGCTTCCCGCTCGACGACAAGCGCATCCGCCGCGCCGCCATGGACTATTACGACCTCGCACAGATCACCCGGCACGCCTCCTGGGCCGCTTTTTGCCGGGACCGCGTGCCCGGCCGGCTGGTTCTGCTGACGACCAGGGGGGCCCAGACCTTCCCGGACGTCGTTTTCGAGCCCTCCGACACGCTGCTGCTGGGCCGCGAGAGCGCGGGCGCCCCGGAGGAAGTCCACGCGGCGGCCGGCCTCGGGCTGCGCGTCCCGCTCCAGAAAGGCGCTCGCTCGCTCAATGTCGCCCTGGCGGCATCGATGGTATTGAGCGAGGCCCTGCGCCAGACCTCCGGATTCAAGCTCCTCTCATGACCGACATCACCCCTCGCAAAGACATCACGCGCGCCTGGTTCGAAGGCCTCCGCGACCGCATCTGCGCCGAATTCGAGAAGATCGAAGGCGAGCTCACCGGCACGCACAACGACCTGCCCCCCGGCAAGTTCGAGCGCACCGCCTGGCAGCGCCCGCGCGAAGCCAACGGTGAGGACCGCGGCGGCGGCGTCATGTCGGTGATGCGCGGTCGCGTCTTCGAGAAGGTCGGCGTCAACGTCTCGACCGTGTTCGGCGAATTCAGCCCCGAGTTCCGCAAGCAAATCCCCGGCGCCGACCAGGACCCGCGCTTCCACGCCTCGGGCATCTCGCTGGTGGCCCACATGCGCTCGCCGAAAGTGCCCGCGGTGCACATGAACACGCGCTTCATCGTCACGACCAAGTCGTGGTTCGGCGGCGGAGGCGATCTCACGCCCATGGTGCCGAACGAGGAAGACACGCGCGCCTTCCACGACGCCTTCAAGGCCGCGTGCGACGCGCACGACGCCGGCTACTACCCGCGCTTCAAGAAATGGTGCGATGAATATTTCTATCTGCCGCACCGCAGCGAAGCGCGCGGCGTGGGCGGCATCTTCTACGACTATCTCGAGAACGACTTCGACAAGGACTTCGCCTTCACGCGCGACGTGGGCGACTCGTTCCTCAAGGCCTATCCCGCGATCGTGCGCAAACACATGAACGCGCCGTGGACGCCGGCCGAGCGCGAGCACCAGCTCGTGCGCCGCGGCCGCTACGTCGAGTTCAACCTGTTGCACGACCGCGGCACCAAGTTCGGCCTGATGACCGGCGGCAACGTCGAGGCGATCCTGATGTCGCTGCCGCCCGAGGCACGCTGGCCCTGACGACGGCGGGGGCAGCCCGCTAGCCCACCCGCACCAGCCCCTTGGGCGAGGCGCTGAGATTGACGAGTTCACGCTCAGCGTAGTGCATGCGCCACGTCAACATCTTCTGGGTCATCGCCAGCATGACAGCGGCATATGCCGGATCGCCCGAGCGATCGCAAAGTTCGGCGGGATCTTCCTGCAGATCGAACAGGAGCGGCGGGAGGGTCTGGAAATGGACGTACTTGTAACGATCGGTGCGCAACACACTGAGATCGCAAGTGCGATAGTCCATGCCGAGCGTCCAGCGATCCGGCACGAGGAAGCCGCCGCGAACCGCAAACTCGAAGTGCACCGCGTCGCGCACGGTGTCGTCTGAACCGCGAACGACCGGCAGCAGCGAGATCCCGTCGCAGGTGTGAGGCACCTCGATCCCGGTCCACTCGAGAATGGTCGGCAACACGTCGATGCTTTCGGTGAGACCCTCGACGATCCGCCCGCGCGTGGCATCCGCCTCCGGGCGGGGGTCCACGACGATCAGCGGGACATGATAGCTCTGGTCATAGAAGCCCATCTTGCCGAGCATGTAGTGGTCGCCCAATTGTTCGCCGTGATCGCTGGTAAACACGATCAGCGTGCTGTCGAGCTCGCCGCGCTCGGCCAGGACATCGAGGACGCGTCCGATCTGGTCGTCCGCCTCTTCTATCAATCCGGCATAGGCTTGGCGCAAATGGCGCACTTCCTGATCGGTGAGCCCGGCGGGCCGGCCCTTGCCGCCGACCATGTAGCTGCCGAGGTCCTGGGCCGACAGAACCTGCTGCATGTAAGGATGGCCACCCGCTTCGCCTTCGGGCGTTGCGGCCCGGACGGGTGCGGGAATCCGGTCCAGCGGCACCGAATTGTGAAAGGGCGCAGGCGCGGCAAACGGCGGATGCGGGCGATAAAGGCCGAAGTGCAGCATCCACGGCTCGCCGGTCGGACGGCCCCGCAGATATTCGACCGCGCTTTCGGCAAGCCATGCGGAATCCGACAATTCGGCCTCGACGACGGTCGGCGTTCCATCGGGCCGCGCCGCGCCCGATTGCGCGCGCCATAGATCGTCGGCGGTCCTGCCTTCATGACGGGGCGCGCGGTTCTTCACCCATCCCGCGTAATTGCAGGCTGCCTCGGTCCGGCTGCGCTGCTCGTCGAGCTGCACGATCACCCGCCAGGAATCGGCGATGTCGCCGTTGGTGCGGAAGCGGAAATCGGCAGGCGACAGGCCACGCGGATCCGGCGTCGTCGTCGAATAGCCGACCAGCGCCGGATCGTATCCCGCGCGGCGCAGCATGCGCGCCATGTGGTCGTGACGGGCGTCGAGCGGCACGCCGTTGTAAACGACGCGGTGATTCATCACGTACTTTCCGGTCTGTAGTGACGTGCGGGCCGGACCGCAGGGCGCACCCTGCGCGAAGTGCCGCGCGAAGGTCACGCCCCGGCGCGCCAGCGCGTCGAGCCGCGGCGTCTTCACCCATGAATTCCCGTATCGGCCAAGGCAGTCGCCGCGCCACTGGTCGACGACGATCAGGAGAACGTTCTTCGGGCGGTCGGTCATGTCGGCTCACACGGCAGGAGTGGGATCGGCGCGGCACACAATACGGCAGTTGGAGAGGCTAACGACGAAAAGTTACATAATTAAAAAGGTATGGACAACAATATGAGATAATCTGAAGCTTATGTAGCTAGCGACGCGCAAGGAGATCGCCATGACAAGCATTCGCGACGAACTGCTCGAGATCTACGGCAAGCGGGCAACCCGGCGTTATGGCCTGTCCGACGTGAATCAGCTCCAGCATTCGCTGCAGGCCGCGGCCAACGCCGAGGCGGCGGGCGAGCCACCTTCCATCATCGTCGCCAGCCTGCTGCACGATCTCGGCCACATGATCCACGATCTCGGCACCGACTACCTGGAACGCGGCATCAATGACACGCACGAGGAGCGCGGCGCAGCCTGGCTCGCACGGCATTTCGGGCCGGACGTCTCCGAGCCCGTCCGACTGCACGTTCCGGCCAAGCGCTATCTCTGCACGGTCGAAGGTCACTACGACCGGCTGGCCCGGGACTCGCGACGCTCGCTCGAACTCCAGGGCGGCAACCTGACCCCGGAAGAGGTCGAGGCCTATCGGCGCGAGCCCTATGCCGAGGCCGCGATCCGCGTCCGCCGCTACGACGACACGGCGAAGGATCCCGCTGCACAGACGCAGCCGTTCGAGCACTTCCTGAAATACGTCGAGCCGCTCGTCACTTCCGCGGCGACACCCTCATCGTGACATGCTCGATGAAGGCCCGGACCACCGGGATCTCGAGCGACTCGCCCAGGGTGACGGCATAAATGGCCGCACCCGGCGGCGTGCCGGCCATTTCTACCGGCACGAGGCGCGAATCGCCTTCGGTCTCGTGCGCGAACAGCACGCCGAGGCCGAGCCCGGCCACGATCGCCTCCTTCATCGCCTCGCGTCCGGTGATTTCCATGCGGATACTGGGCCGGGTGCGCGCCGCGGCGAAGATACGTTCGGCGATCTGGCGGGTGACCGAGCCTTCTTCGCGCATGATCAGCGGTCTCGACGCCACGTCCTGCGGTCTGATCGTGCGGCGCCGCGCCAGGGGATCGTCGGCCCGCACGCAGAGCGCCAGCCTGAGGTCGGCGACTTTGGTGCACGACAGGCCGGGCGCCGCCCCCATCATCGCCACGATCGCCGCGTCGATCCGGCATTGCGCGATGTCGGCGAGCAGCGTCGATGTGTTGCCGATCCGGGTCGAAAGGGTAAGCGACGGATTCCGCTCCACGAAGGAGCCGATCAGCGGCATCGCGACATGTGGTCCCGACAGGCCGACCGAAAGATTGCCGCGCCGCAGCTCGCGCAGGTCGCTCACCGAACCTTCGAATTCTTCCAGCCGGCTGATGATCAGGCGGGCGCGCACGAACAGGTCGCGGCCCGCGTCCGTCAGTTCGAGGCGCGGCCGACGATGCAGCAGCAGCACGCGGCAGGCCCGTTCGAGGCTGTTGAGCTGGATGGAGACGCTGGGTTGGCTGACGCCCAGCGCCGCGGCGGCCTTCGAGAAACTGCCCGCATCGACTATTGCCACGAAAGTGCGCAACGCGCTCAGCGTGATTCCCGATTCCTGACGGCCATCCGGCTTTAAGGGCTTTCGCGTCATCGTCCCGACATCTACGGTCATTAACTTAATTAAAGAAGAGCTAACCGCTCATAGCGTTTTTCTATAGGGGAGGTCCAGATGAACTCACTCACACGCCGCGGTCTCGGCCGCATGGGACTGGCGGGAGCCACGATTCTGGCCGCCGGGGGCACGCGGGCGGAAGATACCGCGCCAAAACGCGGCGGCACGCTCGTCTACGCGCAGCTGACGGCCAACCGCCTGTCCGCCGACGCCAAGACAGCAAAGCATCCCTATTACATCGTCGACGCCAACACGCGTAACCAGTGGAATTGCCTGACCTGGGTCAACGAGAAGCTCGAGTGGGAGTACGAACTCGCGAAGAACATCGAGCCGACCGACGACAAGATGAATGTCTGGGATGTGGCGTTGCGCGAGGGCGTGCTGTTCCACAACGGCCAGGAAATGACAGCGAAGGATGTCGTCGCCTCCTTCGAGTACCATCGCGAGAAGGGGCCGTTCCAGCGACAGATCGTGAAGATCGAGGCAGTCTCCAAATACCTCGCCCGCTTCACGCTGGATGCCGGCAATTCGGAGTTCCCATTCATCCTCGCCGAGTATACCAGCATCATCATGCCGGCGGCGGCTCCCAACGTGATCGGGCTCGATGGCGTCGGCACCGGCCCTTTCCGGATCGTCTCGACCGACCCCAACCGGTCGATCATCATGGAGCGCTTCGAGGGCTACTGGCGCAAGGGCTTCCCCTATCTCGACCGCGTCGAGTGCCACAACCGCGAGGGCCAGCAGGAGGCCGCGCTGAACGGGCTTCGGGCGGGCCAGTTCGACGTCGTCTTCAACATCGATCCGCGGGCCGTCAAGCAGCTCTCCGGCGATCCGGCCTATGACATCGCGAGCGCGCGCGGCGCCTACGAATTCGTCCTTCAGTTGCCGAAGCATCCCGGTTCGCCGTTTCTCGACAAGCGCATTCGCCAAGCCCTGGCGCTGGCAATCGACCGCGAGGCGATCGTGCGCGTAGCCTACGGCGGCAACAACGGCTGGGTGGGCAACGACAGCCATCTCGTATTCATCGATCCCAACTTCGTGCCGCGTCCAAAGGGCCGCGACGTGGCCAAGGCGAAGAGCCTGCTCGCCGAGGCCGGATTCCCCAACGGCATCACGCTTCCCACGCTCTACTACAGCCAGCAGATGGCGGAAGTGCCGACCTACTTCCAGGTCCTGCAGCAGTCGGTCAAGGATGCCGGCATCACTTTGCCCATCGAGGAACGGCCGACCGACGGATACTTCCAGTTCCGCACCGGTGAAAGCGACCTGTCGAAGGGCAAATACCACAAGTTCGCCATGACCGCCGTTGGCGCGCGCAATCCGGGCATCTCGCTGTTCAGGATGCGCAACGCCTACGTCGAGAGCGGCCACTGGAGCGGGCCGGCGCAGGATCAGTATATGGAACTCTACGGTCAGGCGATGATCACGCGCGAAGCCGACAAGAGGAAGGCCATCTACGCCCGCATGCAGGCGATATTGTTCGAGGAAGTGCCGGCCATCTTGCCGGCCGGCGGCAGCAACTTCCTGGTCAAACGCAAGGCGATCCGGAAGCTGGCATTCCATCCGCAGGCCTGGTCCGTGCGCCTCGACGAGGTCTGGAAGGCATGAAAGCAGAGGGACCGCGGTGATCGGCGCGATCCTGCGCCGCGCCGGGCTCTCGCTGCTGACGCTCGTCCTGCTCGCGACATACATCTTCCTGGCAACCGAAGTACTGCCTGGAGACGCACTCGACGTCTCGCTGTCCGCCGACGAGATCTCGCAAATGCCGCCCGCACAGCTTGCCAAGATGAAGCACGAGCTGGGACTGGATCGTCCGGCGTATGAGCGGCTCGGCGAATTCCTGCTCGGCGCGGCCCGGCTCGACTTCGGCCGAACGGTGATGACGAAGGCGCGGGTAGTCGACATCGTCGCCTACCCTCTGCGCAATTCTTTGCTGCTCGCGGGCACGGTCATTGCCATCGCCTTTCCGCTGTCGCTGTTACTGGGGGTCGCCGCCGCCTGCCGCTATCGCCGGCCGATCGACACGCTGGTCTCGGTCGGGGCCATCATCGGCTATTCGGTGCCTGAGTTCGTCACCGGAACCGTGCTCGTCATGCTGTTCGCCGTCGCTTGGCCGCTGTTTCCGGCGACGATCACGGCGAGCACCAGCGCCCCTGGGTTGGTGCTGCTCGCCGCCGCACCGCTTGCCGTGGCGACGATCGTCATCGGATCGATCGCCTATCTGACGCGGATCCTGCGCGTCGGCATGGTCGAGGCGCTGTCGACCGATTTCGTCGAGCGGCTGCGGCTGACCGGCATTCCCGAATGGCGAATCGTGCTGCTGCATGCCCTGCCCGCGGCCGTCATCCCCAGCCTCACCGCGATGGCGCTCTACGCTGCCGCAATGGTGTCCGGCCTTGTCGTCGTCGAACTCGTCTTCGCCTATCCGGGCCTGGGACAGGAGCTGGTGCGCGCCGTCACGCGGCGCGAGGTCCATGTCGTGCAGGTCATCGCGTTGTTTTCGGCATCCATGGTCGTCGTGCTCAACCTCGCCGCCGACCTCATGATCCTCGCACTCGATCCCAGGACGAGGCGGCGATGAAGGCGGTGATCCAGCGGATCGTGCGCCGGCCGCTCACCATCGTCGGCATTATTCTGGTGGCATTCCATCTCACGATGGCGCTGGCCGCCCCTCTGCTTGCTCCCTACGATCCATTCATCCTGATCGGCGCGCCGCTCGAGCCGCCCGATGCGACCTACTGGTTGGGCACGGATGCGCTCGGCCGCGATTTCCTCTCTCGGCTGCTGATGGGCGGGCGTATTTCGATCGTGGCCGCTCTCGCGGCCGGCCTGATAGCCTCGCTCGTCGGCGGGCTGATCGGCCTTGCCGCCGCCTACTATCGCGGTCTTTTCGACGACATCGTCTCAAGGCTCGTCGAGATGAACCTCGCCATTCCCGCAATCCTCTTCGTCACCCTGTTCGTCACCGGCTTCGGCCAGACCTTGCCCGTCTTGATCCTGGTCATCTCGGTCATCAAGATGATGGGTGTCATACGGACCTCGCGGGCGCAGGGCATTGTCCTGATGGAGCTGGGCTACGTGAAGGCCGCGCGCCTGCGGGGCGAGACCGCCGCCTCGGTGATCCTGCGCGAGTTGCTGCCGAACATCGCCGACTTGCTCGCGGTCGAGTTTGCGATGCGCACCTCGAGCGCGCTCCTGCTCGTGTCTGCGTTGTCTTTCCTCGGGCTCGGCATTTCGCCGCCGACACCCGACTGGGGGCTGATGATCCATGACGGGCTTCAGTCCATCCGCTCAGAACCGTGGCTGATCCTGGCGCCAGCACTCTGTGTCTCGACGCTGGTCGTCGGCATCAATTTCGCGGTCGAGGGAATTTCCGATGCGCTCGGTCTGGAGGCTGCCCGTGGCGCGGCCTGACGGCGAACCGCTGGTCCGCTGCGACCGGCTGTCGATCGGCTATGCTGCCGTTTCCGGTGAGGCGGTGGGCGTCATCGACGACGTTTCGTTCACGCTCGGGCGCGGCGAAGCCTTGGGCATCGTGGGCGAATCGGGATCGGGCAAGTCGACCCTGGCGCGCGCGCTGCTGGGCTATCTGCGTGGCGGCGGGCGCTTCCTCGGCGGGTCACTCGCCGTCGACGGCATCGATGTCGTGGCAGCCTCGGGCCCGGCGCTGGCCGCGCTTCGTGGGCTCAAGGTGGCGATGGTTCCCCAGAACCCGCTCTCGTCGCTCACTTATCATGTGCGCGTTGGCCGCCAGGTCGAAGAAGTGCTGGTCATGCGTCGCGGCATGACGCGGCGGCAGGCGCGGGCGCGTACTCTCGAACTGTTCGACGAGATGGGCCTGCCGGATCCCGCTGTGATCGCGACACGCTATCCCCACCAGCTCTCGGGCGGACAGCGCCAGCGCGTGGTCATTGCCGCTGCCCTCGCCTGCGATCCCGCGTTGCTTGTGCTGGACGAGCCCACCACCGCGCTCGACAAGACGACCGAAGCACAGGTGCTCGACCTGATCGCAACCGTCCGCCGGACCAGCGGTGCGGCTCTGGTGCTGGTGACACACGACCTCAATGTCGTCGCGCGGGTCTGCGACCGGACCCTGGTCATGAAGGACGGGCGCGTCGTCGAAGCGGGACCGGTGGCCGAGATCTTCAGTCGGCCGCGCACCGGCTATGCACGCGAGCTGCTCGCGGCCGCCCTCGTCATCGACGCCAGCCGCGCGCCGGGCGCGCGGTCCTCGACCGGGCCGCTGCTCGGCATCGAGGGAGTGGGCTTCAGTTATGCCGGCAAAACCTGGTGGAACCGGACACCCGCGGACCACGCGAAGATCCTGGACCGGATCGACATCCAGATCGGCCGCGGCGAAGTGCTGGGCGTCATCGGCGAATCCGGCTCCGGTAAGACCACGCTCGGGATGCTGGTCGCCGGGATGATCGCGGCACGCGAGGGAAGGATGCAATTCGAGGGCAAGGGCCTCAGCTCGACCGTGGTCGGCCGCACCAAGGATCAGCGCCGTCGCATCCAGATGATTTTCCAGGACCCGCTATCGTCGCTCAACCCTCGCCAGACGGTGGGCACCGCCCTGGTCAGGCCGCTGCAATTCTTTTTCGGTCTCGACGGCGCCGCCGCGCGCAGAAGGGCCGTCGAGCTGCTGGCACGCCTCGGCATGGGCGCCGACTTTCTCGATCGCTACCCGCGCCAGCTTTCGGGCGGGCAACAGCAGCGAATCGCCATCGCGCGCGCCTTCGCCGCCAAGCCCGACCTGTTGATCTGCGACGAGATCACGTCCGCCCTCGACGCCTCGGTGCAGGCGCAGGTTCTCGAGCACCTGCTGGCGCTACAGCGCGAGAGCGCGGCCGCCATGATGATTATCACGCACGATCTTTCCGTGATCTGGAAGATCGCGCCGCAAGTGATCGTGCTGAAGCAGGGAAAGGTCGTCGAGCAGGGCGAGACTGCGACAGTGTTCGCCCGGCCTCGCGATCCTTATACTGCGAGCCTGCTCGAAGCCGCGACGCAGGCGAGCCGGATAGCGGCGCCCAGTGTCGAGCCTTAATTCGGAGCAGAAGCAATTCCTACGGGCCCTATAAAGGGCCTAGTGCCGCGCGCACTGCGCCGCGGCCGCTAAGTCGAGTTCAACCTGTTGCACGACCGCGGCACCAAGTTGGGCCTGATGACCGGCGGCAACGTAGAGGCGATCCTGAGTCTTTGCCGCCTGAGGCACGCTGGCCCTGAATCGCTTCAGCTTGCGGAGTCCTTAGCTCCGCCCGCGCCACAATTGCAGCGATCGATGGCTGTTGCGGGCGGCGGCGTCCCACGTCAGGCGCGGATCGAAGTCTTCCGCCGCGAAGATTGTCAGGATGACCACGCCGCAGAAGGCAACGGCGCTGGCTGTGTCGGATCGGCCATAGATCTCCCTCTTGGACGCTTCTGCGATAAGCGCCGTGGGCGAGTAGATCATCCATGGCCTCAGGGGGCTACATCCATCGCCAGATGACCGTTCGATGCGTCCGCCCGGATCGGCGATGGCGCCGGCACGATGAGACAGATCGTACAGGCCTGCGGAATGAGCCTAGTGTCGCGCGCGCCTGCGTATGTCGCGTGCGCCGATAATAAGGAAAAACCAATGGCCCAGAAGAATCAGCGCGGCAACCGCGAAGCCAAGAAGCCAAAGCAGAACAAGGTCAAGGTCGTCGCGAGCACGTCTCCCTTCGCCGCCGCGCACACCAATCCCGGCAAGAGCGCCGCCGCGGCCGGCAAGCGCAAGTAGGCTTCGACCAACGACAAGGGCCGGCCCGCCGGCCCTTGTTCCCGTCACGCCACTCCCCATCTCTTCAGGGCCGGGTCAGCCCCCCCGCGCTCCAGGAGGAGCCATGACGCTGCGTCCGGAATATTCCCTCGGTCAGTCCGAATACAATGCCTTCCTCTTCGCCGCCGTCGGCGAGGAGAAGACGGGCATGATGCTTACCGTTCAGACCGCCCTGATCCGGCTGGGCTTCGATCCGTGGCAGGAGGCCGCCCGCCTTTCCGGCCTCTCCAAGGCGGCAGCCGTCCAGGCGCTGACGGCCGCCATCGCGCGTCTGCCCGAGGGCGACTGGAACGCCTCGGCCTTGCCCGAAATCGCCGCCCGCCTCGTCGGCTGCCTGCCCGGGCGCACGACTCCGGCCGTTCCCCCGAGCCCGTCCAAACCCTCCAGCCTTGCCTTCAATCTGCCCTTCGGCCTGCCGGCTTTTTCCTTTGCCGCGCCGAACGGCATGGTCTGGATCGCGCTTGCCGGCGCGCTGCTGGTTGGCTTGCTGGTGCTGCAATACGGCAACGTCTTCGACTCCGCGCCGGCCGTCGGCGCGTCGGTCCAGTACAACAACTAACGGCTACCGTGTCGCCGCGTGCGGCAGCACCTCGGTGTTGAGCCAGTTGCCGAATTCGCGAGTCCGCACGCCGGCGTCGAGAACGTCGGCATGCAGACCGTATTTCCACACGAGGTCCTTGCGCTCCGAGCCGCGCGCCAGCGCATGAAAATCCGAAACGATCGTGTCGACTTCTGCGGCCGTCCCCGCCAGCCCTTCGTCGAGATGGCGCTGAGCGCGCAGCGCGATGATCCCGGCGACCGAGCCGAAATCGAATTCGGGATGGTACTGCACGCCCCAGAAGCTCTTCGCGCCGTCGCGCACTGCCATCGCCTGGACGCGGCTCACGGCGTTCGACGCCAGCAGCTCGGCCCCGGCCGGCAGGGTCTCGACCTCGTCTTCATGTGAGCAGAGCGCGTCGAAGGCGCCGTGCTTGCCCTCGTACAGGGCGTGGGCGCGGCCGGCGTCGGTCGTGCAGATGCGGCGCGCCACGCCGATCTCGCGGCCGTTCGGATTGAGGCGGACCGTGCCGCCCAGCGCCGCCGTCATGAGCTGCAATCCCCAGCACGACCCGAACGCCGGCACGCCCGCGTCCCAGATCGACCGCGCGAGGTCGAGCTGCTCACGCACCGTCGGCTGCTCGGGCCGGTAGACGTTGAGCGGCGAGCCGGAGAGCCAGGCGCCGTCGAAATCGCCCAACTGCACGCCTTGCGGCAGGCTTTCGCCATCGCCGACATTGAGCGTGAAGGTCTCGAGCGACCGGCCGGCCGGCAGGTGCCGCGTCACCGATTCGGTAAACAGTATGTCGTACGGGCGGCTGCCCTGGGCGGCCAGCTTCTGGAGAAGAGCGTCGGCGGTGCAGTTGACGATGAGGAGGCGTGGCATGATCGGCCGATGGTAGAGCCACACGCCGCCCAGTCAAAAGCTCGAAATTGCGCTGATGCCCATGCCCAGGCCTGTGGCGATCAACAGGACACAGATCAGCGCCTTGAGAAACCTGGGAGACAGAGGCGGCGGCCGCCGCGCCGCATAGAACGTCACGAGAAAAACGACGGGCAGCGCTTCGAGCGCAAGCTGCAGCGCATTCAGCGAGAACCTCCCCGTCGGAACGACGATGAGCAGCCGCAACGCCGTGCCGAGACCGAAGATCACCATGAGCGACTGCCGGACCCACGCCAGCGGCCTGGGTTGGCGATAGAGAAGGTAGACCAGAGGCGGTCCCGAGGCCGAGAACATGCCGGCGAGGAGGCCGGATATCGCACCGGTGAGGGCAAAGACGGCCGGAGAGGAAAGCGACGGCAGCGGCTGTCCCTGGCGCCACAGCGACAGGGCGCAGGCAACGATGCTCACCCCCAGGATGAAGCGCAGTACCTGATAGGCCGAATCGGCCAGCCACACGAGCAGGAGGGCGCCAACGAAGGTGCTCAACGCGCTGGCAATCAGCGTCGGCACGATCGTGCGTTCGATGCGGAGCGCCTTGTTGCGATAGAGGTACATCCAGGCCGTGCAGAATCCCATGATCGTCGTCGCGTTCACGGCATCGGGCAACGGCACCAAGTCGGTCGCACCGACAAGTCCGAGAAGGATCAGGGCCAGCGCGAATCCGGTGATCGCCTGCGCATAGACGGCGCCCGCAACGAAGGCCAAGAAAATCCCGTGGGTCCAGAGCGGTCCCCACATGTGCATCGAGAAACTCATTTGTGGGCTAGCCGCTATTGGGTTGGCCAGGTCCACGTCGATTTCTCCTGGCCGGTCACGACTATTTCGCACATTTTCTTGGTCAACACGATCTGGCGAGCACCCGCTCCAGCGGGCCGTTCACCACGATGAGCAAAGCGATCGCCAGTAGGCCCTCGTCATAAGGGACTGGTCCCCTCATACGGGGCTGCCCCCCAAACGCGAGGAGCGCTTACTGCTGTCCTGATGACGAAAGGCGATTGGGGCGGTACCCTCGGCAGAGGCCTGGGGGGCTGCAGGTGACCGACGCGGAGACCGAGAAATCGCTAATCGACCGGACCGAGTATCACTCGGCGCTGGCTCTTGGGCTGATGATCGGACGCTACCGCATCGTCTCGGTACTGGGCGAAGGCGGCTTCGGAATCACCTATTTCTGCCACGACACGCAGCTTCACCGCGATGTCGCGATCAAGGAATACCTTCCGAGCGGCCTCGCCATTCGCCAAGGCGCAACCGAGGTGCTGCCACGCTCGACCGAAGCCGCCAAGGACTTCGTCTGGGGCCGCAGCCGCTTTCTCGATGAGGCGCGCACCATGGCCAAGCTGAGCCACGTGCCCGCGGTCGTGCGCGTCCACGATTTCCTCGAGGCGCACGGCACCGCGTACGTCGTCATGCAGCTCCTGCCCGGCGACACGCTGGGGCTGCGGCTGGAGAGCGAGACTCGGCTGTCACAGGAGACGATCGACCGCATCCTGCCGCCTCTGCTCGACGGCCTCGAGCAGATCCACGCGGTCGGCTTCCTGCACCGCGACATCAAGCCGGCCAACATCATGCTGTCACCGGACGGTTCGCCGACGCTGATCGATTTCGGTGCGTCGCGTGCAGCAGTGGCTGGCCGCTCGCAAGCGATGACCGCGATCTTCACGCCGGGCTTCGCCGCCCCCGAGCAATCGAGCGCCGGCAAGCAGGGGCCTTGGACCGACATCTACGGGCTGGCCGCGACGCTCTACGCCTGCGTCGCCGGCAAACCGCCGCCCAGTGCCATCGAACGCCTGCTCGATTCCGATGCCGACTTCGTCCTCGACACCGGCGGCCAGACCTATGCGCCACACCTGCTGGCCGCGATCGCCGCCGGCATGGCGCTGCAGGCCAACGCACGGCCGCAGACCATTGCAGCGTGGCGCGAAGTGCTGGCCACCGGCGTCTGGACCGTGCCGGTGAGTGCGGCCCAAAACGCCGCGCGCGAGACCCACGAGACGCGCCTGATGCCGAGCCCGCCGGCAACCGCGCAAGATCCGGCCCCGCCGCCCGTGGTCGCAACGGTCGAGACGCCTCCGGTCGTCACATCCCGGTCACGGGGTTCGATGATGCTGGCCACGGGCGTCGCGCTGCTGCTTGTTCTCGCGGGCGGCGGCTACGCCATCCTCGCGCCACGCTCCACCGAGCCGCCTCCGCAGCCCGCTCCAGTTGCCGCCGCACCGGCCGACCCGGCCGCGCGCGCTGCCGAAGAGGTTCGCCGCCAGGAAGAAGCGGCGCGCCTCAAGGCCGAGCAGCAACGCCTCGCCGAAGAAACCGCGGCGCGCGAACGGCAGCTCGCCCAGCAGGCCGTTGCCCGGGCCGCCGAGGAGGAGACGCGGGCCAGCGCCGAGCCGGGCGAAGCCGAGCTCAAAATGACCAATCGCGACCGGCAGAAGCTCCAGGTGGCGCTTCAGTCGGCGGGCTTCGACGTCGGCGGCATCGACGGCACGTTCGGGCCGCGCTCGCGCCAGGTGATCGCGGCGTGGCAGACGAAGAATGGCGATGTCGCGACCGGGTTCTTCACGGCGCTGCAAAGATCGACGCTGCTCGCCGAGGCCGGTACCGCCATCGCCCGCTGGGAAGAGGCGCAGCGCCGCGCCTATGCCGAGGAGCAGCGGCGCCTGCTGGAACTGCAGAAGCAGCCACCACCACCGCCGGCGCCGCCCAAGCGCGGTTTCAAATGGCCGTGGGAATAATCAAAAGCGAACAAACTACCGGGCACGCCGCGCTGCGATCGCTCCCGTCGCGAGAGGCGCCGCGAAGAGCACGATCACCAGTAGCGGATAGGGCGCGCCCCACCAGAAGGCGAAGCGGTCGAGGAAGGCCAGGGCCTCCTGGCCGAACGTGAATCGCTCGTAGAGATAATCGACCAGCACCGTCGTCGTGGGCCACAGCAGCGCCGCCAGCAGCGCCGCCTCTAACCACTGAGGCCCGCGCGTGCGGCGCGCATGGATCACCGCCATCAGCAAAACATAGGGCAGCGGCACAAGCGCCTTGTACCATTCGACGGCAATCGTCGAGAGCCGCTCGACGATGATCGTATCGCCCAGCGTGTCATTCACAACGACAAGCAGGGCGATCGCGAACCACAATGCGAAGGCGAGACCGGGCCGGATCATGTGTGCTTCGCGAGTCTCTCGAGTTCGGCAAGGCAGCTGTCCCGGTCCGCCGCGAAATCTCCCGCGATCCACCAGCGTTCGATCTGGTCGAGCAGCACGCCCACTTTGGGCCCAGGCTTGAGCCCGAGCTTCAGCGCATCGGCGCCGCTCACCGGCAGTTCGGGCGGCGTCCATTCGTCGGCCAGTTTCAGCGCCTCTTGCCAATTGTCGGGCGCCTGGAGCAGGGCGCGATCGACAAACACCGTCTTGCCGAGTCGATACAATTCGGCTCTGAGATTCACGCCGACCGGCGGCTCTCGTGCGATCATCAAATCGAGGCGCAGCGCCTGCTGTGTCGAAAGCTTCAGACGTTTGCCGATCGCAGTGGCGTCAGCAGTACCCTCCAGAACCGCCGCCAGCCGGCGCAATCCGTCCGGCGCCGTCTCCCGCGCGATCAGGGCGCGCAGCAGCTTCGTGCCGTCATATTCCGGCAGCCAGTGGTCGAGCGCGCCGGCGTCGGCCATCGCCTCGATCGCGTCGGCGGGATCGGGCGCTGCGAGCAGACGCAGGACTTCCTTTGCAACCCGCTCGCCCGAAAGATTGCCCAGCGCGCCCGAATGGCGCGCGCAAGCCGCGTAGCTCGGCCCGTCGAGCGGCGGTGCACCGTACCAGGCGTGAAAACGGAAAAAGCGCAGCACGCGCAGGCGATCCTCGGCGATGCGCAGATCGGGATCGCCGATGAAGCGCACTTTATGTCGGGCAAGGTCGGCGCGGCCCTCGAACGGATCGTAGAGCGTGCCGTCGCGGTCGGCGTAGAGCGCGTTGAAGGTAAAGTCGCGGCGCGAGGCGTCCTCCAGCCAGTCGTCGGTGAAAGCGACGACTGCGTGACGGCCATCGGTCTCGACGTCGCGACGGAGCGTCGTGAGTTCGAAGGTGCGGCCGTCGACAACCGCGGTCACCGTGCCGTGCTTCAGGCCGGTCGGGATTACCTTCAGCTTCGCGGCTCTCAACGCGAGCATCACCGTCTCGGGCGGCTTGCGGACGGCGATGTCGATATCGTCGATGCCGCTCCCCAGCACCGCGTTGCGCACACAGCCACCGACGAAGCGCGCGGCGATACCCGCCGCATCGAGCGCGGCGAACAGCCGTGCCGCCGCCGGATCGCGCATCCGGTCGGGCAGGTCGATGCGGCCGGCTGGTTTCATGTCGGCAGCAGCCCGCCCACGCCCTGGTTCTGGGTGAAGAACATGACGAGGAACCCCACGATCGTGCAGGCGAGCCCCGCGATGGCGAGCCAGGTCAGCGGCAGCTCCTGCCATTCCGGCAGGGTGCCGGCGAGCTTGCGCTCCTGTTTGATCTTCACCGCCCACGCCCACAGGAAGAACCCGGCCGTGGGCAGGGTCCCGAGGACCAGCACCAGCAAGACGATGCGCAGCATGACTGCTTCTCCCTCAGCGCCTTCGAGCGCTCATCCTCATCCTGAGGAGCAGCGCGGCGCGCGGCGTCTCGAAGGATGGGAACCAGTCGTGTCGTTGCGCATCCTTCGAGACGCATCGCTGCGCGATGCTCCTCAGGATGAGGTCGTATCCCGGTTTCATCCTGCCCCTAGGCGGTCAGGATGAATTGCAGGTTCTTCAGCATACCGGCGGTCGCGCCCCAGATGTAGCGCTGGCCGTAAGGCATGGCATAGAACCGGCGCTCGCGCCCCTGCGCCATGCGGCTGTCGATCCGGTGGTTGCCCGCGTCGAGGAAATGGTCGAGCGGCACCTCGAATACGTCGGCGACCTCGCGCGGATCCGCACGGGTCGTGAATCCAGGAGTCACGATGCCCACGACCGGCGTGATCTCGTAACCCGTGCCGGTCCGGTAAAGGTCGTAGGAGCCGATCACGTCCACGAACTTGCGGTCGAGTCCGACCTCCTCCTCGGTCTCGCGCAAGGCCGTCGCCACGGCGTCGGCATCGTTTTCCTGCCGCCGACCGCCGGGAAAGGCCACCTGGCCTGCGTGACTGGGCATGTCCTCGGTGCGCTGGGTCAGCAGAATCGTGATGTCGGGCGTGCGATTCACGATGGGTACGAGCACGGAGGCGGCCCGGTATTTATCTTGCGTCGGCACTATTCCATTCATCTGGAAATCGCTGTCGACAGGAAGCGCCATTACGGGCAATCCCGATGCCAACCGGGTACTGCGTTCGCGCACACGACGCACAATTTCGTCAACCAGCATGCCCTTGTTCCGGCCTCAATTCTGGGCTTCCCTCAGCCATATTCCCACTCACCAGGAGCGCCTCGTGGCCCCCGACACTTCGACCGCGACCGACGCCGACGCCCAAGCCGCTCTTGCGGACATCGAACGGCTGGGCGGGCAGCTCCGCATGGCGCGCGATGCCATCGGCAAAGTCATTTATGGCCAGCAGGCGGTCATCGATCAAACCCTCGTTACGCTCCTCTCCGGCGGCCATCTGCTGCTGATCGGCGTGCCGGGCCTCGCCAAGACCCTGCTGGTCGAAACCCTGGGCACCGTGCTCGGCATGGCGGCCAAGCGCATCCAGTTCACGCCAGACCTGATGCCCGCCGACATCCTGGGCTCCGAAGTGCTGGAAGAGACCGACGCCGGGCGCCGCTCGTTCCGCTTCATCGAGGGTCCGGTGTTCGCCCAGCTGCTGATGGCCGACGAAATCAACCGTGCCAGCCCGCGTACCCAGTCGGCACTGCTGCAGAGCATGCAGGAGCGGCACGTCACCGTCGCCGGCAAGCGCTACGACCTGCCGACGCCGTTCCACGTGCTGGCGACGCAGAACCCGCTCGAGCAGGAAGGCACCTACCCGCTGCCGGAAGCGCAGCTCGACCGCTTCCTGCTGCAGGTCGACGTCGGCTACCCCGACGAGGAGGCCGAACGCCAGATCATGATCGCGACCACCAGCGCCAACGTGCCCAAGGCTACGCAGGCGCTGACGCCGGCCGACCTGATGGCGGCGCAGGCCCTGGTCCGCCGCCTGCCGATCGGCCAGAGCGTGGTCGATGCCATCCTGAAGCTGGTGCGCGCGGGCCGCCCCGACACCAGCGACCTCGAGATTGTGCGCCAGCGCGTCGCCTGGGGCCCCGGCCCCCGCGCCAGCCAGGCATTCATGCTGGCCTGCCGTGCCCGCGCCATCATCCAGGGCCGCCTGGCACCGTCGGTCGACGACGTCGTGGCGCTGGCGGGTCCCATCCTGCGTCATCGCATGGCGGTGAACTTCTCGGCGCGCGCCGAGGGCGTCACCGTGGACACGGTGATTGCCCAGATGTGCGCCCGGTTGACCTAGTCTTTGGCTTAGTCCTTGCGACCCGGAGCCGATGGCCCAGTCCTCAACCCTCAACCGCTCGCTCGAACTCGCCGGCACCCTGCCGGCGCTGATGGTGGCCGCCGACCGCGTGGCGGCGACCGTGATCCAGGGCGTGCATGGACGGCGCCGTGTCGGACAGGGCGATGCCTTCTGGCAGTACCGTCCGTTCCGTGACGGCGACAGCGCCAACCGCATCGACTGGCGCCAGAGCGCGCGCAGCCGCCAGCTGTTCGTACGCGAGACCGAGTGGGAAGCCGCAGCGAGCGTCTGGCTGTGGCGCGATGCATCGCCGTCGATGCAGTACGCGTCGTTGCGCGGCATCGACACCAAGGCCGTCCGGGCCGAGCTGATCACGCTTGCCCTCGCAAGTCTTCTTTCCGATGCCGCCGAGCGGATAGCGCTGCTGGGCACCGGCATGCGGCCGCTCTCGGGGCGCATTGCGGTGCGCCGCATCGCCGAGACGATGTTCGAGGAATCGCGCGCGGCCGAAGCCAAGACCCGCACGCTCTCGAGCCTGCCGCCGATGATGCCGCTGCCCGCGCACGGCACCGTCGTGCTGGTCTCCGACTGGCTCGATCCGCTCGAGCAGATCGAGCCGGTCATTCGCTACTACGCGAGCGCCGGCGTGCGCGGCCACATCGTTCAGGTGCTCGATCCCGCCGAGGAAGACCTGCCGTTCGACGGCCATGTGAAGTTCGAAGGCCTCGAGGCCGAAGGCCAGCATACAGTGCGGCGCGTCGAGACCGTGCGCACCGCCTACGGCGCGCGGCTCGCCGCCCAACGCGACGGGCTTCAGCGTCTCGCGCGGCCGGCCAACTGGACCGTGCATTACCATCGCACCGACCGTCCGCCACAGACGATCCTGCTCGCCCTCTATCTCGCCATGGCCGACCTCGGTCGGTTGAATGCGGCGTAGATGGTAAGTCCTCTCTCATGCTGAGCCTCGGCGCGTTCGCTTTCGCGGCTCCCGGCATGCTGGCGTTGCTGCTGGTGCTGCCGGTCATCTATTGGCTGCTGCGCCTGATCCCGCCGCTGCCCAAGCTGGTGCGCTTCCCCGCGATCCGCCTGCTGATCGGACTGGAGCCCAGTGAACAGACGCCGATGAAGATGCCGTGGTGGCTGCTGCTGCTGCGCATGTTGCTCGCGGCGGCGCTGATCCTGGCCGTCGCGCGACCGCTCCTGAACCCGCAGGCCGATCTGCCGGGCAAGGGCCCTCTTCTTCTCGTCATCGACGACGGCTGGTCGTCGGCGCCGGGCTGGACGACGCGTATCGTGCACGCCGAACGCCTGATCCAGCGCGCCGAACGCGGCGGGCGTCTGGTTGCGCTGGTCGGCACCGCACCCCTGCCGCTCGATGCGCCGGCGATCCGACGCGGCGCGCTGCGGCCCGAGGAAGCCCGCACCATCCTGCGCGCGTTCCGCCCGAAACCCTGGCCGACCGACCGCGCCGCTGCCGTGGCCGACATCGACAAGATGCAACTCGACAATGGCGCCTATGCCGTGTGGCTCAGCGACGGGCTGCAGGACGCCGGCACCGACAAATTTACCGAGCGCCTGCGCCGTTTCGGCGGACTCGAAGTCGTGCTGCCCGACCAGGCGACCACGCCGCTGCTGTTGCTGCCGCCGGTTGCCGAGGGCCGCGACCTCAAGGTGCGCGCGCTGCGCCCCGTGGCAGACGGCCCGCGCAAGACCGCGATCCAGGCGTCCGACGACCAGGGCCGCGTCGTGGCCCGCATCGAGCTGGAGTTCGCTGCCAACCAGACCAAGGGCGAAGGCGTACTGCCCGCGCCGCCGGAGCTGCGCAACCGCATGAGCCGCCTCGACATCGAAACGCAGGGCGGCGCCGGCAGCGCGGTGCTGCTCGACGAACGCAACCGCCGCCGCCCGGTGTCGGTGCTGGGCGAACGTGAAACCGCGGGTGGCCAGCCGCTCTTGCAGGAAGTCTACTTCCTCGAGAAGGCGCTCGACCCCTATGTCAGCCTCTCGATCGGCGATCGCGAGACAGTGCTGACACGCAACACCGCGGTGCTCCTGATCCCCGACAGCGCCGCCCCGTCGAGCGCCGACCGCGACGAGATCGCCAAGTGGATCGAGAACGGCGGCGTGGCCGTTCGCTTCGCCGGCCCCAACCTGGCGGCCGGCGCCGACACGCTGGTGCCGACACCGCTGCGCCTGGGCGACCGCTCCTTGGGCGGCGTGATGAGCTGGGGCCAGCCCTCGGCGCTGGCCGAGTTCCCGATCAACAGCCCCTTCCTCGGCATCCCGGTTCCCAAGGACGTGCGCATTCAGCAGCAGGTGCTGGCGGAACCCACGCCAGACCTCGCCGACAAGACCTGGGCGCGACTGGCCGACGGCACCCCGCTGGTCACCGGCGAGAAGCGAGGCAAAGGCTATCTCGTACTGGTTCACACCACGGCGAACACGAACTGGAGCAACCTCGCCCTGTCGGGCCTGTTCGTCGATATGCTGCAGCGGCTGGTGCTGCTGTCGCGCGGCGTCGCGGGCGACGGCGTCAACAAGGCGCTGAAGCCGTGGCGCGCCCTCGACGGCTTCGGGCGCCTCGGCGCGCCGCCCGCTGGCGTACAGATGCTGCAGCCCGATGCGCAGCAGACCTTCGTGCCCAAGCCCACGACGCCGCCCGGCTTCTACGGGGATGAGAACGCCCAGGTCGCATTCAACATCGGCGACCACGTCGCACCACCCGCACCGATCGTGCTGCCGTCGGGCGTCACGACCGACAGGCTGTCCGAAGGCGGCGAGACCGATCTGGCGCGCTGGTGCCTGCTGGCGGCGGCGCTTCTGTTGCTGGTCGACCTGCTGCTCTCGTTGTGGCTGCGCGGACTGTTGCCGCGCGCAGTCCGCTTCGGCCGGGCCGCACCTGCAGCTTTGCTGCTGTTCGCAGCGCCAGCCCTGCTGCTGTTCGCGGCGGTGCTGCTGGCGAGCCCGCGCGCCGAGGCGCAGCAGAATGCGCCGGCCAAAGTGCCCAGCCCGATGGTGATCACCATCCCGAAGGATGGCGCCACGACCGCGCCGAAGCTCTCCGAGCAGGAGGCACTCAAGGGCGCTCTCGACGTGCGGCTGGCCTACATCGTCACCGGCGACAAGGATGTCGACGACACCAGCAAGGCGGGCCTCGAGGGATTGAGCGAGATTCTGCGCAACCGCACCTCGGTCGAGCCGGCCGATCCGGTCGGCCTCGATCTCGAGAAGGACGAGCCGCGTCTCTACCCGATGATCTACTGGCCGATCACCTCCACGCAGACCACGCCGTCGCCCAAGGCAGCTGCGGCGCTCGACCGCTACCTGCGCACCGGCGGCATCCTGCTGGTCGACACGCGCGACCAGCAGATGAGCTTCGACAAGCCGGCCAACGGCAATCCGGATCTCAAGCGGCTGCTGGCCGGCATCGAGACGCCGCCGCTGATCGCCATGCCGCCCGAGCATGTGCTGACCAAGTCGTTCTATCTGCTGTCGGACATGCCGGGTCGCTGGCAGGGCGGCAAACTCTGGATCGAGACCGGCGGCGGACGGGTCAATGACGGTGTCACGACGATCATCATCGGCTCGAACGACTATGCCGGTGCCTGGGCCGTCGATGCGCGCGGCCGCGGCCTCAACCCGGTGACGCCGGGCGGCGAGACGCAGCGCGAGATGTCGTTCCGCGTTGGCGTCAATCTCGTGATGCATGCGCTGACCGGCAACTACAAGGACGACCAGGTCCACATCCAGGACATCATGCAGAGGTTGCGGCGATGAACACGACGTCCGCCGCCTCGATCGCCTTCGATCCGCTGATCCCGTGGGAAGCGCTCGCGGCGATGGGCATCGCCGGCCTGGCGCTGGTGCTGCTCGGCCTGCGCGCTGGCGCGCGCGGCACGTTGATGCGTCTTGGCGCCGTTGTCGTCGTGCTGGCGGCACTGGCCAAGCCGCAGCTGATCGAGGAGCAGCGCAAGCCGATCGCCGACGTGGCACTCATCGTGGTCGACGACAGCGATTCGATGGCGATCGGCGAACGCCGCCAGCAGGTCCAGGCCGCGCGCGAGATGCTGAAGCGCAAGTTCGGCCAGCAGGAAGGGCTCGAGATCCGCGAAGCCGTGCTGCCGCCATCGCACATCCAGCTCGGCAGCGAGCGTCCGGGCGGCACGCGCCTGATCGAGGCGATGCGTTCGGCCCTGGTCGACGTGCCGCCGGAACGGCTGGCCGGCGTCGTGCTGCTGAGCGACGGCCAGGTCCACGACGTGCCGGCCAACCTGCCGCCGGAACTGGGCGGCGCGCCGCTGCATGCGCTGATCGCCGGCAAGAAGAACGAGCGCGACCGGCTGATCGTGATCGAGCAGTCGCCGCGCTACGGCGTGGTCGGCCGCGAGGTCACTGCCAAGTTCCATGTCGAGGATCCGAACGGCGGCACGGCGCCCGTCACCCTCACGGTGGGCGGCGAAATCGTGAAGCGCATGGAGGTGCCGGTAGGCAAGCCTGTCGAAGTGCCGATCACCGTCGCCAACCCTGGCCCCAACGTCGTCGAGATCGAGGTGGCGCCCGGCCAGAACGAGCTCACGCTCGACAACAACCGCGCGCTGTTCACCATCTCGGGCGTGCGCGATCGGCTGCGCGTCCTGCTGGTGTCGGGTGAGCCCTACCAGGGCGAGCGGGCATGGCGGAACCTGCTGAAGAGCGATCCTGCCGTCGACCTGGTGCACTTCACCATCCTGCGCACGCCGCAGAAGGACGATTTCACGCCGGTGCGCGAGCTGTCGCTGATCGTCTTCCCGATGCGCGAACTGTTCGAACAGAAGCTGAAGGAATTCGACCTCATCATCTTCGACCGCTACGAGTCGGGAAACCTGATCACGCGCGACTATTTCCGCAACATCGCCGAATACGTGAAGGGCGGCGGTGCGCTGCTGGTCTCGGTCGGTCCGGTGTTCGCGACGCAACGCTCGCTTTATCGTACGCCGCTCGGCGCCATCCTGCCGGCGGCGCCGCTGGGCGACGTGCTGGAGGTGGGCTTCAAGCCCAAGGTGAGCGAGATCGGCCAGCGCCATCCGGTGACCGCGAACCTCCCGCAGGAAGGCCAGCCCGGTAAGGAGCCCGAGTGGGGCCGTTGGTTCCGCCTCGTCACCTCGAAGACCGAGCATGGCAATACCGTCCTGGCTGGCGCCGAGGATCGCCCCCTCGTCGTGCTCGATCGTGTCGGCAAGGGCCGCGTCGCCGAATTCCTCTCCGACCAGCTCTGGATGTGGAACCGCGGCATCGACGGCGGCGGACCCCAGCCCGAGCTCGTCCGCAGAGTCGCGCACTGGCTGATGAAGGAACCCGATCTCGAGGAAGAAGCGTTGCGCGCCACCGCCGTCGGCGGCCGTATCGAGATCGTGCGTCGCACGCTCGCCTCGACCTTTCCGCAGGTGACGATGACCGCTCCCGGCACACCACCCAATGGCGGCGCCGAGCGCAAGATCGACCTGCAGCAGACAGCGCCCGGCCTCGGCCGCGCCGTGGTCGATGTCGACAAGCCCGGCCTCTATCGCTTCGACGACGGCACGCTTCACGCCGTGGCCGCGGTCGGGAACCCCGATCCGCTGGAATTCTCCGACGTGCGCGCGACCGATGCCAAGCTTCGGCCACTGGTCGAAGCCTCCGCCGGCACCCTGATGTGGCTTCAGGACCAGAGTGAGCCCGACATCCGCGCCGTTCGCCCCGGCCGCGCCGCCGGCGGCTCGGACTGGCTGGGATTGCGGCGCAACGACGGCTATACGGTTGCAGGCATCAACCAGACGCCGCTGCTGCCGGGCATTCTTGTGGCACTGGCCTTCCTGATGGCGATCGCGGCCGCCTGGTGGCGCGAGGGCAGATAGAGTCGGCGGCTACAGCCAGCTCAGCTCGCGGCCCTGGCGCTCCTCGAAGGTGGCGATGTCCTTGGCATAACCCAGCGTTAGGGCGATCGAATCGACGCCCTTCAGCAGGCACTCCTTGCGAAAGGAATCGATCTCGAAGGTATCGGTGCGGCCGTCCGGACCGACGACGGTCTGCGTCGCGAGGTCAATCGACATCTTGGCGCCCGGAAGCTCGTGCAGAATGACGCGGATGCGCGCGACGCGATCGGCCGGCAGGCGGACCGGTAGCACGCCGTTGGAGAAGCAGTTGTTGAAGAAGATGTCGCCGAACGACGGTGCCACAAAGGCGCGATAGCCCTTGTCGACCATGACGGTGACGGCGGTCTCGCGCGACGAGCCACAGGCGAAGTTGTCGTTGCCGACGATGATCCGGGCGCCGGCATATTCCGGATTGTTGAGGGTCACGCCCTCGCGCGGCCGGCCGCTGCGGTCGAGCCGCATGTCGTGGAAGAAGCCGTCGAGCTGCTGGGCGCGCGGCATGCCGAGGAAGCGGGCCGGGATGATCTGGTCGGTGTCGACGTTGCGCTGGTCGAGCGGCACGGCGACGGCGGTGAGACTGGTGAAAGGTTCCATGGTTCTCTCCTAGCCCATCATCTTGCGCACGTCGGTGAAGCGACCGGTGACCGCGGCGGCCGCCGCCATCGTCGGGCTCACCAGATGCGTGCGCACACCTGGCCCCTGCCGGCCCACGAAGTTGCGGTTCGAGGTCGAGGCGATGCGCTGGCCGGGCTTGCCGGTGTCGCCGTTCATGCCGACGCACATCGAACACCCGGGCTCGCGCCATTCGAAGCCCGCGGCGAGGAAAATCTTGTCGAGCCCCTCGGCCTCGGCCTGGCGCTTGACCAGGCCCGAGCCCGCCACGACCCAGGTGGGAATCACGGCCTTGCGGCCCTGCGCGATGCCGGCCGCCGCGCGCAAATCCTCGATGCGGCTGTTGGTGCAGGAACCGATGAAGACGCGATCGACCGCGACCTGCTCGAGCGGCGTGCCGGGCACCAGGTCCATGTAGTCGAGTGCGCGCTTGATGCTCTCCTCGCGCGCCGGATCGGCCGCAGAGGACGGCGCGGGGATGCGGCCCGTGATCGGCAGCGCATCCTCCGGGCTCGTGCCCCAGGTGACCATCGGCACGATCGACGCCGCGTCGAGGCTGACCTCGCGATCGAAGACCGCGCCGTCATCGCTCGGCACGGAGCGCCAGAACGCGACGGCCTTGTCCCATTCGGCACCCTTGGGCGCGTAGGGACGGCCCTCGAGATAGGCAATCGTGGTGTCGTCGGGGGCCACCATCCCGGCCCGGCCGCCGGCTTCGATCGACATGTTGCACAGGGTGAGGCGGCCCTCGATCGACAGGCCGCGGATCGCGCTGCCCGCGTATTCGATCACGTGGCCCACCGCGCCCGCGGCGCCGATACGGGCGATAATGGCCAGCACGACGTCCTTGGCGGTGATGCCCGCACCCAGGGTGCCGTCGACGGTAATGCGCATGGCCTTGGGCTTGCGCTGCCACAGGCACTGCGTCGCCATGACGTGCCCGACTTCCGACGAGCCGATGCCGAACGCCAGCGCGCCCAGCGCGCCGTGCGTCGAGGTGTGGGAGTCGCCGCAGACCATCGTGATGCCGGGCTGCGTCACGCCCTGCTCCGGCCCGACGACATGGGCGATGCCCTGGCGATCGTCGCCGAGATCGAACAGGGTCACGCCGGTTTGCTCGCTGTTCTCGCGGATCTGCTCGACCAGCCGCCAGTGGTTGGGATCCGGGATATCGGCGATCGAGCGGCTGCTACTCAGCACGTAATGATCGGGCGTGGCGAAGCCGCGATCCGGCCGCCTGAGCTTCAGCCCGCGGTCGCGCAACAGGGCAAAGCCCGTCGCCGATCCGTCGTGCATCAGGTGGCGGTCGATATAGAGCAGCGTGTATCCGTCGTCGCGATCGACGACGACGTGCCGCTGCCAGATCTTCTCGAACATCGTCCTCGCGGCGGTCATCGCGGGTACTCCCTATTCCGCCGCGGCCTTGGTGGTGGTGTTGACCGGGTCGCGGAATGCCGTGCGGCGCTCGTCCCACTCGGCCGCACCAAATCGCGCGAAGATCTTGCCGGGCGAGCCGGTGACGGGCGGGAACTTGCCCAGCTTGAGGTCGGCCAGCAGGCGATCACAGGTCGATATAATGCCGCCCAGCAGCAGGCCGGGGACGATGGCGATCGCGTATCCCATGCGCTCGGCCTCGGCGAGCTCGATCTCCGGCGTCTTGCCGCCGCGCACCACGTTCAGAAGGCACGGCCCCTTGACCCGCTTGGGCACCGCCTCGATCTCGGCCATCGTCTGCGGCGCCTCGACGAAGGCCACGTCCGCACCGGCGGCGAGGGCGGCATTGGCGCGCTCGATCGCCTCGTCGAGGCCGACAACGGCGCGCGAGTCGGTGCGCGCGATCACGCAGAACTCCCTGCTCTTGCGGGCGGCCGCCGCGGCGCGGATCTTGGCGACGAAGTCCTCGCGGCTCACCAGTTCCTTGTTGTCGAGATGCCCGCACTTCTTGGGAAACACCTGGTCCTCGATATGAATTGCCGCGACCCCCGCGCGTTCGAACTCCTGCACCGTGCGAAAGACGTTGAGTTCGTTGCCGAAGCCTGTGTCGCTGTCGCTGATCAGGGGAATGTCGATCGAGTTCACGATCCGGGTCGCATTGGCCACCATCTCGGTCATGGTGATCAGGCCGTAGTCGGGATAGCCGAGCGTAGCCGAGGTGCCGGCGCCGGTCATGTAGGCCGCGGCAAAGCCCGCCTGGTTGATGGCGCGAGCGGTGATGCAGTCGACCGCACCGGGAGCGACGATCATCTTGCGGCTGGCGAGCAGCGAGCGGAAGTTTGCGGCGTTGGTCATGACTTTCTCCTTCAACCTTGCTTGGAACGGGCCGGCTTGCGGCCGGTGACGGACTTCGAGGCGGCATGATCCGCCTGCATCTTGAATCGCAGCTTCAGGTATTCGGGAACGGCCAGCATCTCGACATATTCGACGCCGCGTCCCGTGCGATCGATCATGAGCGAGCGCAGATCGATCAGCGCCGCCCCGACCTTGACGCCGAGGCGCGAGGCAACCAGCGGATCAGCCAAGGTCGCCGACACGAGCTGCTCGGCCGCGCAGATTTCCGCCCCTGCCCGCGCCAGCAGCCGGTACATCGGGATGCGGTTCAGCTCCTCGGCGGTGAACGTCTCGCCGAGCGCCGCCGGCACCCAACTGGTGAGATGCATGACCGGCACGCCGTCCTGCGAGCGCAGGCGCACCGCGCGCTGGACCGGGCGGTCGGCCGCGTCCCACAGGCGCTCGCGGGCAAATCCCCGTGCCGGCACGTAGCCGAACTCGACGACCCTCGCCACGGTTTCGGCGCCGTATGCCACGATGTTTTCGATCACCGAGGCCATCGGCATGCGCATCGGCTGGCCAAGCCTGGGTCGCGCCACCGTGCGGCGACCGGCTCCGCGTTCGACCAGGCCCGCGTCGTGCAGTGTGCTCATCGCGCGCCGCACCGTGATGCGCGACACGCTGAACATCCGCGTGAGCTGCTCTTCCGTCGGCAGCGGCTCGCCCGCGGCGTAGCGCCCGGCCGAGATTCCGTCCGCCAGCACCAGGTAGATCTGGTGATGGAGCGGTACTCCCCTGTCGCGGGCGATGGCGATGCGGTTCATCTTTCGCCCGCATCCAGCATGGCGCCCCGATGCAGGCGCTTGTCGATCGCCAGCAGGATCGAGTTGGCTGTCACGGCGAACAGCGAGATCAACACGGCGATCGACAGGATCGTCTGCACGTCATTGAGGTCGATCGCCGTCATTAGCAGGAAGCCCAGGCCGCGCTGCGAGGCAAACAACTCGCCCAGCATGGTACCGAGCAGCGTGAGCGAGAAGCCGATGCGCAGTCCGGTGAAGATCTCCGGCAGCGTGGCCGGGATCAGGATGTACCAACCGGTCTGCGCAGGGGTGAGCCGCATCGCCCGACCGGCGCGCAGATAGGTGCGGTTGACGTTGCGCACCGCGTTCATGGTGAACAGCGCGACCGGGATGATGCCGTGCAGCGCACCGAACGCGACCTTGGCCGTCATGCCGAGCCCGAACAGGAGGAGGATCACCGGATAGAGCGCGATCTTGGGCAACGAATAGATGCCGACCAGGATCGGCTCGGCGACTTCACCCGACATCCTGTGGCCGCCCAGCAGCAGGCCGATCGCCACGCCGCCCATCCAGGAGATCGCGAGCGCCTGCAGGAAGGCGAGGCCGGTCTCGGTAACGTGCGGCACGAATCTCTTCTGGCCGATCATCTCCCAGAGATGCTGCAGCGTCGGCACCGGCGCGGTGAGCGCGGTGTCGCCGGCCCACTGATGCAGGAGTTGCCACACCACCAGCAGGGTGACGGTGAGGAGCAGCGGGCCACGCAGGGTACGGACGGCGGTCACAGGCCGCGCCGCCGCGCCAGCCGCCGCTCGTAGGCGAACACCAGCAGGTTGAAGGTGATGGCAATGCAGAGCACGAACAGGATCAGCCCGTACATCGTCTTGTTGTCGAAGTTGTCGTAGGCGAAGGCGATCTGGTGACCGAGCCCGCTCGTCGACAGGATGAACTCGCCGGCGATCACGCCGATGAAGGAATAGGTGACGGCGAGTTTCAGCCCGGAGAAGAGATGCGGCGCGGCCGCAGGCAGGCGGATGTGCCAGATCTCGGCGGGCAGCGACAGGCGCTGCATGCGCGCGGTCTTGATGAGGACGCGCGGGATGCGGTCGAGGCCGGTCAGAGTAGCCATGATCATCGCCACCATGGCGAACAGGGTCGCCAGCACGATCAGCGGCAGCGTGCCCAGCCCGAAGATCACGATAAGCAGCGGATAAAAGGCGAAGTGCGGCAGCGAGTAGTAGGCCGCGAGGAAGGGCTCGACAGCGCGGCGCAGCGGCGGCAGCCAATAGAGCACACAGCCCCAGACGAAGCCGCCGACGATCGACAGGCCCATGGCGATGCCGACCGAGCTGAGCGTCTGGCGGATATCGCCGCTCATCTCGCCCGAGCCCAGGAGTTTGACCATCGCTTCAACCATCGCCGTCGGGGCGATCACCAGCTTGGGCGAGATCACGCCGCTGCGGCAGAGCGCCTCGACTGCGCCGAAGAAACCGACGAGGACGATGAGGCGGATCCAGCCGGCCTTGCTCATTGCGCCGCCATTGCGCCCTGGCCCAGCGCCTGTATCGACTCGGTGCGCAGGAGCGACCAAAGCCGCGAGGTCACGGCGCCGAAGTCGGGCCTCTCGGCGAGCCGCGAATCGCGGTCACGCGGCCAATGGGTATCGACCACATCGATGAAGCGGCCGGGCCGCGCCGACATCACGCCGATGCGATCGGACAACAGGTTTGCTTCGTCGAGGGCGTGGGTGATCAGCATGACGGTGGCCGAGGTCTCGCGCCACAGCCGCAGCAGTTCGTCGCCCATGAGCAGGCGCGTCTGCTGGTCGAGTGCGCCGAAAGGCTCGTCGAGCAGGATCAGCCGCGGCTGCAGCACCAGCGTGCGGGCGATGCACACGCGCTGCCGCATGCCGCCCGAGAGCTGGCTGGGATAGGCGCGGCGGAAATCGTTCAGGCCCATGAAGCCTACGGCAAAATCAACCCGCCGCTTGATCTCCGCGGGATCCGTGCCGAGGCGGCGCAGGCCGAAGGCGACATTGTCCTCGACGGTGAGCCATGGGAAAGACGCGTCTTCCTGGAAGACGACGCCGACCCCCTCGGGCACGACACCGGCGACCGGCTTGCCCTCGAACTCGACAGAGCCTTGGCTGGGGGCGGACAGGCCCGACAGCACGTCGAGCAGGGTCGACTTGCCGCAGCCCGACGGGCCAACGACGCTGAAGAACTCGCCGGCGCGCAGCTCCAGCGACAGCGGCCCCATAGCATGGACCGCCGGATGGCCGGCGCGCGGCGGATATATGCGCGAGACGTCGGTGAGACGGGCAACGATGTTCATGCGAATCGAGCCCGCAAAGTCACTGCGTCTTGGACTGCAGGTCCTTCGGCACGAAGCGGTCGTCGATCGCAGCCTTCCAGTCGACATCGCCGTCGAGAGCTCCGGTCTCCTTCAGCGACTGGGCCGTGAGATCCATCAGCTTCATCTTGATGTCGCCCTGGCCCCACCAGTGCGGGGACTGCGCGAGCGTGCCGGCGAGTGCGGAGGCGGCAATGTCCGGCGGCAGGTTGTAGGCCTTGGCCAGCGCACCCTCGGCCGCCTTGCGGTCCGCATAGAGCAGGTCGACGCCTTTGCGGCGGCCCTCGATGACGGCACGCAACTTGTCACCCTTCTTGGCAATCATGTCGTTCGTCGCGATGCCGACGGTCTGGGTGTACGGCGGCAGTTTCGAATCGAGCCAGGGAATGACCTTGTACTTCGCTCCCGCCTTCATTTTCTGCGAGTAGATCGGCTCGGGGATGATGGCGATGTCGATCTTGTTGTGCTCGAGCGCGGTCAGGCCGGCGCCGAAATCGCCGATCGCCACCATCGTGACTTCCGACGGCTTGATGCCGTGCGATTTCAGGACGGCGAAGACGCTGCTTTCACTCACCGACTTCGGCCGGCTGTAGACGAAGCGCTTGCCCTTGAGGTCCTCCGGCGTGTCGATCTTCATATCCGGCCGGGTCACCCAGAAGGAGCTGGGGCCGTCGGTGCCGCCGCTGATGATCTTGATCGGAAAGCCCTCCTTGAGCGCACTGAGCGCCGCCGGAAACGCCACCTCGGCGAACAGCGTGTCGCCCGCCATCATGTTGCGGACGCTGGTGCCGCCGCCCTTCGACGTCAGGATGCCGGTAACGTCGACTCCGGCCTCCTTGAAGTAGCCCTTTTCCAGGGCGATTGCGTAGGGCGTGCCGTAGAGCAGCGAGGCATAGTGGGTGACGACGATGTCCTCGGCGCGCGCAGACCCGCACACCATCGACACGGCTGTCAGCGCGGCACAGAGCGTGACCTTCAGACGCTTCATTTGTTTCCTCCAAAAGCGTCGGTCGATGCCGACACTCGATTTCTTATTGTTATAACATCAGAACATTCGGGCCGGCGCATCGTCAAGGCCGCTTACCAATCGGAAACTTGATCGGTTACTCCAGGTAACCATCTATGCGGCCAGACAGGAGAAAACCCATGATCGAACTCAGGCCCTTCGACAAACTCGGCAAGTCGGACCACGGCTGGCTCAAGGCCAACTTCCATTTCAGCTTCGCCGACTACCGCAACAATGACCGCGTGCACTGGGGTGCGCTGCGCGTGTGGAACAACGACCGCATCGCGCCGCAGTCGGGCTTCCCGCCACACCCTCACCGCGACATGGAAATCGTGACCTACGTCATCAAGGGTGCGATCACGCACAAGGATCATCTCGGCAACGAGGGCCGGACCGAAGCCGGCCAGATCCAGGTCATGAGCGCCGGCAAGGGCATCCAGCACGCCGAGTACAACATGGAGGATGCCGAGACCGAGCTCTTCCAGATCTGGATCCTGCCCAACAAGGAAGGCGTGCCGGCGCGCTGGGAAACGGTGCAGTTCCCCGCCGACGCGCGCAACGGCAAGCTGGTGCCCCTGGCTTCCGGACGCGGCCATGACGGCGCGATCCCGCTCTACGCCGACGGCGCGCTCTATGCCGGCAAGCTGAAGGCGGGCGAGACGCTGGTGCAGAAGCTCGACGGCAAGCCCGCCTACCTCGTGCCGGCCAAGGGCAAGATCGAGGTGCGCGGCAGCGACGGCAAACTTGTGGCCGCCAACGCCCGTGACGGTGTGGCGATCGTCGACCAGGACGAAGTGACCCTCACTGCGGTCGAGGATTCCGAGATCGTGCTGGTCGAAACAGACAAGTTGAACTGACAGCGGCCCGTCATCATGCTCCTCCCAAACGGGAGGAGCATGACATGGCCTACAAGGGATTCGATCTGACGGGCAAGGTGGCGCTGGTGACCGGCGGCAACGGCGGCATCGGCCTCGGCATGGCCGACGCGATGGCCGAGGCCGGCGCCGACGTCTGCATCTGGGGAACGCGCAAGGAAAAGAACGACGCCGCGGTCGGTCAGCTCAAGAAGCATGGCCACAAGGTCCATGCCCAGATCGTCGATGTCGGCGACGAGAAGCAGGTCGAGGCCGCCTTCGCAGAGACGGTGAAGGTGATGGGCCATGTCGACAACTGCGTCGCCAATGCCGGCGTTTCGGGCCGCGGCAAGGGCTCGATCCTCGAGATGGACTATGCCGAATGGCGCCGCGTGCTGCAGGTCAATCTCGACGGCGTCTTTTTCACTTTTCGTGCGGCGGCCAGGCACATGGTCGAGCGCGGCAAGGGTGGCTCGCTGGTGGCCATGGCCTCGACCGCGGCGATCGAAGGCGCGGCACGCTCCAGCCACTACGGCGCCAGCAAGGGCGGCGTCACCGCGATGGTGCGGGCGCTCGCCGTCGAACTGGCCCGCTACAAGATCACGGTAAACTCGATCCTGCCCGGCTGGATCGAGACCGAGATGACGGCCAATGCCGTCGCCAATCCGAAGTTCGCCGGCAGCGTCCTGCCCCGCATCCCGCAGCGCCGCTGGGGCACCGGCGCGGATTTCGGCGGCATCGCCGTCTACCTGGCGTCGGGCGCCACCGGCTACACGACGGGACGCGACTTCGTCATCGATGGTGGCTATACCTTGTTTTAGCCGGGACGATCCCTCAGGAGTACCTACAATGATGAAGACTGCTGCCGCCTCCCTCGCGCTGGTCGTGCTGCTGGCCGGCTCCGCCCTCGCGCAAGACAAAGAGAAGAAGGCGCCGGCCAAGCCCGTCGCGGCCGCTGCGACGAGCGGCGAGGACCGCTACGTCGGCTACTATTATCCCAAGCCGACTTCGATCGAGACTTTCGAATCGACCCTGCAGACAATTACCGGCGTCGACCGGCCGCAGCGGGTGCAGTTCGTCACCGTGATCTCGCAGGGCACCCTGCAGTCGGCCTATCGCGTTCCCTACGCGGTGTTCGTGAAGGGCGAGAAGGCCGACAAGCTGATCGTTGTCGGCTTGCAGCGCGGCGAACTCGACACCGTCTACCGCCAGCGCGCCCTGCTCGCCAACATGACCACGATGGCCCGCCTCTCGCCGTTCTTCCAGGAACACACGGTGGCGGAAGAGGCGACCTTCTTCGACCTGCTGAAGCTCTTGGGCTTCAGTTCCGTCACCGTCACCGACGGCGACAAGTCCGCTCACCAGGTGATCGTGAAATAGCGCGAAAGCGCCATTTCAGGCGGGCGGCCGCGCATTCATATACGCGAGTCGGCGCCGTCCGCGGCGCCTGTCCCGCGTGGTTCAAATTACGCACCGCGTTGCAGCTCCCTCAATCTGTCTGCACCGTGCGGCGCCCGCGCTTCGGTCGCTTCGCTTCCTGCAGCGCTACACGCCGCCCACGCTGAGATTGACGCTGCGCGACAGCGCAGCGTCAATCTCAGCGTGATACCAGCCCAGCGCCTTCTCAAATTTGCCGAAGGTCTGGACCTGGTTCGCGCCGCTGCGGAAGTTCGACTGGATGGTCGCACCGACCGCGAAGTCCTCTGCCAACGCGGCCAGGATGAGATCACGGTTGGTGTCCCAGTAGCCTTCCGGCTTCGTGGCACGGACCGTGGGATCGACCAGGATCGACACGTTGATCAGCGACTCGTCGGGAGAGATCGGATAGCTCGTGAACACGCCGCAATGATCGGCGGTATAGGCCAGCACCGTGTTCGGGAACAGGTTGTAGAGCATCACCGCATGATCGAGCAGCCTCCACGTCTCGCGCGGCTCCTTGTCGATCTCGAGCAGGGTCTTCTTGGCAACGGCGAAGCGCGAATGGCGGTCACGGCGCTCGTGGGTCGTGATGTTGTCCAGGAACAGCGGCGCCACGCTCGCGCCATGCAGGTAGCGAAAATGATACAGCTCAAGGAAGGTGTCGATCACCAGCTTCCAGTTCATGCGGGGTCGGATCGGCGTGGTGCTGTGAACCTCCCAGCTCGCCATGTCCCACGACTGCAGGTCGGGCTTCACGGCGCCGAGGAAAGAATCGATGTCGAAATCGGCGCTCTGGCCATCTTCGAGCGCCGTCGGCACGACCCAGACCATGCCGCAGCGCTCCGCCACCGCAAGTTGCTTGAGGCCATGGGTACCGCGGTCGAGATCGCCGAACCAGGCACCGTCGGTAATGCCGACGAGTTTGCCGGTCAGATCGTAGCTCCAGCCATGATAGGGGCAGACGAACGCGCGCTTGTTCGCCCCGCACGGCCTGGTCTCGAGAGTCGCCGTGCGATGGCGGCAGACGTTCAGGAAGGCGCGCAGCCTCCCGTCCGTCCCGCGCGCAACGAGGATCGGCTGGCCAGTGTCGGTGTTGGTGACGAAGTCGCCGGCCTTGCGCAGCTGTGCCGAGAAGGCAACGACCACGGGATAGCGGCGAAAGAGCGTCGCCACTTCGCGATCGTAACGGTCCTGCGAGAAATACGTGTCGACGGCCGTGTGGGTGAGGCCCGGACCATCGTCGCGAAGGTTGGCGCGGGCCATCTCGAGCAGACGTTCGATATAGGCAACCTGGTCGGCGTGTTGCATGCGAAGTTTCCCTAGATCGCGTTCATGCCGCCGTCGATCACCAGCTCGGTACCGGTGACGAAGCGGGACTCGTCGGAAATCAGGTAGAGGATGCCATAGGCGATGTCCTCCGGCGCGCCGAATTCGCCGAGCGGGATGTGCTTGCGCATGCGCTCGCGCTTCTTCTCGTCGGGCAGGATGCCCTGCCCCATCGGCGTCATGATTATTCCGGGATGCACCGAGTTGCAGCGCACCTTGTAGCCCTTGCGCGCGCAATCCATCGCCACCGTCTTGGTGAACTGCCGCACCGCGCCCTTGCTCGCGCCGTAGGCGGAGAGATCGGGCGTGCCGACGAGCGCCGCCAGCGACGAGGTATTCACGATCGATCCGCCGCCCGATTGCCGGAGTGCCGGCACGGAATACTTGCAGCCCAGGAACACGCCCTGCACGTTGATCGACAGGATCTTCTGCCATTGTTCGACCGTCTCGGTCTCGAAGGTCGCGGGAAACGGCCCCGCGATGCCGGCATTGTTGACCAGCCCGTTCAGCTTGCCCTCGCGTTCGAGGATCCCGTCGACGATGCGCTTCCAGTCGGCTTCCTGCGCGGTGTCATGCTCTTCGAAGCGTGCTTTGCCGCCAATCTGCTGCACTGTCTCGAGACCGCCGGCGCGATTGATGTCGCTCACGATCACCGTGGCACCTTCGGCCGCCAACAGTTTTGCAGTCGCGCGGCCGATGCCCGATCCGGCGCCTGTCACCAGCACGACCTTGTCCGCAACGCGGCTCATGCGCTCCATCCCTAACTTTTCTTGAGGGCAGGCTAGAAGCGGCGCAGGCTGAACACAAGCAAGGAGGCGCCAATATGACCCGCACGCTGGAATTCTACTTCGACTACGGCAGTCCCTATAGCTACCTGGCCGACACGCAGGTCGAGGCGATCGCCCAGCGTACCGGGGCCACCCTCGCGCGCAAGCCGATGCTGCTGGGCGGCGTGTTCAAGTCGACCGGCAATCATTCCCCCGCGGAGATGCCGCAGAAATCCGCCTGGAGCGGCTTCGACATGCCGTTGTGGGCGCGTCACTACGGCGTGCCGTTCCAGCGCAACCCGTTCTTTCCCGTCAATACACTCGCGCTGATGCGCGGCGCCGCAGCGGCCCAGATCGACGGCAGCTTCGAGCGCTACCACCCGGCGATCTTCAAGGCGATGTGGATCGACGGCCGCAACCTCAACGATATAAAAGAGGTCGCGGCGGTCCTCGTGGGCGCCGGACTCGACCCGCAAAAGTTCGGGAACCGGATCCAGGAGCAGGACGTTAAGGACCGCCTGAAAGCAACGACCGACGAAGCCGTCGCACGAGGCGTGTTCGGCGCCCCGACCAGTTTCGTCGACGGCAAGATGTTCTTCGGCAATGATCGCCTGCCGTTTGTCGAGCTGGCGCTAAAAGGAGCCCTCCCATGACCAAGTCCTTCGCTCTCGCCCTGATCGCAGCCGGCACCCTGTTCGCGGCGCCTTCTTTCGGCCAGACTGTCGGCAGCTGCCCGTCGGCCGGCGCGGCGGCCTCCGAGCAGCCGGAATGGGTGCTGTTCGATCTCGGCAGCGCCGTGCTGAAGCCCGAAGCCAAACCCACCATCCAGAAGGCCGTCGCCACCGCCAAGGCGCGCCAGGTCGTGAAGGTCTGCATCCTCGGCCAGACCGACAAGCTCGGCGACAAGAATTACAACGCCAAGCTCGCGATGGATCGCTCGCATGCAGTCGCCGCCCAGATGGTTCGCGACGGCATGCCGGCCGACAAGGTGATCATCGCCACCAATCTCGAGGCGTTCGGCAACATGAGCTTCGGCTCGAGGGACGCGCAGGAGAAGGATCGTCGCGTGACGATTGTCTTCCGCTAGGCGTCCTTCACTCGTCGTCAGACGCCCATTTCGATCACTGCCTTGCCGACCACCTTGCGGTCGGTCAGGGCGCGAAAAGCTTCGGCCGCACGTTCCATCGGAAAGCGATGCGAAATGTGCGGCCGCATCACGCCCAACGCCGCGAGCTTGGGCAGTTGCTCGACATAGTCGCGGCCCTGTTCGGGCGCGATCCTGAGCGGCGTCTCGCCGGCGCGTATGCCCAGCACCGACAATCCCTTGATCAGGATGTGGTTCGACATCAGCTTGCTCGGACCGCCCGAGGTAAAGCCCACGATCAGCAGACGCGCGCCGTAGGCGGCGACCCGCATCGACTTCTCCAGCACGTCGCCGCCCACGGGATCGTAGATCACATCGCAGCCCTTGCCGGCGGTCAGCTCCTTCACCACCGCGACGAAGTCCTGATCGCGATAGTTGATCAGGTGATCCGCGCCCGTGTCCTTCACGATGGCCAGACGCCCATCATCGCTGCCAGTGGCGATCACCGTGGCGCCCAGATGCTTGGCAAGCTGGACTGCTGCGAGACCGACGCCACCCGACGCGCCATGGATCAGAATGGTCTCGCCCGCCTTCAGCGCGGCGCGATGGACCAGCGAGTGATAGGCGGTCTGCGCGGCGACACGGAAGCCCGCGCCTTCCGCCCACGACCAGCCGGACGGCAGCGCCATGAGCTGACGGTCGTTGTCGGGCACGCGCACATATTCGGCGAAGGCGCCCGGGCGAACGCCAAAGATCACGCAGTCGGCCTTGCGCCAGTCGACGACATCCTTGCCCACGCCCAGGATCCTGCCCGCGCCTTCCATGCCGGGTATGAACGGCAGTTCGGGCTTGTGCTGATAAAGGCCAGCCACCGTCAGGACATCTGGGAAGTTCACCGCCGCCGCGCCTACCTGCACGACGACTTCCTTGGCACGGGGCCTCGGGATGGGACGGTTCTCGATCTTGAGCGCCGCGGGGTCGCCCAGCGCGTTGCAGACCAACGCGCGCATCACGCCTAATCCAGCTCGAAGGCGTTCTTGTAGTCGAGCTTCAGTGCGGGATCCTGGTCTTCCTTTTTCAGGAAGCAGTTGCCCACCACCAGCACGTCGATTTCGCTGCCCATGAAGCAGCGCCAGGCGTCTTCCGGCGTGCAAACGATCGGCTCGCCGCGCACGTTGAATGAGGTGTTCACGATCACCGAACTGCCTGTCTTCGCCTTGAACGAAGAGATCAGGTCATGGAACGGCTTGTTGGTTTCCTCGTGCACGGTCTGGATGCGGCCCGAGTAGTCGATATGCGTGACCGCCGGAATGTCCGACCGCGGCACGTTCAGCTTCTCGATGCCGAACAGCTTGTCCTCTTCGGCGGTCATCTTGCGGCGGCGGCTCTCGACGACCGGCGCGACCATCAGCATGTAGGGGCTGTCGGTATTGAAATCGAAGTACTTGGAGACATCCTCGCGCAGCACTGCCGGCGCGAACGGGCGGAACGACTCGCGGTACTTGACCTTGAGGTTCAGCGTCTTCTGCATCGAGGGTGAGCGCGCGTCGCCGATGATCGAACGGGCGCCGAGCGAGCGCGGACCGAATTCCATGCGGCCCTGCATCCAGCCCACCGCCTTTTCGTCGGCCAGCGCCTGCGCGGTCTGGTCGATCATCTGCTCGCGGGTAAGACGCGTGAACTTGGCGCCGACGGCGGTGAGGCGCTCGGCGATCTCGTCGTCCTTGAACTCGGGGCCGAGGTAGGAGCCCGCCATGCCGTCCATGTGGCCGTTGAGCTTGCGCGGCTGGCCCATGAAGCCGTGATAGGCAGCATAGGCCGCGCCCACGGCGCCACCGGCATCGCCCGCCGCCGGCTGGACCCAAATGCCGTCGAAGATGTTCTCGCGCAGCAGCTTGCCGTTGGCGACGCAGTTGAGCGCCACGCCACCCGCGAGGCAGATGTTCTTCGCGCCGGTCTCCTTGCGCACCGAGCGCGCCAGACGAATGACGACTTCCTCGGTGACGGCCTGGACCGATGCCGCGAGGTCCATGTGCTTCTGATCGAGCATCTGCTCGGGCGTGCGCCGCGGTCCGCCGAAGAGGTCGGCGAACTTGTCGTTCGTCATGCGCAGGCCGGTGCAATAGTCGAAATAGCTCTGGTCGAGGCGGAACGTGCCGTCTTCCTTGAGATCGACGATCTTGTCGAGGATCAGGTTCTTGAAGCGCGGCTCGCCATAAGGCGCGAGGCCCATGACCTTGTATTCGCCGGAGTTGACCTTGAAGCCGGTGTAATAGGTGAACGCCGAATAGAGCAGGCCGAGCGAGTGTGGAAAGTGGATTTCCTTCAGCATCTCGAGCTTGTTGCCCTGGCCGAAGGCGAGCGACGTCGTCGCCCACTCGCCGACGCCGTCCATGCATAGGACGGCCGCCTCTTCATACGGCGAGGGGAAGAACGCGGATGCGGCGTGGCTCTGGTGATGCTCGCCGAACAGCAGGCGCTTCTGCCAGTCGAAGTCCGGCTCCCACTTCTTCATCTCGTCGCGCAGCAGCGTCTTCTGGAAAAGCTTTTCCTTTAGCCACAGCGGCATGGCCATGCGGAAGGAATTGAAGCCGCGCGGTGCGTAGGCGAGGTAGGTCTCGAGCAACCGCTCGAATTTCAGGAACGGCTTATCGTAGAAGGCGACGTAGTCGACGTCTGCCATCTTGATACCGGCGATGTCGAGACAGTACTGGACCGCTTTCTCGGGGAACGCCGCATCGTGCTTCTTGCGCGTGAAGCGCTCCTCCTGCGCCGCGCCCACGAGCTGGCCGTCCTCGATCAGCGCCGCGGCGCTGTCGTGATAGAAAGCCGAGATCCCGAGGACGCGCATGGAGACGCCTTCTCCCTAGAACAGCGTGTAGATGAACGGAGCGATGGCCGAACCCTTGGTCAGCACGATCAGGCCGCCGAAGATCACCATCATGATGAAGATCGGCAGCAGCCAGAACTTCTTACGTTCCTTCATGAAGGCCCAGAGTTCGACGATGATGGAGCCCATGGTCTTTAGTCCCTTTCGCGATCAGAACTGATTTTTCATCGACTGCGGCGGCGGCCCCGGCGGGGTGCGCTCGATCCAGTAGCTCTTGGCGTTCTTGTCCAGGCGCAGGCGCAGGAAGTCCTTGCCCGTCGCCCGCATCACGAGGCCGATCGGCGTAATCGTGACAAAGAACAGCAACCCCATGACGATCGGGTTCACCACTTTGAAGAGCAGCAGTCCGATCTTCAGCCAGAGGCGATTGAGGGGAGCCAGGATCCTGGGGACGGTGAGCGCAATGACCAGAAAGACGGCCGCGATCGGCAGCGTGTAGTGCCAGTTAGTATGGCCGCGCCACCACGAAAGGGCGGCCAGGATCGTGAAAAAGCCCGCGAAAACGAGGCCAAAGCCGCGGTCAGTACCGCCCTCGACGTGCTCTTCGCGCGAAAAGTCCTCATGAAGCTGGCTGGTCGCCATGACGCGTGGATTCAGTCCTGAATTTGGGGCTCTTAAGTCCCCGATCACCCTCGCTAAGTCAATTGGAGAGGTGGGGACGGCGCCCACCTACTCCGCAGCGACCTGCATGACCGGGTGGGCCAACAGGGCGCCCAGAGTCAGGCGCCAGGCGGCGACTGCCCGTTCGAAGCTGAGATTGTGCTGGCGGCGCAGGACGATCCAGGAGTCGAGCGAGAGGGCCGCGCCAATGGCATCGGCCAAGCCTTCTCTTGCGGGCGCGCTTAACAGGGCGAATTCATGCTCGAAAATGCGGAATGCCGCGTCCCGCAGGCCCTTTTGCATGATCAGGCCGCGCTCGATCAGGCCCTGATGGTTCACGAACTGCCCTGCCGCGACCCGCAGGGGCACGATTTGCTCGTACAGCTGGGCCATATTCCGGGTGAAGGAATCGATCCGGGCAGCCAGAGGCAGGTTCTCCGGGGTAAAGGCCGGAACGACCAAGGCCTTGCCGACGCTATCGACGACAGTTACGAAAAGTGACTCAACGTCGCCAAAATGCTGAAAAACCGACCGGACCGAGACATCGGCGCGCTTGGCCACACCGACGACGGTAGGAGCAACGCTGGTCTCGGCAATCATCGCCTTGGCGGCCTCGATCACCTTGCGGCGGGTCTCCGCCGCCCGGCGGTTGCGTCCATCGTTTGAAACCATCTGATCCACCTCTGCCACGGCGTCGCCGCGCGGCATTTCCGCAATATCGCTCATTTCCGTATTCCCGACCGGAGTGCTGGCCGACGGTAGTAATCACTTTGCCCGTCGCCTATGGAGGGCGTGAGATAGAGGCCGAGTGAGGCAGGAACAAGGTAAAGACCGTCGCAGGACCATGAATAAGAGCCATGCAAATAGTCCCCGCGCCGTCCTCTGGGACTTCGGCGGCGTGATCCTCTCGAGTCCGTTCGAGGCCTTCAGAACTTACGAGCGCGAAGCGAATCTGCCCGAAGATTTCATTCGCGGGCTCAATGCGCGCAATCCTGACACCAATGCCTGGGCAAAAATGGAACGAAGCGAAGTTCCACTTCGGGACTTTGTTGCGCTGTTCGAGGCAGAGGCCCTCGAACAAGGCCACAAGATCGACGGCTGGCGCGTGCTGCGCTCCATAAGCGGCGACATTCGGCCGCAGATGGTCGAGGCGCTGCGACGCTGCAAGAAGCATTTTCGCGTCGCCTGCATCACCAACAACATGAAATCAGGCGAAGGCCCGGGCATGGCGCGCAGTCCCGACAAGGCGAAGGCCGTCGCCGAAGTAATGACGCTTTTTGAGCATGTCTTTGAATCGAGCAGACTGGGGTGGCGCAAGCCCGATCCGCGCATCTATCGCCATGCCTGCGATTATTTGGGCGTCGCGCCCGAGAACTGCATCTATCTCGACGATCTCGGCATCAACCTGAAGCCGGCCCGTGCCATGGGCATGCGCACGATCAAGGTCGGAGATCCCGACATTGCCATCGCGGAACTCGAGGCGATGGTCGGCATCCCGTTGAAGGACTGACGTTGAAGAAAGTCGCGCGTCCTATCACGGCGAAGTACCTGCAGAACGCGGCGACGTTCTATCTCGAGCGCTATCCGAGCACGGCCGAAGGATTGCGCCGCGTACTGAACCGAAGAGTGCGCACGGCCGAGATGCTTCAGGCGCCGATCATGGACAACGTCCAGCAGGCAATCGCTTCCATCGTCCAGAAATTCGTCGACGCCGGCATGATCGACGACAAGGCCTTTGCCCAGACCAAGGCGCGGTCGCTGCACCGGCGCGGCAGCTCGACTAAACTGACGCGCCAGAAGCTCCAACATGCCGGCGTCGATCGCGATACGCTCGACAAGGCCATGGCTGGCCTCGACGAGGAACTCGACCTCGATCCCCGCAAGCGCGAACTGACCGCGGCGATCTTGCTTGCACGCAGGCGCAAGCTGGGCCCTTTCCGGATTGAGAAGGACCGCAAGGACCGTCGCGCCAAGGACCTCGCGGCGATGGCACGAGGCGGCTTCGACTATCAACTTGCCAAAAAGGTGATCGATGCAGTCGACGTCGATGCACTGGACGAGGGCTGAACGCCTCGCCATGGTTCGCGCATGACGATCACGATCTGGCACAATCCTCGCTGCGGCAAGTCGCGGCAAACCCTCGAACTCCTGCACGCCAAGGGAATAGAACCGGCCGTGCGCGAGTATCTCAAGCAGCCACCCAGCAAGGCCGAGGTCGACGCGCTGATCGCACAGGTCGGCGGCGACGCGACAGCGCTGATCCGCGACGGCGAACCGGAGTTCAAGGCGCTCAAGATGAAGAAAGCCGATCTCACCAAGGCCGATATCGCCAAGGCGATCGTGGCGCACCCGATCCTGCTGCAGCGGCCCATCGTGGTGTCCGGAAAGAAGGCCGCGATCGGTCGCCCGCCCGAAGCCGTGCTGGCAATCCTGAAATAGGCGATGGTCGGACGGATCCGCCTCTGGTCGGCGTACGTCCTTCTTCTCTACGTCACGATGCACCTGCTCAATCATGCACTGGGGCTAGTGTCTTTGCGCGCGCTCGAGGACAGCCGTCACTGGTTCGTCGTCATCTGGCAGAACCCGGCTGGACAGGTGGCGCTGTACGGCGCGCTACTCGTCCATTTCTCGCTCGCCATGTGGTCGGTGTTCCGCCGCCGCGCCCTGCGCCTGTCGTTCTGGGAATGGATGCAATTGACGCTGGGCGCGTCTATCGTGCCGCTGGCAGCCGCGCACGTCACCGGCACGCGCATCGCGTTCGATTATTTTGGCGTGCAAAGCAACTACCCGTGGGTGCTTGCGTCGCTGACCGCGGGCACCTGGATGGGCGTAACGCGCCAATTCGGCCTGGTCATCGTGGTATGGATTCACGCCTGCATCGGGCTGCACTTCGCGTGGCGCCTCAGGCCCTGGTACCGCGACTGGTTGCCGACGCTCTATGCCGTGGCGCTGCTCGTGCCGGCGGCCGGCATAGGCGGCGCCGCCGTCGCGTTGCGCGACTTCGCCTACCTCGCCAGCGAACGGCCGGACTTCCTCGCCAACCTTTTTGAAAAGCTGCATGCGCCCAATGCGCAGGGCGTGGCGAATATCTACATGATCGCCGATTCGCTGGCCGCCGCGTCGCTTGTTCTCCTGTTGGCGAGCTTCGCCGCCCGGCCCGTTCGCGATCTGTGGGCACGCCGCGCCGGCGTGGTTCAGCTCACCTACGGTGACCGCCAGATCGTCTCGTTGCCGACCGGCCTCAGCGTGCTGGAGATGAGCCGTATCGGCGGTGTGCCGCACGCGTCGGTGTGCGGCGGACGCGGCCGCTGCTCGACCTGTCGCGTGAGGGTCGGTGGCCACGACCACGCACAGTTGCCGCCCGCGTCGGACGAGGAGCAGAAGGTGCTCGATCGGATCGGCGCGCCGCAGAACGTGCGGCTCGCCTGCCAGCTCCGCCCGCCGCCCGGGCGCTATCGCGTGACGCCGCTCCTGCCCGCCGGCACGAGCCCGGTCGAGGCCTATCGCCGCCAGCCCCAGGCCCATGGCGGTGAGCGTTACGTGGCGATCCTGTTTTGCGACATCCGCGGCTTCACGTCGATATCGGAAGGCAAGCTGCCGTACGACGTGGTGTTCCTGCTCAACCGCTATTTCCGCGCCACCGGTCACGCCATCGAATCTGCGGGCGGCCGCCTCGACAAATTCATCGGCGACGGGGTGATGGCGATCTTCGGCCTCAACGTCGACGCCGAACGCGCCTGTCGCCAGGCGCTCGACGCGGCGCGGCGCATGGCGCTGGCGCTCGACGATCTCAACGAGGCATTGTCGGGTGATCTCGATGCGCCGCTCAGGATCGGCATCGGCCTGCATGCCGGCCTCTCCATCGTAGGCGAGATGGGCTACGAGCGGGCCACACAACTGACGGCCATCGGCGACACGGTCAACACCGCGAGCCGGCTCGAGGCGCTGACCAAGGATTTCGCCGCGCAGCTGGTGGTTTCACAGGAACTGCTCGATCGGGCAGGTATTTCGCTCGCAGACGCGCCCAGCCACGAGGTCGAAATTCGCGGCCGTCAGGGCAAACTCAAGGTACGCGCCGTCGCCAGGGCCGACACCCTCACGTCCTTGTCATCTTAATTTCGTTGCGCCGGACGGTATGTCGGGAACAATCCATCCAAACAGGAGGACGGTCATGCGTTCCATCATGCTCACGACAATTTCGGTGCTGGCGTTGAGTGTGTCGTCGGCGGCCTTCGCTGCGGGCGGCGGCGGCGGCGGGATGGCCAATCAGCAGGCAGCGAACGATCCCAACTACGGCGCTGCCAAGCAGATGATCGACGCCAAGAATTATGCCGGCGCCATGCCCCTGTTGCAGCAGGTCGTTGCCAAGGACCCGAAGAACGCGGACGCCTTCACGCTGATGGGCTATGCCACGCGCAAGTCCGGCGACGCCAACGGCTCGCTGCAGTACTACAACACCGCGCTTAGCCTCGATCCCAAGCACATCGGCGCGCATGAGTATGTGGGCGAAGCCTACCTGCAGCTCGATCGTCTGCCTGAAGCCGAGCAGCACCTCGCCCGCCTCGACTCGCTCTGCACCTTCGGCTGCCAGGAATATCGCGACCTCAAGGCCGCGGTCGCCGCCTACAAGACCGGAAAGAAGCCGACGAATTAGCTTCGCTAATTCGGCGCCGTGAGCGGAGCGCAGCGAAGCAGAAGGGCCCGGTTCAAGAGAAATTCCTCGGCTTCGCTCGGGATGACGTGCGTACGAGCGTCAGTGCGCCATCAGGACCGGGACGGTCATGCTCGACAGCAAGGTCCGGCTCGCCCCGCCCAGCACCAGCTCGCGCATGCGCGAGTGGCCATAGATGCCCATAACGATGAGATCAATGTTGTGATCGGCAACGCGCGACAGGATCCTGCCACCGACTTCTGATGCCGGCGCCGTGTCGCGCACGATTTCGGCTTTCACGCCGTGGCGGCCAAGCCAGGCGGCGATGTCCTTGCCCGAGTTGCGCGCGCGATCTTCGTCGGACGCCTTCTCCGGATCCACGATCAGCATCTCGACCTTGGCAGCCTTGGCCAGCAGCGGCAGCGCGCCGGTCACCGCGCGCGCGGCTTCGCGGCTGTTGTTCCAGCAGATCATCGCGCGGCCGCCCGGCGGTTTCGGCGCACCGACATACGGCAGCACCAGCACCGGCCGGCCGCTGCGCAACGCCACCTGCTCGGCCAGGTCGGTAGGCGTGGCCGACCCTGAATCGTCCGGATCGGCCTGGCCCAGGATCACGAGGTCGGCGCCCAAGGCCGCCTGGGACACCGCTTCATCGACATAGCCCCCGACCACGCGCCATTCGCTGAACAGCTTGTCGCCTCTCATCGCCGGCTTGAAAACCGCGAGGGCCTCGGCTTCTTCCGACTTCACTTCCTTGTCGTAGGCCTCATAGAGGCTGTCCATCGCCACGGCGCCGTCGGTGTACATCGGCGTTTCGAAGCGCGGGCGGACATGCAGACCGATGATATGTGACCCAAACCGCCCCGCGAAGTCGGCAGCCACCTGGGCGCGTCCGGCCAGGCTCGAGCCTGCATCGCAATGCAGCAGTATGGTTGTGTATTCCATGGCGCCCTCCTGAGGCTGGTAGCGCGCACAACGTAAATTCGCTCCAAAGGATGCCGATTCGGGCTATTGTCCGAGCGATAAATGCCTGTTCACACCGGCCTGGGAGGGCCTCGCCATGAGCACCACCGATACCTCCGTCCCTCTCGTCTTCGGCGACTATGCTCTCGAAGACCGCTATCGCCTGGACAAGGGCCGCGTCTATCTCACCGGCATCCAGGCGCTGGTGCGGCTGCCGATGATGCAGAAGCAGCGCGACGCGGCGGCAGGCCTCAACACCGGCGGCTTCATCTCCGGCTATCGCGGCTCGCCGCTCGGCATGTACGACAACGCGCTGTGGGGCGCGAAGCGCTACCTCAAGGAAAATAACATCCACTTCCAGCCCGGCCTCAACGAGGATCTCGCGGCGACATCGGTGTGGGGCAGCCAGCAGACCAACCTGTTCCCCGGCGCCAAGGTCGATGGCGTTTTCTCGATCTGGTACGGCAAGGGCCCGGGCGTCGATCGCTCGATGGACGTGCTGAAGCACGGCAATGCCGCCGGCACCTCGCAATATGGTGGCGTGATCGCGCTTGCCGGCGACGATCATGGTTGCCAGTCCTCGACCCTGCCGCATCAGAGCGAGCAGGTATTCGCGGCGGCGATGATTCCGGTCGTGAATCCGGCGACGGTCCAGGAGTATCTCGACTTCGGCATTCTCGGATTCGCGCTGTCGCGTTACTCCGGTTGCTGGATCGGCTTCAAAGCCATTTCGGAGACGGTCGAGTCGGGCGCATCAGTGTGGGTTGATCCCGAGCGCATCAAGATTGTCATGCCAACCGACTTCCAGATTCCGGCCGGCGGCCTCGGCATCCGCAACCCCGATCCGCCGATGGACCAGGAACGCCGCCTGCATGGACCGAAGATGGCCGCGGTGCAGGCCTTCGTGCGCGCCAATGGCTTCGACAAGATGGTGATCGATCCGCCCAACGCGCGCATCGGCATCATGACGACGGGCAAGGCCTATCTCGACACGCGCCAGGCGCTGGAAGATCTCGGCATCGACGAGGCCAAGGCACGCGCGCTCGGCATCCGCCTCTACAAGGTCGGCATGACCTGGCCGATGGAGGTCGAGGGTGCGCGGCGCTTCGCCGAAGGCCTGCAGGAAGTGATCGTGGTCGAGGAGAAGCGCTCCAACCTCGAGGACCAGTTGGTCCGCATCCTCTACAACGCCCCGGCCAGCCGCCGCCCGATGGTGATCGGCAAGACCGACGAGACCGGCCGCATCCTCCTGCCGAGCGAGGGCGAGCTGTCGCCGACTGGCGTCGCGATGGTGATCGCCAACCGGCTGATGAAGCACACCGGCGACTCGCCCGAGCTCAAGCAGCGCCTGGCCCGCCTCGAAGCGAAGGAGAAACTGCTGAACGCGCCGCCCGCGAAAGTCGCGCGCACGCCGTTCTTTTGCTCGGGCTGCCCGCACAACACCTCGACCAACGTGCCCGAAGGCAGCCGCGCGATGGCAGGCATCGGTTGTCACGGCATGGCGACCTGGATGCCCGAACGGCGCACGTCGCTGATCAGCCACATGGGCGGTGAAGGCGTGGCGTGGGTGGGCCAGGCGCCGTTCTCCGGCGACAACCACATCTTCCAGAACCTGGGCGACGGCACCTATTACCACTCGGGCCTGATGGCGATCCGCCAAGCCGGCGCCGCCGGCGTCAACATCACCTACAAGATCCTGTTCAACGACGCGGTCGCCATGACCGGCGGCCAGCCGCACGACGGCCCGCTCACGGTTCCCGACATCACGCGCCAGGTCGAAGCGGAAGGCGCGAAGAAGATCATCGTCGTCACCGACGAGCCCGACAAATATCCGATGAACGCGGGCTTCGCGCACGGCGTCACGATCCGCCATCGCGACGAGCTCGATGCCGTGCAGCGCGAACTGCGCGACATTCCGGGCCTCACGGTGCTCGTCTACGACCAGACCTGCGCCGCCGAGAAGCGCCGCCGCCGGAAGCGCGGCACCTTCCCCGATCCTGCCAAGCGCGTCTTCATCAACGACACGGTCTGCGAAGGCTGCGGCGACTGCTCCGACAAGAGCAACTGCGTCTCGGTGAAGCCGCTCGAGACCGAGCTCGGCCGCAAGCGCACCATCGACCAGTCCAATTGCAACAAGGACTTCTCCTGCGTGAACGGCTTCTGCCCGTCGTTCGTGTCGGTGCACGGCGGCACGCCCGCCAAGGCCAGGCGGCCGCAGCTCACCGTCGTGGAGAAGGATCCCTTCGCCGACCTGCCGCTGCCGACATTGCGGCCTCTCAGCGAAGCCTACGGCATCCTGGTCACCGGCATCGGCGGCACCGGAGTGATCACCGTTGGCGCCCTGATCGGCATGGCGGCGCATCTCGAGGGCAAGGGCTGCACCGTGCTCGACTTCACGGGCCTGGCGCAAAAGAACGGCGCAGTGATGAGCCACATCCGGCTCGCTCCGAAGCCAGAAGACCTCCACGCCGTGCGCATCGCGGCCGGCGGGGCCAACCTCGTACTCGGCTGCGACATGGTCGTGGCGGCGGCACCTGCCGCGCTGTCACGCATCGAGCCCGGCATCACCAAGGCGGTGATCAACGGCTACATGCAGCCGGTGGCCGCGTTCGTGATGAACGGCGACATGGATCTCGGCGCCGAGGCGATGATGAAGTCGATCCGCGACGCCGCTACCGAGGAGGCCACCACCTTCATCGACGGCACGGGCCTTGCGACGGCAATCCTGGGCGACTCGATCGCCACCAACCTTTTCATGCTGGGCTACGCCTGGCAGAAGGGCCTCGTGCCGCTGTCGTTCGAGGCGATCGACCGCGCCATCGAGCTGAACGGCGTAGCCGTCGAGACTTCGAAGCGCACCTTCGCCTGGGGCCGCCTCGCCGCGCACAATCTCGCCACCGTACAGGCAGCCGCCAAGCCGACCTTGCGGATCGAGAAGCCGGTCGCGCGCACGCTCAAGGACATCGTGTCCAAGCGCGTCGAGCTGCTGACTGCCTATCAGGACAAGGCCTATGCCGCCCGCTACCAGGCCTTCGTCGATCGCGTGGCCACCGTCGAGAAGAGCCGTGCGCCCGGTCGCTCGGGCCTCGCCGAAGCCGTCGCCAAATCGCTCTACAAGCTGATGGCCTACAAGGACGAGTACGAAGTCGCGCGTCTCTACACCGACGGCGATTTCCTGAAGAAGCTCGGCACCCAGTTCGAGGGCGACTACAAGCTCTCGTTCCATCTCGCGCCGCCGCTGTTCTCCGATCGCGATCCGGAAACCGGGCATCTGAAGAAGCGCGAGTTCGGCAGCTGGGTTCTGCCGATGTTCCGCTTCCTTGCCGCGCTGAAGAAGCTGCGCGGCACGAAGCTCGATCTCTTCGGCTACACCGAGGAGCGCAAGATGGAACGCCGCCTGATCGGCGAGTATGAGGCCACGATCGACAGCGTTCTCGCCACGCTCGACCAGAACAACCACGCGATGGCGGTGCAGATCGCGGCGGTGCCGGAGACCATGCGCGGCTTCGGCCACATCAAGGAAAAGAACGTGAAGGCTGCCAAGGAGCGGGAAGCCTCGCTTCTCGCCGCCTATCGCGCGCCGGCCTCGGCCAAGGCCGCTGCCGAGTAGTTCGGGACGCCACCGCTTCGGAATGGGGTTGGGGAGGAAGCGGCAGCGTCCCGGGTACGCTCGCCAGCGCGAAGGGAGGCTCGCGATGACGTTTTTCCGAATAATCCCGCACGCCTGTTAATGTACAGGGTCCCACCCGCAAAGGTGGTATGCCGCATTGTTAATGCGCTTAGGCGCGGCCCGTCTGGTGCGAGTAGGACGCCAGATTGAAGCGGCCGCCGGGGCTGCCTTTGCCGCCCAGCCGATCGAGGGCGCGCTGCCACTTGGCCTCGAAGTCGGGATCGAACACGAGGGCTGAGTCGGCATCGACCACCAGCCAGGCATTGTCCTGCATCTCGCGGTCGAGCTGGCCCGGCGACCAGCCCGAATGGCCGAGCGCCAACCAGGCATGCTTGGGGCCGCTGCCGCCCGCCATATCCTTCAGGATCTCGAGCGAGGCCGTAAGCGCCATGCCGCCCTCGATGACCAGGGTCTCGTCGCGCTTGTAGTCGGCCGAATGCAGGACGAGGCCGCGCGAGGTCTCGACCGGGCCGCCGAACAGCACCGGCGTCTCGGCAGTCGGCGCCGGCACCTCGATGCCGAGCTGCTTGTAGACCTGACCCAGCGGCAGGTCGTCTACCTTGTTGTTCACGATGATACCCAGCGCGCCTTCGTCGTCGTGTTTGCAGATAAAGACGACGCTCTTCTGGAAGCGCTCGTCCGGCATGGACGGCGCTGCAACCAGGAAGCGGCCGACAAGGTTGGCGGCAGGGGAGCTGTGCCCGGGCATCTTATTCATGATCACCTAAATCCATGGGGATTGTCCGGTCAAAGATCAAGGGCCGGGGTCTGTAACCTTGGCTGGATGGACAAAAAGCGGGCTGCGTCCTAGGGTCCGCCGGTCCAATAGCCAGAGGTGGAAGAATGATCAAAGTCGGCGATAAGGTGCCTAGCGCCACGCTGCGAACGATGGGGCCGGAAGGCCCCAAAGCGGTGACCACCGAAGAGCTTTTCGCTCCCGGTAAGAAGGTTGTCGTCTTCGCGCTCCCCGGAGCGTTCACTCCCACTTGTTCAGCAAAACACGTGCCCGGGTTCGTGGCCGAAGCAGACAAGTTCAAGGCGAAGGGTGTCGACACCATTGCCTGCATCTCCGTCAACGACGCCTTCGTCATGGGCGCCTGGGGCAAGGATCAGAAGTCGGGCGACAAGGTGATGATGCTGGGCGACGGCGCCGCCGAATTCACCAACGCCATGGGCCTGTCGATGGACCTGACCAAGAACGGCATGGGCGTGCGCAGCCAGCGCTACGCCATGATCGTCAAGGACGGCAAGGTCGACCAGCTGTTCGTCGAGAAGCCCGGCGCCTTCGAGGTGTCGGCTGCCGAGAACGTGCTGAAGCACCTCTAGCCTTCACGCAGGCTTCTAGCCAAAATCGACGGCGGGGCTGCAAAGTCCCGCCGTTTTCTTTGAAGGGAACCCATGGAACCGGCCTCGCCTCCTCTCTTCACCGGCCACTTCGCTGTCAATGGCGCCACGCGCCTCTACGGCACGATCGGCGATCCAATCCGCCAGCTGCGCGCGACCGCGGTCATGAGCCAGGTCTTCGCCGCCGTCGGCGCGAACGCGGTTTGGCTGCCGTTCGAGGGCGGCGCCGACCTACTGCCGCTGATGCTCGATGCGCTGGGCAAGATGCGCAACCTGGGCGGCTTCACCGTCACCATCCCGCACAAGACCGGCATCCTGCCGCTTCTCGGCCGCACCACCCGGCGCGCCCAGGCCTCGGGCAGTGTCAACCTCGTGCGACGCGACAAGGACGGCGTGCTGTCCGGCGACATCGTCGACGGCACCGGTTTCGTGCTGGGGCTCGAGGCATTCGGCAACAAGGTGAAGGGCGCCAGCGTCTGGCTGGTCGGTCTGGGTGGCGCGGGCGGCGCCATTGCAGCCTCCCTGTGCGAGGCGGGCGTCGGGCGCCTGCTGGTCACCGAACTCAACGACGCGCGCGCCGATGCGGCGCTCAAGCGCCTGTCGAAGCACTACCCGAACGTGCCGACGGCATCGGTCGATTCGCCGCCCAAGGGCATCCACTACGCGATCAACGCGACGCCGCTCGGCCTCAAGGCCGGCGATCCGATGTCCTTCGATCCGATGCAGCTCGACCCCGACGTCGTCGTGGCCGAGGTCATCATGAGCCCGGTCGAGACGCCGCTGCTGCAGCGTGCCCGCACGCACAGCCGGCGCATCCATCACGGCCGCCACATGCTCGACCACCAGGTACCGCTCTATCTCGAGTGGTTCGGCATCGACGCCAAGGGCGTCGACGTCGTGGCTCTCGCGCGATCGATTGTTTGATGCAGACAGCTCTGATCACCGGCGCGACCGACGGCGTGGGCCGCCTCGTCGCTAAACAGCTCGCGGAAAAAGGATTCCGCATGCTTGTGCACGGCCGCAACCGCGAGCGGGGCGAAAGCCTGGTGCGCGAGATCGAGGCGGCGGGCGGCAAGGCCACGTTCCTGCGGGCCGATCTCGCGTCGCTGGCCGAAGTGCGCTCGCTCGCCGAGATGGTGAAATCCCAGACCCCGAAGCTAGAGCTGCTGATCAACAACGCCGGCATCGGCTCGACCGGCGACAAGCCCGGCCGGCAGGTGAGCGCCGACGGGCATGAGCTGCGCTTCGCGGTGAACTATCTTTCGGGCTTCCTGCTCACCCATCTGTTGATGCCGTTGCTTAAGGCCGCCGCCCCGTCGCGCATCGTGAACGTGGCCTCGGCCGGCCAGAAGGCGCTCGACTTCGACGACATCATGCTGACGAAGAACTACAACGGCACCGACGCCTACCGGCACAGCAAGCTGGCGCAGGTGCTGTTCACGGTCGATCTCGCGAACGAGCTGAAAGGCAGCGGTGTGATCGCCAACACGCTGCATCCGTCGACCTACATGAACACCACGATGGTGCGCCAATCCGGCACGACGCCCATCAGCACGGTGGAGACCGGCGCCGAAGCGATCATGCAGCTGGCGGCGTCGCCCGCACTCGAGGGGAGGAGTGGTCTCTATTTCAACGTGCTGCGCGAGACCAAGGCGGACCCGCAGGCCTATGACGCGGCCGCCCGCGCCAAGCTGAAGGCACTCAGCCTCCAACTCACCGGACTCTAGAGCGTCACGCCGCCGTTTACGTGGATGGTCTGGCCGGTAATGTAGCCCGCGGCCGGCGACGCCAGGAACGCAATCAGGGCAGCCACTTCTGCTGTCGTCCCGTAGCGGCGCATAGGGATTCCAGCGGCGATCTTCTCCATGGCCTCGCGCGGGGCGGCGACATGGGCGCCCGCGTCCTTCTCGGTGAAGCCCGGCGCCACGCAGTTCACGGTGGCGCCGGACGGCGCGAGATCGACCGCCAGCGCGCGCGCCAGCGCCTCGAGCCCGGCCTTGGCGGCGGCCGACACCGGAAACGTCATGATCCCTCGCCCGAACGCATGCGCCACGAAGGATGATACGCCGATCATCCGACCGCTGGCGCCGGCCTTGATCAGCCAGGGCTTGGACGCGGTTGCGAGATCGAAGAAGGCCGCGGTCATCGCGGCGAGGCTCGCATCCAAGGCCGGGCGATCGACCTCGCCAATCGGGCGACGGTCGGCGAAGCCTGCGTTGCTCACGACCACGTCGAGGCGGCCGAATGTCGTAGTCGTCTCCTCGACAAGGCGCCCCCCTATGCCGGCGACAGAGAGGTCACCCTCGACGATCAGCGTTTCGGCGCCCGCGGCCTTGGCTTCAGTGGCCACTTTCTCGAGGCCGCTGCGGTTCTTGCGGGCGTGGAGGACGAGAGTGGTGTGAGGGGCGGCCAGGGCGCGGGCGGTGGCGGCGCCGATGCCGGAGGAGGCACCGGTGATGAGGATGACACGCATGCCCGCATTCTAGCGGCGAACGACCTACAGGAGCAAAGGCTGGACGTGCGCGCACTGCTCGCGAACCGCCTCGACCATGTCGTCGCAGTCGTAGGGCTTGGGCAGGAAGCTGCCGTCGTCGGGGATCTGCGCCTTCCGGATGTCGCGGCCGCCCGAGGTCAGCACCAAGCCGATGTCGGGCCAGCGGTCGTGGACCGTACGCGCGAGTCCCAGCCCGTCCATCTCGCCGGGAAGCTGGACGTCGGAGAACAGCACGCGCACCTCGTCGTGCTCCTCCAGCAGGTGGAGCGCATGCTCGGCGGTGTCCGCTTCGAGTGTGTCGAAGCCGGCGTCCTGCAGCATCGAGGCCGCTACGAGACGCACAATGGCTTCGTCCTCGACAATGAGAACGACGTTCTTCACGGCGGTCATCCAATTCTGTGTGCAGCCCGGGGGTAGGGCCGTCACAGTCAACGGAACGCCGAGAGCCAAGGTTGCCACCGCCTCGCAATCAGCGGGCGTACGGCAACGCACTCGCATTGAGCGCGTCTTTTTTGGCGTCGCCGCTTTCCGGAAGCGAAGCCGAGGCTACGCCACCGTCACCGGCATCTTCATGACCTCGGTCACCGAGGCGTCGAGCTGGGCCTGGGTGTAGGGCTTGGCCAGACGCGGCACGGACGGCGCCCCCGGAGGAAGTTCGGCATAGCCGGTCGCCAGCACGATCCGCAGCCTCGGCCGCAGCAGGCGCGCCTGCTCGATCAGTTCGCTGCCGCTCATGCCGGGCATGCCGTGATCGGTGATCATCAGGTCGAACGGCTGGTCGCTCTCCAGGATCGCGAGCGCCTCGGCGCCGGAGAAGGCCCGGGTCACATCGTCACCCAGGTCTTCCAGCATGTCGACGGTGTTGAGCAGAACCAGCGCGTCGTCGTCGACCGCCAGGATCGCAAGCTTGGGCCGCCGGGCGTCGGCCGGCAGTTGCGCGGGCATCGCGGCCATCACGGGGCCGGTGCCCTGGTAGAGCGGGATCCAGAGATCGGCGGTGGTGCCTTCCCCAGGCACGCTCTTGAGATCGAGCAGGCCACCCAGTTGCTGCGCCAGCCCATGCACCATGGACAGGCCGAGGCCGGTGCCCTTGCCGACACCCTTGGTAGTGAAGAACGGCTCCAGCGCGCGGCGCAAGGTTTCAGCGTCCATGCCCTCGCCCTGGTCGATCACCGACAGCACGGCGTAGCGGCCGGGAGCCAGCTTGAGCGCATTCGGATCGTCGAGCTGCTGCTCGCGCAGCACAAGCGTGAGCAGGCCGCCCAGGGGCATGGCGTCGCGCGCATTCACCGCGAGGTTGAGCAGCGCCATCTCGAGCTGATTGCGGTCGGCCAGGACAGGCGCGGTCGTGGCCGGCAGACGCGTGGTCAGCAGCACAGAGGTGCCGAGCGAGCGGTCGAGCAGGTCGAGCATGCCACGCACAAGCGCCGGCAGTTCGATGACCTCGGATTTCAGTTCCTGCTGGCGCGCGAAGGCCAGCATGCGCTGCGTCAGCGTGGCGCCGCGCCGGGCGCCGTGCATGGCGTTCTCGATCAGGGCGTTGATCCTCGGGTCGTCTCCCACCCGCTTCTGGATGAGTTCGAGGCCGCCCATGATCACCGTCAGCAGATTGTTGAAGTCGTGCGCGATGCCGCCGGTGAGCTGGCCGATCGCATCCATCTTCTGCGCCTGGAAGAGCGCCTCGCGCGCCTGCTCGAGGTTCTTCTCCGCCTGCCGCCGCTCGCTAATGTCGCGCGTGATCTTGGCGAAGCCCATCACGCGGCCATCCGTGTTCCGGATCGGATCGATCACGACATTGGCCCAGAAGATCGAGCCGTCCTTGCGCACACGCTGGCCTTCCTTCTCGTAGCGGCCCTGCTCCAGCGCGGTTGCGAGCGCGCGCTGCGGCTCGCCGGCATCGCGATCGGCGGCGGTATAGAAGTCGGAGAAGTGCCGGCCGATGATCTCCTCGGCCGCATAGCCCTTGATGCGTTCCGCACCCGCGTTCCAGCTCGCCACATGGCCCTCTGGATCGATCATGTAGATGGCGTAGTCTGTCACGCTCTGCACGAGCAGCCGCAGCTCTTCCTGGCTGAGGTACAGCGACTGCTCGGCCTGCTTCCTCTCGGACAGGTCACGCGTGATCTGGGCGAAGCCCAGCAGTTCGCCTGAAGGATCGCGGATCGGATCGATGATGACGTGCGCCCAGAAGCGCGTGCCATCCTTGCATACCCGCCAACCCTCGGATTCGAACTTGCCCTTCTCCGCCGATATCTTGAGCGACAACACGGGACTGCCGCGCTCGAGATCCTCCGCCGTGTGGAACTGCGAGAAGTGGCTGCCGATGATCTCTGACGCAGTGTAGCCCTTGAAGCGCTCGGCACCGGCGTTCCAGCTCACCACATTGCCGTTCACGTCGAGCATGTAGATGGCGTAGTCGGTGACGGCATCGACCAGCAGCCGAAAACGCTCGTCGCCGCACAAACCCGCGTCGGGCGGCGCGCCTTGGGCGGACGGTGATTTCATCGCATATGTGTCCGCCCCGACGCGGCCTTAAGCAAGACCCGCCGCGGGTGAGCAAAATCGCTCACCAAGTTGTGGGAACTACCCGGTCGAGCATGCGCTTGCGGCCTGCGGCATCGAGCGGACGATCGGGCCTCTCGAATTGCTCGTGGGCGGTCGGCCTCGCATCCCGCGCCGCGGCGCGTCCCGCCGGCGTCAGCATCAGGCCCCGCGCGGAGTCGACGACAAGACCCAACAATTCGAGCCGCAGGCGCTGGGACGAGGAGACCGTCGGAGATTGGTCACGCGCCAACGCCTTCAGAAGTTCGATCTCGTTCCAGCCCAGTCGCACCTCATGCCTCCGCACTAACCCCAAGAACGCGCGATAGGGAAAAAAAGTTCCCACTCGGAATGCCGCTCTGATAGGCTTTACTCAGCCTCCCGGTCCGGGAGGCGCATAAATTGTGTCGTCGAAGGCGAGCCCGTGCCATGCCAGCTCCTGCCCTCGCCACGATTGCGGGACTTGCGATTGCGTCCGGCGTCGATGTCGAGTCCATCCAGTGTTATCATGAGGCAGGGCTCCTGCCGCCGCCGCGACGGATCGCGGGACGCAGCGCCCGCCGCGGCTACCACCGCGATCACCTCCAGCGCCTGAAGTTCATCCGCCGCGCCCGCAACATGGGCTTCTCGCTCGAAGCCATCGCCGAGCTGCTGGGCGCCAAGGGCGGCATGGTCACCTGTGGCGATGCGCTCCGCGTGGCGACCCGCCACCTCGACGCGATCCGCGAAGAGCTGGCCGATCCCGGGGTCGCGGCCGATCCCGACCGCCGCGCCACCCTCACCGCGATCGAGAGAATGGTGGCGCCGCTGATCGAGGAGTGCCCGAG
>CAIMEE010000301.1 GCA_903839865.1 Enhydrobacter aerosaccus | reverse complement strand
GGCGTTCCATGAACCGCTTGATGTGGGCCAGCGTCCGTAGCTGCTCTGGCGATCGCTTGTCGAAGATGTCGCGATAGTGACGCGCTGCTGCGGACGGTGTCATGGCATTCCTTGCGCTAGGCCGGGCCGGTGGCTGGGCGTCGGCGACGGCCAGCAGACGGCGGCAGGGCGAGCAGGCACGGCCGAAGCCGGCCCTGCTCGTCATTTCGGTGTCGGATCAATCGGTCAGATCAGGACGGCAGCGACGACCACCACGGCTTCCGCAGCTGCGGCGACGTCGGCCGCGGCCTCGGCAACCTGCACGGCGGTCGTCGCGACCTCGGCGGCCTCGACCGCCGTCGTTGCCACGGCCGCCGTCTGCACGGCACTCGCGCCGCCGGCGACGCGTTCCATCTGGGCATCACTCAGCGGGCGCGGGCTGCGCTGCCGGATGTACTGCTTGGCTTCATCGACGGTAAAGTCGTAGCCATGCTTCTTGCCGATCGCGACGATCGACGCCAAGCCAGTGGCCATCGGCTTCACTTGGGCCATCAATTCCTTGTTGGTCTTCAGATCGTTGGCGAAACGTTCGGCATCCTTGATCGACATGGTTCACTCCTCCTTCGGAAATGCTGGAATGTATGGAACTCGGCTCAAGCTTGCTTGTCAGGCCGCGATCGTGACAACGACCGCTTGCACGATCGCGGTGTCTCCCCCCACGTTGGTGGCGATAACCGCTGCCGTGGACTGGACGCTAACGACCACCGCGGCGGCGGCGTCTGGCGGCGCGCCTTGTCCGCCCGCGACCTGTTCGAGCTGATGGTCGGTCAAGGGGTGCTTGCTGCGCGAACGGGCAACCTGCTTCAGCTCGTCGACGGTAAAATTGTAGCCGCGGCTGCGGCCCAGTTCGACCATGGAAGCGATGCCCGCCACCTTCGTCGTGGCCTCCGCCTGGAATTTCTTGTCGCTCTTCAAATCCTCGGCAAAACGCTCGGCATCCGCGATCGACATGGCAGGCCCCTCACTTGAATTACGTCGGTGTCACATCCCGCAAAAAAAGGTCGACGGTCCTGCGCCAAGGCCGGCTATCAGTTCACCGTCGTCAAGGTGACAGCGGTGGCGGCGACTTGGGCCTCCTGGACGACTACCTGTGCGACAAATGAAATGGTGGTGTCAACGCCGGAGTAAAGATGTTTGGGCGCCGGCGTCGCCGGCGTCAGCCAACGGACGGAAGATGCGAAACGCGGTGTCAAATTCTCCGCGCGCTACTGCAGCTTCACCTTCATTCAGAGGATCGGCGGCATTTGCAGCAGCCGGAAGGGCCAACGCAATTGCTATTGCAATGACAAGGGCACGAAGTGGCCTGCCCCCTGCAGCGATACCAGTCCGTGAGTCACAGTCCGGCCGCTTTGGCCAGCCCGTGGGCTGACCGGAGCGTAGCGTAGGGCAGGCCACGGGCTGGCGGCAAGATGGCTTCCGGCGCCGGCGGGCGGTATCCGAGCGACGAGTGCGGCCTGACGGCGTTGTAGTGCCGTCGCCAGTTTTCGATCAGCACCTCGGCCTCCCTAAGCGTCGTGAAGATCTCACCATTGAGCAGCTCGTCTCGGAGCTTCGAGTTGAAGCTCTCGCAATAGCCGGTCTCCCAGGGACGACCCGGCTCGATGAACAGGGTCTTCACGCCAACCCTGCCGAGCCAATGCCGGACCGCCTTGGCGGCGAACTCCGGTCCGTTGTCCGACCGTACATGCTCCGGTGGCCCATGCTCGACGAACAGGTCGGTCAGGCACTGCAGCACATCGTCGGACCGCAGCCGTCGCGCCACCACGATGGCCAGGCAGCGACGGGTGTACTCATCGATCACGCACAGCATCCGGAACGTCCGCCCATCCTCGGTCCGATCCTGCACGAAGTCGTACGACCAGACGTGATTGGCTCGCTCAGGCCGCAGCCGCACACACGATCCATCGTTGAGCCATAGACGGCCCCGTTTAGGTTGCTTCTGCGGCACTTTAAGCCCTTCCCGTCGCCAGATCCGCCACACGCGCTTCACGTTCACCCGCCAGCCTTCGTCGACCAGCAGTCGGCGGATCCGTCGATAGCCGTAGCGTCCGTACTGCGTGGCCAGCCGCTCGATCGCCGACGTCAGAGCAGCTTCATCATCGCGAACCTGCGGACGACGACGCTGCGTCGCCCTTGGCTGACCGACAACCACACACGTGCGACGCTCCGAGACCGCCAGTCGCGAGCGCACGTGCTCAACGCACGCTCGCTTGCGGGAAGGGCTTAATATTTTCCCTCCAGGGCTTCTTTCAAAATCAGCTTGTCCAGCGTCAGCTCAGAGATCGCCTTCTTCAGGCGCTGGTTCTCCCGCTCGAGATCCTTCAGGCGCCGCGCCTGATCGACCTTCAGCCCGCCGTACAGCCGACGCCATCGATAGTAACTCTGCTCCGAAATCCCAAGACCGCGACAGATCTTGCCGATCTTCTCTCCCTGGCTCAGCCGTACCTCGGCTTCACGCAGCATCCCGATCGCCTGCTCAGGCGTGTAGTCCTTCCGTGCCATTTCTCGCTCCTTCGAAGCTTAAAATAGCCGAAACTCTAACTTTCAAATTGGTATCAATTCAGGGGAGCAGACCAGGCGGTTCGGGCTGGATCCTCGGACGGTAGCGAAGATGCTGGCCTTCTCGGTTCCGCCCGGGTACCGGCGGAGCCACCCGCCGGCACGGCCGAAGCTGGACCCGTTCGTCGGTATCATCGATCAGATCCTGGAGGATGATAAGAGCCGTCCGGCGAAGCAGCGGCATACGTCGAAGCGGATCTTCGAGCGCCTGCGCGCCGAGCACGGTTATGGCGGCGGCCTGACGATCGTGAAGGATTACGTGTTGGGGCGGCGTCAGCGGCAGCGCGAGATGTTCGTGCCGCTGCGGCACGATCCCGGTCATGCTCAGGCCGACTTCGGTGAGGCTGTGGCGGTGATCGGCGGAGTGGAACGGAAGATCCACTTCTTCGCGATGGACCTGGCGCACAGTGATGCCGGCTTCGTGCAGGCCTATCCGGCGGAGACGACGGAGGCGTTTTGCGCCGGCCACGTTGCGGCGTTCGACTTCTTCGGCAAGGTGCCGCAGTCGATCCTGTACGACAACACGCGGATCGCGGTGGCGCGGATCCTGGGAGATGGCCGCCGCCAGCGAACCCGCGTGTTCAGCGAACTGCAGTCGCACTACCTGTTCGCCGACCGGTTCGGTCGGCCAGGCAAGGGCAACGACAAAGGCAAGGTCGAGGGTCTGGTCGGGCTTATCCGGCGGAACTACCTGGTGCCGTTGCCGCATGCCGCCAGCTTTGACGCGCTCAACGAGGATCTGCTGACAGCGTGCCGCCGTCGTCTCGAGGACCGGCTGCGCGGTCACGACGAGACGATCGGGGAGCGGATGGCGCGGGACCTGGCGGCGTTCCACGATCTGCCCCCGACGCCCTATGACGCCTGCGAGAAGCAGGCTGGCCGGGTCAGTTCATTATCTCTGGTGCGCTATCGCGGCACCGACTACTCGGTGCCAACCGCCT
>CAIMEE010000300.1 GCA_903839865.1 Enhydrobacter aerosaccus | reverse complement strand
CTGGGGCTTCGAACGCTGCCTGTGGGGCACCGACTGGACACGCGCCTTCGCGGTCGTGAACTACGAGAACGCGGTGAAGCCGTTCCTCGAGACCAAGACACTGAGCGACAGCGAACGCACGATGCTGATGGGCGGCGCCTGCGCCAAGGCCTATGGCTGGTCGCCGAAGAAGTAGAGCGTTACTCCGCCTTGATGCCCGCTTGCTTGATGACCGGGAGCCAGAGCGCCTGATCGTCCTCGATCAGCTTGCGGGCGGCTGCAGGAGAGTTCGGCGCCAGGATCTCGAAGCCCTGGGCCAGCAGCTTCTCCTTCACCTGCGGGCTCTGCCCGATACGGTTCAGCTCGGCATTGAGGCGCGTGACGATCGCGGCGGGTGAATTGGCCGGCAGGGCAAAGCCCAGCCAGGTGGCGACCTCGTAATTGGGAACGCCCGCCTCTTCCATGGTCGGCACGTCGGGCAGCATGACCGAGCGGACCTTGGTCGTGACAGCGAGCGCCTTGAGTTTCCCGGCATTGATTTGTCCCAACACCGTCGGCGCATTGAAGGAGCCCATCGTCACCTCACCATTGACCACTGCGAGGACTGCCGCCGGTGCGGCGCGGTAGGGCACGTGCTGGAGACTCACGCCCGTGCGCTGCTCCAGGATCACGCCCGACATGTGGGCACTGGTGCCGACACCGCTCGAACCGTAGGTGAGGTCGCCCGGCTTGGCGCGCGCCTGGGCAATCAGATCGGCGACGGTCTTGGCCGGGTTGGCTGACGAGACGACCAGTACGTTGGTGAGGATGCCTGTGGTGACGATGGGCCTGAGGTCCTTGAGCGGATCGTAGCCCGGCGACGCATAGAGACCCAAGTTGAAGACCGTGGTGCCCTGCGAGGTCAGCAGCAGCGTGTAACCGTCGGCAGCGGCGCGGGCGCCCTCTGCCGTCCCCATGAGACCGCCCGCCCCGCCCTTGTTGTCGACGACCACGGGTTGACCGAGTGCCTTGGCAAGTTCTTCGGCGAAAGTGCGCCCGACGGTATCTGCACCAGCACCCGCGCCGAAAGGCACGATCATGCGAACCGTACGCTCCGGCCAGTCTGCAGCCCGCGCCACCGCCGGCATCAGCAGCACGCTGCCCATCAAGACAAGCCGTCGTGTGATCACGATTGATTCCCCCTCAAGACGCGCGGGCAAAGTATGGATTCTTCGGCACAGGCAAGCCCATGCCTTCGCGCAGATTGCGACCACTATACTCTTTCTTGAACAGGCCGCGCTTCTGCAGTTCGGGAATGACGAGATCGACGAATTCCGTCAGCCCGCGCGGCAGGACCGGCACCAGCACGTTGAAGCCATCGCACGCCTTGCCCGTGTACCAGGCCTCCATCTCGTCCGCGACCTGGGTGGGCGAGCCCTTGAAAACGATGTGGCCCATCGACGGCAGCACGCGCTCGTAGGTCTGGCGGATCGTGAGCTTGTCGCGCTGCGCCATCGCCGAGATCGATTTGCGGAAGCTCGAGATCGCGTTGACCTCGGTCGAGAGGTCGGGCATCGGCCCGTCGAGCGGCAGATGGTCGAGCTTCTCGTTCACCATCTTCGAGAGATAGGGCACGCCCAGCTCCGGCGAGATCAGCGACTGAAGCTCCTGGTAAAGCTCGTCGGCCTCGGCGGCGGTACGGCCGACATAGACGGAGCAACCCGGCATGATGCGGAGCTGATCGGGCGTGCGGCCGTACTTCGCGAGCCGGCCCTTCACATCGACATAGAGCGCCTTGCCCGCCTCGATCGTGTCGGTGACGGAGAACAGGCAATCGGCGGACTTGGCCGCAAATTCGCGGCCGAGCTCGGACTGGCCCGCCATGAACATGACCGGGTAGCCCTGCGGACAGCGCGCCACGTTGAGTGGCCCCTGCACGGAGAAGTGCTTGCCGACGTGGTTGAGCGTACGCACCTTGGTCGGATCGAGATAGCGGCCCGTTGCGCGATCCTCGATGAAGGCGCCGGCATCCCAGCTGTCCCACAGGCCCTTGCAGACCTCGACGAATTCCTCGGCACGTTCGTAGCGGTCGGGGCGCGGTGCATGTTCGGCCTTGCCGAAGTTTACCGAGTCACCGGGGAACGACGTCGTCACGATATTCCAGCAGGCCCGGCCCTTGCTGAGATGATCGAGCGACGCGAACTTGCGCGCGAGAAGATAGGGCTCTTCGTAGGTCGTCGTGGCCGTTGCGAGCAGGCCGATATGCTTGGTGAACATCGCCACCGCCGACAGCATCGTCACCGGCTCGAACACCGCCGGCCGGTCGGAAGGGCTGTTGGCCGCGAACAGGGCGGGCTTGTCCATCTGCCGTACGGCGTTGCCGTCGGCGATGAACACAAGATCGAACTTGCCGCGCTCGGCTTCCTTGGCGATCCAGATCGCATGCTCGATGTTCATCACCGTGTCGGGCCAGGAATCGCGATGCCGCCAGCCGCCAAGATGATGGCCGAGTCCCAGAATGCCCGTCATCAAAGTCATCATGTCGACACCAACCTTTACGAACGCGAATGTGAAGCGATCCTAGCGGCCGAAATCCCTCCCTGCCATACTGGCTCTTCATCGCAACCTGCGCCCGGAAGGAAGCACCAATGTCATTTTATAGAGGCATGACCTGCGAGAACGTGACCATCACGGGCGACAAGGGAACGCCCATCACCGCCTACGTGGCCAAGCCCGAGGGCAAGGGTCCCTTTCCGGGCGTCGTGCTGATCCATCATCTGCCGGGCTGGAGCGAACTCTACATCGAGACGACGCGGCGGTTCGCGCATCACGGCTACATGGCGATCTGCGCCAACCTCTACCAGCGCGAAGGCGGCGGCAGTGACGGCAACCCGGACGACGTCGCGGCCAAGGTGCGCGCCGACGGCGGCATTGCCGATTCCCAGATGGTGGGCGACACGGCGGCCGCCGTGAAGTGGATGCGCGCGCAACCCGGACACAACGGCAAGGTCGGGCTGTTCGGCTCCTGCTCGGGCGGCCGGCACGCCGTCATTTATGCCTGCCAGAAAAAGGACGTCGATGCGGTCGTCGACCTGTGGGGCGGCCGCGTGGTGATGGGTAAGGAAGAGCTCAACGCCAAGACGCCGGTCGCGCCGATCGACATGACGAAGGATCTCTCCTGCCCGCTGCTCGGCCTGTTCGGCAACGATGACCGCGCGCCCAGCCCCGAGCAGGTGAACCAGCACGAGGCCGAGCTCAAGAAGCTGGGCAAGACCTACGACTTCCACCGCTACGACGGCGCCGGCCATGGCTTCTTCTATTGGCACCGGCCGCTGTACCGGCCCGAGCAGGCGATGGACGGCTGGAGCAAGGTGTTTGCCTTCTTCGGCAAGCATCTGGCGAAGTAGGGGCCGACCCATGTGCACATCGATCGTCGAGATCGCCCGCGCCGAAGGCATGGCCAAGCGCGGCGACCAATGGTTTCCGCTGTCGCAAACCGTGGTGGCCTATGACCATGCCCGCCATGCGCCATTGGGCGACGTGATCACACTCGACTTCATCAACACTCGTCTCGATCCCGGTGCGCGAGCCGCAGTCGAGTTGACGCTTGAGACGGCCAAGGAGCTGCATGCCGCCCTCAGCCGCGCTATTGCCGCGGCAGAATTCGAGGAAGCTGAAGTGCGCGGTAAAGGCGCGACGCTCAGCCTCGTGCAGGCGGCATAACGCTCGTCGCGGCGAACTCCGCCTTCGCTTCGCGCGCGAAAGCCTCATCGCAGATCAGGTCGATGGCGGTCATCGCCATCGCCTTGGCGGAATCCAGGATGCAGGCTTCCGCCGCAAGTCCGATCGAGGCGGCATGGAATTCGTGGCTGTGCGGCGGCACATCGCGCGCCGTCATCGCTATCTGCGGCTGGATGGTCGGCACGAACCAGCTCACGTTGCCTGTATCGCCCGACCAGGCACCCGACAGTTCGTCGCGCGGCCGGGTCACTCGACCGAGTGCCTGCAGGTTGTGATCGAAACGCTGCGCCAGGGCGAAGTTGCTGAGCAACTCGCGGCCGGGCTTCTCGGGCCATGTGCGTTCGAGGCGCGCGCCGGTCATCTGGGCCGCGCCGGTGAGGCAGGCGTCGATGCGCGGAATCACCTTCGCGAGCGTCTCGGCGTCGTTGGCGCGCACGGTAATCATGGCCGCAGTGTGATCCGGCACGACCTGCGGCAAGGTTCCACCCTTGGTGATGATGCTGTGCACGCGCACATCCGAGGGCAGTTGCTGGCGCAGCGCACTGATTCCGTTGAACGCCAGCAGCAGCGCGTCGAGTGCATTGATGCCGAGTTCCGGCCGCGCTGCCGCATGCGCTGCCTTGCCGAAGTACTCGACCTGCACGCGCGTGGCGCCCACGGTGCGCGAGTGTGCGATGTTGTCCATGCCGGGATAGACCAGCATCATCGCATCGATGCCCTCGAAGAAGCCTTCGCGATGCATGATGTTCTTGCCGCCGCCGCCCTCTTCGCCGGGCGTGCCGAGCGCGATCACTTCGCCGCCGATCTCCTTGATGATCTTCGCCAGCCCGATGGCCGCGCCAACGCCCGCTGCCGCCACGACGTTGTGGCCGCAGCTCTGCCCGTAGACCGGCAGCCCGTCGTACTCGCACAGGAAGGCTACGCGCGGTCCGGGCTTGCCGGAGCTCATCGTGGCGCGGAACGCGGTCTTCAGCGACCCCAGCCCCTCCTCGACCGCGAAGCCCGCGGCCTTGAGTGCCGCGCATTGCCACGCCTGCGCCTTCACTTCCTCGAACGACAGTTCGACGTCCGCATGCATCTTGTTACTGATGTCGAACAGGGTGGCCGCCGCCGCATCTACCGCCTGCTGCGCGGCCTTCTTTAGAGCCGAGACGTTCATGGTTCTGACTTACCAGAATGCGAGGAAGTTGTCGCGACAACGCCCGCGCCGTTGTTCGGGAACCTCAAGCAGGAAGGGTGTAACTCCCCAGGATCGTGTCGAGCAGCTTCGCCGCCGCCGCCCAGTCGTAGGTCCGATAGGAGTGGCCGGTCGTGACGAAGCTCGCACCCGAATAGAACATCTCGTATTGCGCGTGACGCGAGGCGAACTCCGAGCCCACGGCGTCCCAGGCGAGCTTGTAGAACTTCACCTTCTCGACAGCGCTCGCGGCGGGCGACTGCTGCGTCTTGCCGATCAGGGCCGCGACTTCGGGATTGCCGAAGTCGTCGACCGACGAGGGCAGCATGATCATGCCGCCGCCCGCCAGCTCGCGCAGCGTGTCGAGCACCTTGCCATAGAGCTTCTGGGTCAGGGTTACCGCGGCATAGAGCGTGTGGCGGTCGGGCACGAAGTAGCTTCCGTACCGTGTCCCCTTCACTTCCATCGCAGCCACCAGCGCATCGACCATGCCGACCTCGGCCGCGAGATGGCCCAGGGTCTCGCGCGCCGAGGGAATGGCCGTCGTGCCGTTCACCTCGGTGATGCGGTGCGCGATGCCGATCTGGAAGCGCAGCTTCACCGCCAGCCGCACCATCGCCTGGTAGTTCTGGTAGACGTGCGCCGGCGTGGCGTGGAACTGCTTCTGGCACATCTCCAGGCTGTCGATCACGAACACCCGGTCCCACGGCACCTTTACGTCGTCGAAGAACAGCACGGCGTCGTTCTCGTCGAAGCGGCTGGACAACGGATTGTCGAACACATTTGGTGCGCCCTCTTCGTAGGACTTGCGCGACAGGATCTTCAGCCCGTTGGCGTTCATGGGAACGACAAAGGAGACCGCATGCTTCTCGTCGCCCGGCTGCAGCGGCTGGATGCAGGTGACCAGCACCTCGTTGGCCATGATGCCGCCGGT
>CAIMEE010000299.1 GCA_903839865.1 Enhydrobacter aerosaccus | reverse complement strand
TTTTTTTGGGATCACTATGACCTGCGGCGCGACTGCCCCCATGGCGACGCTGGTAAAGTCCTTAGGGCTCCAATTCAGGTCCTTGATCATCGCCGGGTTCGCCGAGTGATAGGCCGAGTACTGCATGAGTAGCGTGTAGCCGTCGGGCCTGGCATGCGCCACAAGGCCCGTTGCGATGTTGCCGTTGCCGCCACCCTTATTGTCGACAATGATCTGTTGCCCGAGGTCCTTCGAGAGTTGCTCGGCGTAGACCCGGGCGATCAGGTCGGTGCCGCCACCGGGAGGCGCAGCCACCACGAGGGTGATTGTCCGATCCGGATAGGTACCTTGAGCCCGGGCACCAGCGCCGAAAGCTTCGATGCCACCGGCGGCTACAGTTCCAAGAGCCAAGAGCGTACGGCGTTTCACTACGATCCTCCCTGCGTGCCTTTGCAGTCTGGTACTTGGACCGACCTTACTTTGCACATCCATCCAGGCACCAGCGGTGCAGCCGTTCAAACTGGGGTGGGGAACCGCTTTGCGATCCGGTCTAGCAGTCTCCGATTGACGCACTAGCGGCTTTGGCCAGAAGCTCTGTCTCAGAATTCCATCGTAGACCGACAGGTGGATCGGGAGAGACGCATGCAAGGATCCCTGGCAGACAACGCCGGCCCCCGCTACCGTCATGTGGCCGGCGAAAGCGCGCCTTATGAAACCATTACTGTCGACAAGCTAACACCGATCATAGGTGCGGAGATCGGCGGGATAGATCTCAGCAGCCCACTCTCTAACCGCCAGCAGGACGAGATCCACCGGGCGCTGGCCGAGAACCTCGTCATATTTTTCCGTGACCAGCATCTCTCCCCGGCGCAGCACATGGCGTTTGGCCGACTGTTCGGAGATCTGCACCTTCACCCAGCGGCACCATACGAGGCGGGAATGCCGGAGATGATGATCATTCACTCCGACAAGAACAGCCCACGTGCTAACGGCGAAGGCTGGCACACCGACGTGAGCTGCGACGTCGAGCCCCCCATGGGTAGCATCCTCCATATCAAGAAGTGTCCTCCAAAGGGTGGTGATACACTTTTTGCGAGCATGTACGCCGCTTACGAAGCGCTGTCGGATCGCATGAAGAAATATCTCGAAGGCATGACGGCAATCCATGATGGCGAGCATGTTTATCGAGGCTTGTTCAAGGGGCTTGGCGTAGCCGACAAGCCCGTATATCCGCGTGCCGAACATCCCGTGGTACGGACGCATCCTGTGACGGGCAGGAAGGGGCTCTACGTAAACGCCGGGTTCACGACCTCGTTAGTCGGCGTGCCGCGCGACGAGGGCGACGCGATCATTCACTACCTTTATCGACACATGGAGAATCCACTGTTCCAGTGCCGCTTCCGTTGGCGCGAAAATTCGATCGCATTCTGGGACAACCGTTGTACCCAGCATCGTGCCATGTGGGACTATTGGCCGAATACGCGTAGCGGCCATCGCGTGACGGTAAAAGGCGATAAGCCTTTCTAATGAGAACGTTTTGTCCGCGTCAGCCCAACAATTGCAATGCCGGTTAAGCTTTCTTGCGCGTCGGGGTGGGGGTTCTGAGAATGAGTCGCCCAAACATTGGATGGGATCTGAGGAAACGGGTCACGATCCCCGATTGAGGATCGTTACCCGGCCGAGCGATGGCTCGACTCGCAGC
>CAIMEE010000298.1 GCA_903839865.1 Enhydrobacter aerosaccus | reverse complement strand
CGAACACCGGCTTGCGCGAGAAGGTGGACACGATGTGGCTGATGATGCCGAAGCCGGGCAGGATCAGGATGTACACTTCCGGGTGCCCGAAGAACCAGAACAGGTGCTGGAACATCATCGGGTCGCCGCCGCCGGCGGGATCGAAGAAGTGCGTACCGAAGTTCCGGTCCGTCAGAAGCATGGTGATGGCACCCGCCAGGACCGGCAGGGACAGGAGCAGCAGGAAGGCGGTGACCAGCACCGACCAGACGAACAGGGGCATGCGGTGCAGGGTCATGCCCGGCGCGCGCATGTTGAAGATCGTCGTGATGAAGTTGATGGCGCCCAGGATCGAGGACGCACCCGCCAGATGCAGCGAGAAGATCGCGAGATCCATGCCCGCGCCCTGCTGGATGGTAAGCGGCGGATAGATCGTCCAGCCGGTGCCCACGCCGCCGCCGACGACAGCGGAGAGCAGCAGCAGGATGAAGGCCGGCGGCAGCAGCCAGAAGCTGATGTTGTTCATGCGCGGGAACGCCATGTCGGGCGCTCCGATCATCAGCGGCACGAACCAGTTGCCGAACCCGCCGATCAAAGCCGGCATGACGACGAAGAACACCATGATCAGGCCGTGCGCCGTGACGACGGTATTCCACAGATGGCCGTTCACGGTGCCATCGGGATTGTTGAAGTACTGAACGCCGGTGTGCAGCAGCTCGAGGCGCATCACCACCGAGAAGGTGGCGCCGATGAAGGCCGCCAGGATCGCGAACACCAGGTACATCGTGCCGATGTCCTTGTGGTTCGTGCTGTACAGCCACCGCTTGATGCCGGTCGGCGTGTGGTGGTCGTGATGATCGTGGCTGTGGTCGTGAGAGGCGCCGTGCGCGGTGGCCATGGATGTCTCCTGCGGAGCGCTTAGCGGTTAGCGGGGGTGGTGGCGGAGGCGAAGCTGGTCGAAGGCGCGAGACCCGCGGCCTTCTTCTTGGCTTCGACCCACTTGTCGAAATCCGCCTTCGAAACGACGTTCACGGCGATCGGCATGTAGGCATGCGCGTTGCCGCAGATCTGCGAGCACTGGCCGAAATAGAGGCCTTCCTTCGGAACGTTGATCCAGCCTTCGTTGATTCGGCCGGGGATCACCGTCTTCTTGATGCCGAAGCCCCACACCGTCCAGCCGTGCATGGTGTCGGCGCCGGTGCCGATGATGCGGACCGTCGTGTTGACCGGAATCACCATGTTTTCGTCGACGGCCAGCATGCGCGGCTCGTTCGGCTTCAGCTTGGCGCGGTCGGCTTCCGCGAGGATGCGGCTGTCGATCGAGAAGTTGCCCTGGTCGGGATATTCGTACTGCCAGTACCATTGGTGACCGGTGATCTTGACGGTCATCGCCGCGTCCACCGCCTTATCGCCGTAATAGAGAAGACGGAAGGACGGGATCGCGATCACCACCAGGATCAGGATCGGGATGATCGTCCAGGCAATCTCGAGCACGGTGTTGTGCGTCGTGACGCTCGGCACCGGATTGCGCGAGGCGTGGAAGCGCCACATGACGTAAATCAGCAGCGCCAGCACGAAGATCGAGATCAGCGTGATGATCGCCAGCAGCAGGTTATGCAGCCATTCGACCTTTTCCATGACCGGCGTGTAGGCCGGGCCGAAGCCCATCTGCCAGTCGTGCGGCTGGCCTACGACCGTCTGCGCATGGGCGCCGGTCACGAGGCCAAGGCCTGCCACCAGCGTCAAAAATCCCAGAACACCCCAAACGCGCTTTCCGAGCATGCAATCGTCCCCTCGCGTACCGGTTCCCGAGGGTTCCGGTCCGCAAAATCCTCCGCTAATTCCAAGCGGTTAGTACCAGATATGGGAGTGCGTGGTAACGGCTTTTCGACTGTGGCCGGTATGTGGCGGCCCGTCGCAGTGCTCAGCGAAAAATGCCGGAAAAAATACCCGCAAGAGCCTCGCCATAACCGGCTTCCCGGACGATTCCGGCGAAGGCGGGCGCCGCGGTCCGGTGATGGAACGCGCGCCCGTCGTGGAAAAAAACCGACGTGCCGGCAGAATCTTCCACAGACTGAACGCGAAACAGCCCGTCCGGCGATGGCCCGAGATGGACCGTGAGGTCGGCGGCGCGCGCCAGGAGGGCCGCCATCGCGTCGGCCCGAAGCGCCACGAGCGTGCCGCGCCCGCCGCGCGACAGCCGCGCTGCGAGTGCTGGAATATCCCCGACGGGTGGCGCATCGATCACCAACAGATCGGGCTTCAACCGCGCACCAGCGCTCATCAGGGTGCCGAAGGGCGAACCGCTCGGCTGCGCCACCAGCTCGACCTTGCCCGCCGACGGCCAGCTGAAATGGCGATGCGCCGCGAGCGTCACGACCCGGAAGGAGGACAGGTCACGGGCAATCGCCGCCAGCAGTGCCGTCTTGCCTGAGCCTTCAGGCCCGAGGACGACGATGTTGAGGCGCGCGCGCGCTGCAATTCCCAACAAGGCGGCCATCCGCCGGTCGAGCACGTGCGCCGCAATCAGTCGGTCGAAGGTGGCGTTGCCGGGCTCGCCACGGTGGAGCATCAGCACCGGGCCGCCGGGCGCACCTGGCGGGAAGATGACGAGCCCGCTGCCGCCATCACGCAACTGCACGTCGACAACGCCGCCCGACGCGGGCCGCGCGAGCCGCCGGGCGATGTCGAGCAAGTGGGCGGCATCGCGGAATGTCTCGGGGGCAGGCTCGCGCACACCGTTGCGCTCGACATGGACCTGGTCGGGCCCATCGACATAAACGGCGCGGATCGAGCGGTCGGCCCACAACCGGTCGAGCAGGCCCAGGCCGCAGATCTCGCTGAACGCCATCTTCGACAAACGCTCGTACATCCCGGCCGGCAACGTCGCGTCCTCGTGGCGCAACACCTCGTCGATCGTCCGGTCGATCGTGGCCCGGGCGAGGCCGCGATCGAGAGGTGCGCTGCCGACGAGCGGTGCCGCACGCGCGACCACCTTCATCAGCAACCGGTCGAACGACGCCGCCTCGCGGCCGATCACGTTCACCAGCTTCGACGGTGGCGCCGCGAAAACGGTCTCGGCAACGGCTGGCGGCGGAGCGGAGTCATCGCCCGCCCAGGCTTTGCGCGTCGACTCGTCCTTGTCGGTGAACGATACGAGTTCGGTGGCGGGTATCGGAGCTTCCGGCGCGGCGGCAACAGGGTGCTCCACCGCAGCAACGTGGTGCTCGGCCGCAACATCGTGTTGGTCGACAGCAGCAACGTGTTGCTCCACCGCGGCAGGCAAAGGCGACGGCTGCAGATCGACCAGTTCGCCCGCCAGCGCGCGCAGTTCATAGCTCGTGAGCGTGACGCCGCGGGCACGGAAGTAATTGTGCACGATGACGCCCACGCCATAGGCCCTCTCGGCGGGCGAGCGGACGGCGTCGAGCGCCTCCCTCACCTGCTCGCCCATGTCGGCACCGAAGCCGCGCCAGGTTTCATCCATCTTGGGAAACCGCGGATCCTCGTTCTCGAACGTCAGAATCCGGGCAAGCGGACGCGGCGCGGGAAGGCTGCCATTGGCGGCGCCGTCCGGTCGTTCGAGCATGGAGTTCACGCGGGGCCGCTCGACGTATGAGCGAGGCCGCCGCCGCTCGGGGCGAGCATCCAAAAATCCGCTTTAAATATGACTTCCCAAGAATCCCGCGACCGGAACCCGGCAAATCCGCCGGGCCCCATACCGGCCACGCCCGGAGTTTAACCCGTCGGGGCCTGAAAGGCATCTTGTGTTTCAGGCGTCGCCCATTATGGTCGCCCGCCATGCGCACAATCATCGCCTCTCTCATGTTCCTCGCCGCGGTTCTCGGCCTGTCGGGCAGCGCCCTCGCCCTCGACAAGGAGAACACGCTCTACATCGATCTCAAGGACGGCCGCGTCGTCATCGAGATGCTCCCCAAAGCGGCGCCCAAGCACGTCGAGCAGATCAAGAAGCTCGCGCGTGAAGGCAAGTACGACGGCCTCGTCTTCCACCGCGTGATCGACGGCTTCATGGCCCAGACCGGCGACCCGCAGGGCACCGGCCGCGGCGGCATGGGCAGCCTCCTGCAGGCAGAGTTTTCGAAAGAGCCGTTCAAGCGCGGCGCGGTCGGCATGGCCCGCACCAACGATCCGAACAGCGCTCAGAGCCAGTTCTTCATCGTGCTCAAGGACTCCAACTTCCTCGACGGCCAGTACACTGTGTGGGGCCGGGTCACGTCGGGCATGGAGTTCGTCGACAAGATCAAGAAGGGCGAGCCGCCCGCCAATCCCGACAAGATGATCAAGGTCCGCGTCGCAGCGGATGTGAAGGAGTAACCATGGACAAGGAAAACACGCTCTACATCGACCTCAAGGACGGCCGCGTCATCATCGAGATGCGCCCCGACCTCGCGCCCAAGCACGTGGCGCAGATCAAGAAGCTCGCCCGCGAAGGCAAGTATGACGGCGTCGTGTTCCATCGCGTGATCGACGGCTTCATGGCCCAGACCGGCGATCCCGACGGCAACGGCATGGGCGGCATGGGCGACCGCCTGCCCGCCGAATTCAGCAAGGAGCCGCACACCCGCGGCGTGACCTCGATGGCCCGTTCCAGCGATCCGGGCAGCGCGCGCAGCCAGTTCTTCATCTGCTTCAAGGACGCCAACTTCCTCGACGGCCAGTACACCGTGTGGGGCAAGGTCACGTCCGGCATGGAATTCGTCGACAAGATCAAGAAGGGCGAGCCGCCTTCGAACCCTGACAAGATGATCAAGGTCCAGGTCGCGGCCGACGCGAAGGACTAGAATTGAAAGGGCGCCCCGCGGGGCGCCCTTTCTACTTATTCTTTCGTCACCGTGTGGAACGACTTCGAGATCACCTGCCACCGGCCGTCGGTCTTCAGCAGGGTCAGATAGTCGGTGAAGTAGCGCGGCGGGATCTGGCACTCGACCTTGGCGAAGGCCGTGGTCGGCCCCGAGAAATCGATCGACACGATGCGATCGCGGCGCTCGCTGCCGTTGGCCTTGGCCGATTTGCGGCCCTCGACCATCTTGAACCAGTCTGCGCGCGGCATGTCGACAGCCTTCCCGTCGGGTGCCGCGCTATAAAGATGAGACGCCGGATGGAAGGCAGCGCCCAGCTTCTTGGTGTCGCCCTCGTACAGGCCATCGAAATAGACCTGCAGCACTTTTTCGACTTCTGAGACGTCGGAACTCATCACTGCATCTCCCTCTTTCTCAAATCGCCCCGTTGGGGCTGACCAGAATCTTGCCGTTGCGACCGCCCTTGTTGGCGTGCACCAGCGCTTCCTTGATATTCTCGATCGGATAGACCGTGTCCACCGGCGCGTACAGCTTTCCCGTCATCACCTGCCCGGCCAAGTCCGCGTAGATCGCGCGGATCTTCTCGGCGTTACGCCGGGCCAGGAATCGCCCCAGCATGAAGCCGGTGAGCTTCACGCCGCGATAGGTGAAGTTCGAGCGGCCGACGACGGGATCGACGCCGCTCATCGAACCGTAATGCACCACCGTACCGTCGGTCGCGACGCAGTCGACGAGGCGCCCCGTGGCGGCACCGCCGATCGCCTCGATGCCAAGCCTGATCGGAGCGTTGCCGGTCTCGCGTCCCACGCGCTGGGCAAGATCGTCGCCGTCCACGACCACGAGATCGGCCCCGAGCTGCTTCAGCTCATCGGCCAGTTCCGGCCGGCGCACGACGTTCACGGTGCGCAGGCCGCGCTGATGGGCGAGCACGATCAGCAGGCGCCCTACCGCAGAATTGGCGACGTTCTGGATCACCCAGTCACCACCCACGAGATCGACGAAGTCCGACAGCATGAGCTGTGCAGTTGGCGGATTGATCCGCACCATAGCGGCCTGCCGCAGGTCGATGCCGGCGGGCAGCGGGATCGCATCGTCGCCCTTCACCTTGCGCTTCTGCGTCCAGTTCTCGCGCTGGAGATTGATGACGAGGTCGCCCGGCTTCACATGCTTCACGTTCCCGCCAACGGCGGTCACACGACCGACACACTCGGCGCCCGGCGTCGCGGGCAGCGGCGGCTTCAGCCGATACGTGCCCTTGCAGAAGCCCATGTCGGCTGGATTGATCGGGAAGGCCAGCACGTCGAACACGACCTCGTCGGCCGCGGGTGCACCCACGTCGGGTGCTTCGGCGCAGCGTGCGACTTCCCAGGGAGTACCGTAGCTCTCGATGAGCACCTGTTTCATGCGCCCCTCTCTTTGGGCATTTTTCATTGGCCCATTGATTGCTTATATTGGGATTCGACAAGGGGTGGAATGCCGGATGGCGGCCAAGACATTCGACGAGATGCGCTCCGGCGCCGACGGCTCGATCCGCGCGCCCTATCAGGGCGTTTCGCGCTGGCTCGACAGCACCTCGCCCGAACGCCTCGCCGCGACCCGGCACGAAGTCGACCAGTTCTATCGCCGCCACGGCATCACTTTCGGCGCCTATGGCGCGGCCGAAGGGGCGGAGACCACCATTCCCTTCGATATCATCCCGCGGGTCATCGCCTGGGACGAATGGGAATATCTTCATAAGGGTCTGGTCCAGAGGGTAAGTGCCCTCAACGCCTTCCTGGCCGACGCCTACGGCGATCGCGAGATCTGTCGCGCCGGTGTCATTCCCGAACAGCAGCTGCTGATGAACGCCGAGTTCGTCTCGATGGCGCAGGGCCTCAAGCTGCCGGGCGGCGTGCATGCGCATATCGCGGGTATCGATCTCGTGCGTGTGGGTGAAAAGGACTTCTACGTCCTCGAGGATAATGTGCGCACACCATCGGGCGTGTCGTACGTGCTGGAAAACCGCGAAGTGATGATGCGGCTGGCACCCGAACTGTTCTCGGCACGGCGCGTGCTGCCGGTCGCCAACTACACCGAGGAGCTGCTGGCGACCCTGCGCTCGGTCTCCTTCAGCGACAGCCACGAGCCCAACGTCGTGCTGCTGACGCCCGGCCACTACAACAGCGCCTATTTCGAGCACGCCTTCCTGGCCGACGAGATGGGCATCGAGCTCGCCAAGGGCTCCGACCTGTTCGTCGACGAAGGCCGCGT
>CAIMEE010000297.1 GCA_903839865.1 Enhydrobacter aerosaccus | reverse complement strand
CGGCGGAAGCCACGGATGTTCCCGACTTCCTGAAGGCGATCAGCGGCAATCCTCCGCCGCCCAGCGCCACCGATATCGCCACCCGCAATATGCTGCAGCTGAACGTCAGCATGTTCTCGCTCTACGAGTCTGCCGGGCAGACGTTCCGCAAGAACATCCTGGCCAACCATCCGCTCATCCTGGCGCTGTTCTCGGGCGCCGGCGGCCGCATGATCCTCTACAAGCCGGGCCAGGCCCCCATCGACGCTCCGTCGGTGCCGAAGGTCTACCAGGTGATGAAATCGCTCGGTCACAGCACCATGGCGATCTCCGAGGTCGTCATGCCCTATCTCGACAAGCCGGCAGACAAGAGCTGGATGGCCCCGATGCGGAGCTATCTCGCCGAGATGAAGAGCGCGCTCGAGACGATCGATGCCGCCGAGATGCCGGCCGACTGGCGTCCCAACTCGCGTTCGATCCTCGAGAACAACATCGCCTTCATGGAAGAGTGCCTGACCAAGGGCGTGATCTCGCTCGACACGCTACAGGCCTTCGCCAAGAAGCAGGGCCCGTTCCTGATGAAGGCAATCAACTGGGCGGCCTCCACCCAGGTGAAGCACTGGATGGGCGTCCTCGACGGCTGGAAGAAGGATCTCGGTCCCGACTTCGACAAGGCCTATGCCGCGTCGAACACCATCTACGTCGCGCGCCAGAACAACGTCCTCTACAGCGTGCTTGCGCAATATTTTGGACCGGAAGCGATCAACGACCGGCTGATCCTGCTCGAGACGATCTCGTTCACGACAACACCCGAGGACATGCTGCAGGCGATGGTCCGCATCATCTCCGACCGCTCCGTGGGTTCGCTGTTCTTCAACCAGTACCATCTGATGGACTACGAGCTGATGGGAGGCGATGCCCGCAAGACCATCATCTCGGAGATGAAGGCTCGCGGCAAAGATGCCTTCCTGCCGCCGCTGGTGCCGTTCGGCTCCAAGCAATGGCCGAGCCTGGTGACGCCGGGCGCCGGCGCATCGTCGCTCGACGACGTCCACTGAGATGAACCTCAACACGGTCGGCGAGATCAAGCGGCCGGCTTCCGTCGAGGAAGTCGGCCCCTGGCGCGACGGATACTCCTGGCTCGCGGGCGGCACCTGGCTGTTCTCCGAACCCCAGGTCGCCGTCGACACGCTGATCGACCTGCCCAGCCTCGGCTGGACACCGCTCACCGCGACAGGGAGCGGCCTCGAGATTGCCGCAACCTGCCGCATCGTCGACCTGCACGACTTCGAGGGGCCCGCCGCCTGGCGCGCAGTGCCCCTGTTCCGCCAGTGCATCGATGCCTTCCTGATGTCGTTCAAGATCTGGAACGCCGCGACCGTGGGCGGCAAAATCTGCATGTCGTTGCCCGCCGGCGCCATGATCTCGCTGACCGCGGCGCTGGAAGGCGTCTGCACCCTGTGGCCGCGCGACGGCAAGCCGCGCCAGGTTCCCGTCGTCGACTTCGTCACCGGCAATCACCAGAACGTACTGCGCAAGGGCGAGCTGCTGCGCTCGATCCATCTGCCCACATCGGCGCTGTCGAAGCGCCATGCCATGCGCCAGGTGTCGCTCACCCATCTCGGCCGGTCGGCGGCACTGATTGTCGGCACCGTCGGCGACAAGGGCGAGGACTTCCTCCTCACCGTCTCGGCCGCCACGCCGAGGCCCGTCCATCTTCGCTTCAGCAAGCTTCCCTCTGCCGCGGAGCTCCACAAGGCGATCGACGAGAAGCTGTCGCCCGACGCCTACTTCCAGGATGTCCACGGGTCGGCGCCGTACAAGCGGCACGTGACCTGTTACCTCGCCGAACAGATTCGCGCGGAGCTCGCATGAGCCGGTACGAAGTGAACGGCCGGGTCTACACGGCGGAGCCAAAGCCCGGCCAGTGCCTGCGCACCTTCCTGCGCGACCTTGAGATCTTCGGCGTCAAGAAGGGCTGCGACGCCGGCGACTGCGGCGCCTGCACGGTCCATATCGACGGCAAGCCGTTCCACTCGTGCCTGGTGCCCGCCTTCCGCGGCGAGGGCCGCAAGATCACCACCATCGAAGGCCTCGCCAAGGACGGCGAAATGCATCCGATGCAGAAGGCCTTCCACGACGCACAGGCCTTCCAGTGCGGCTTTTGCGCCGCGGGCATGATCATGACTTCGGTGACGCTGACCGAGGAGCAGAAAAAGGACCTGCCGCACACGCTCAAGGGCAATCTCTGCCGCTGCACGGGCTATCGCTCGATCGTCGACGCTCTCAACGGCAAGTGCAACATCGAGGCCGACGTCGCCGGCAACGCGCTGGGGGCAAGCCTTCCCAATCCTTTCACCGACGCGATCCTGACGGGCAAGGCCCACTATACGATGGACGTCGCCATCGAGGGCCTGCTGCATCTCAAGGTGCTGCGCTCGCCG
>CAIMEE010000296.1 GCA_903839865.1 Enhydrobacter aerosaccus | reverse complement strand
TGCGCACGTCCTTCACGCCCGAGTCGCGGAGGTTCATGGCATGGGCATGGCCCTGGCTGCCGTAACCGACGACCAGGAGCTTCTTGCCCTTGATCAAGTTCACGTCGGCATCACGATCGTAATAGACACGCATTTTCCTGCGCCCTCTGAATGGCGCGCTGTCTAGCGGCTTGGTATGGCCCGGCGCAAGCCGGGCTTTGCGAAATTATCGAACCCGGATCCCCTAGAACGCCGCGCCGCCGCGCGTCATGGCGACGGTGCCGGTGCGGCCGACGTCGACCAGGCCCAGCGAACTCATCAGCTCGACGAAGGTCTGCACCTTGTCGGACGTGCCGGTGACCTCGAACACGAAGGAGTCGGTCTTGGTGTCGATCACCTTGGCCCGGAAGATATCGGCCAAGCGCAACGCCTCGGCGCGCTTCTCGCCGGTGCCCTTGACCTTGACCAGCGCCAGCTCACGCTCGATGTGCGGGCCTTCCATGGTGAGATCGTGGACCTTGTGCACGGGCACCAGCCGGTCGAGCTGCGCCTTGATCTGCTCGACCACCATGGGCGTGCCCGTGGTGACGATGGTGATGCGCGAGAGGTTCTCCTTCACGTCGGTCTGCGCCACCGTGAGGCTCTCGATGTTGTAGCCGCGGCCGGAAAACAGGCCGACCACGCGCGCCAGGATGCCGGGCTCGTTGTCGACGAGCACCGCGATGGTATGGCTCGACACCGTCTCGATGGGGCTCACACCAGCACCATGCCTTCTTCGGACACCTGACGGGCGGCGCGATCCTCGGGGCCCAGCAGCATGTCGTTGTGCGCCGCGCCCGAGGGGATCATCGGGAAGCAGTTCTCGGCCTTGTCGACGGCGACGTCGACGATGACCGGGCCCTTGATCGCGATCATCTCCTTGATGACGTCGTCGAGCTTGGCCGGCTCGTGGCAGCGCAGGCCCGTCGCGCCGAACGCGTCGGCCAGCTTCACGAAGTCGGGCAGCGCTTCGGAATAGCTCTCCGAATAGCGCCCACCGTGCAGCAGCTCCTGCCACTGGCGGACCATGCCCATGTACTGGTTGTTCAGGATGAAGATCTTCACCGGCAGGCGATACTGCGCCGCCGTCGAGAGCTCCTGGATGTTCATCATGATCGAGGCTTCGCCCGCCACGTCGATGACCAGCGCCTCGGGATGCGCGATCTGCACGCCGAGCGCGGCCGGCAGGCCATAGCCCATCGTGCCGAGGCCGCCCGAGGTCATCCAGCGGTTGGGCTGCTCGAACTTCAGGAACTGCGCCGCCCACATCTGGTGCTGGCCCACTTCGGTCGTGATGTAGTGGTTCTTGTTCTTGATGTGATGGTACAGGCGCTCGAGCGCGTACTGCGGCTTGATGATCTCCTTGCCCTGCGTGTAGGCCAGGCAATCGCGGCCGCGCCACGTGTCGATCTCGGCCCACCAGGCCTTGAGCGCCTTCTGGTCGACCTTGGGCTGTTTGGCCTTCCAGAGCTTGATCAGCCCTTCGAGCGCTTCGCCCGCATCGCCCACGATCGGCAGGTCGACGCGCACGCTCTTGTTCAACGAGCTCTTGTCGATGTCGATGTGGATTTTCTTCGAATTCGGCGAGAACTCCGCGATCTTGCCGGTGATGCGGTCGTCGAAGCGCGCACCGATGTTGATCATCACGTCGCAATTATACATTGCGAGGTTCGCCTCGTAGGTGCCGTGCATGCCCAGCATGCCGAGGAACTGCTTATCCGACGCGGGGAACGAGCCCAGCCCCATCAGTGTGTTGGTGATCGGATAGCCCGTCATGTGCACGAACTGCGTCAGAAGCTTCGACGCTTTCGCACCCGAATTGATCACGCCGCCACCGGTGTAGAAGATCGGCTTCTTGGCGCTGGCGATCAGCTCGAACGCCTGCTCGATCTGCTTCGGATCGGGCGTGGTCTGCGGCCGGTAGCTCTTGTGTTGCACCGGCATCTTGGGCGCCACGTAGTCCTGCTTGTTCATCAGCACGTCCTTGGGCAGGTCGATCACGACCGGTCCCGGGCGGCCCGAGCGCGCCACGTAGAAGGCCTCGTGCACGGTGCGCGGCAGCACGGCCACGTCCTTCACGAGATAATTGTGCTTGGTGCAGGGCCGCGTGATGCCGGTCGTGTCGGCTTCCTGGAACGCGTCGTTGCCGATCATGTGGGTCGGCACCTGGCCGGTCAGGCAGACCAGCGGGATGGAATCCATGAGGGCGTCGGTGAGGCCGGTCACGGCGTTGGTGGCGCCCGGACCCGAGGTCACCAGGACCACGCCCACCTTGCCCGTGGAGCGCGCGTAGCCTTCGGCGGCATGCACGGCCGCCTGCTCGTGGCGCACCAGGATGTGGCGCAGCTTGTTCTGCTTGAAGAGCGAGTCGTAGATCGGAAGGACCGCGCCGCCGGGATAGCCGAAGACGACCTCGACGTCCTCGTCGATCAGGGCTTTCACCAACAGATCGGCGCCGGTCGTGGCGGACTCCTCAGGCTTCTGCACAACGGTCTCCTTCTAGACAAACGCGCCGCAAAACGGGGTTTGCGGCGGCGCGGAACATAGAGGGGGGGTTGTGGACCGGTCAACCCAAAACAGCACGAAACGTAAAGTTTCAGACCCCGATTTTGTCCAATAATTTCTCGGGCGAGCCCAAATCTGGGTTGGCGGTGGGGTTGATTACCAGATCTGGTGTCATCTGCCCCCTGAACCACGTCATCTGGCGTTTGGCATATTGGCGGGTGTGATCGATGGCCACGCGGCGCGCGTAGTCGACCGACAACTCGCCCCGGAAGTGGCGGAAAAACTCCGGTGCGCCGTGGGCTTTCAGGCCCAGCCAGGTCGGGTCGGGCTTCGCGTCGAACACCTTCCGGACCTCCTCCAGCACGCCACCTGCCAGCATCTGGTCGAAGCGCAGCTCGATGCGGGCGCGCAGCCAGGGCCGCTCCGGCGCCAGCAGCACGGTCACGAAACGCCACGGCGCGGGCGTCCCCTCGCCCTTCTGCCACACGCTGAGCGGCTTGCCGGTGGCCTCGACGACCTCCCAGGCACGGACATGCCGCTGGCGGTCTTCTGGCTTCAGCACGGCAACGATCTCCGGATCGCGCTCGGCCAGGCGCGCGCGGAAGGCCGCCGCGCCCATCGTCTGCCAGTCGGCATTGCCCCGCTCGCGGATCGTCGGCGGCACGTCGGGAATGGGCGAGATCCCCTGCATCAGGGTGCGGATGTAGAGCCCGGAGCCGCCGCACAGGATCGGCAGGCGACCGGCGGCCAGGCAGCGCTCGATCTCCGCCGACGCGATCACGCCCCAGCGTCCGGCCGAGAGATTCTGGCTGAGCGGCAGCACGCCGTAGAGCGCGTGCGGCACGGCGGCACGCTCTTCGGCCGTCGGCTGCGCCGTCAGGATCGGGAAGGCGTCGTAGGTCTGCATGGCGTCGGCATTGATCACCGTGCCGCCCCGCAGCTTCGCGAAGGCAAGCGCCAGCGCCGACTTGCCGGAGGCGGTCGGCCCGGTGACGACGAGGACTGTCTGCTGGGTCATTGCGCCGGCAGTTTGCAAATAAGCGGCGCCGCCGCTAGAGCCGGGGCGTGAAAAACATTCTCGTCCTTCTGGCCAACCCGGCCCGCCCGGCGCTCGACGACGGCACGGTCCGGGCGATCGTCGAAGTCCTGCGCAGCACCGGCGCCAGCGTGGGTACGCCCGATTGGCTGGCCGAGGGCATCGCCTGCGACGTCCCTTTTGACGGCGAGCCCATGGACATGGGCATGACCGGCCTCGACGCCGTCACCGTTCCCGCTGCCAACCGCCGCAAGAGACTGCTCGTGGCCGACATGGAATCGACCATGATCCGGAACGAGATGCTCGACGAGCTCGCCGACTTTCTCAACCTCAGGGAAAAGATCGCCGGCATCACCGCGCGCGCCATGAACGGCGAGATCGACTTCGAGGCCGCGCTCAAGGCCCGCGTCGAGCTGCTGAAGGGCCTGCCCGTTTCGACGCTCGACGAGGCGGCCCGGCGCATCGAATACATGCCGGGCGGTTCCACGCTGGTCGCCACGATGAAGAAGCACGGCGCCTATTGCGCGCTGGTCTCCGGCGGCTTCACCTACTTCACGAAGATGGTGCGCGAGAAACTGGGCTTCGACTTCGATGCGGCGAATACGCTCGCCATCGCGGGCACGGCGCTGGCCGGCACCGTCGGACTGCCGATCCTGGGCAAGGAAGCCAAGCTCTCGACCCTCCAGCGGCTGTGCGGCGAGCGCGGTCTCGGCCTCGGCGACGCCATCACCGTCGGCGACGGTGCCAACGACCTGCCGATGCTGCAGGCGGCCGGGCTGGGCGTCGCCTTCCACGCCAAGCCGATCGTCGCGGCCCAAGTCCCCGCACGTATCCGCCACGGAGATCTCACCGCGCTGCTCTATCTGCAGGGCTATCGCCGCAGCGACTTCATCGAAAGGTAATCCCTCATGACCGACGTCTTCCAGATCGTCCTCGCCAAGCGCCCGGTGGGCGATGTCACCGCCGACTGCTTTCGCAAAGAGACAGCCAAGCTGCCGGCCCTGAACGACGGCGAGATCCTGATCGCCTCGCGCTTCCTCTCGCTCGACCCCTACATGCGCCCGCGCATGAGCGAGCTGCGCTCCTACGTGCCGCCGTTCGAGCTCGACAAGCCCCTGACCGGCGGCTCGGTCGGCGAAGTGGTCGAGTCCAGGAACCCGCGTTATGCCAAGGGCGACACGGTGATGGGCCTGCTCAACTGGGCCTCGCACACGGTCCATGACGGCAAGGGCCTGCGCAAGATCGACCCGGCCGCGGCGCCGCTGCAGGCCAACCTCGGCGTGCTGGGCATGCCCTCCTTCACTGCCTGGTACGGCATGAAGCACATCTGCAAGCCCAAGGCGGGCGAGACGGCGTTCGTGTCGGCCGCGACCGGCGCGGTTGGCCAGGTGGCGGGCCAGCTCGCCAAGCTCGCGGGTGCCACCGTCGTGGGCTGCGCCGGCGACGAGCAGAAGTGCCAGTGGGCGGTGCGCGAGGCGGGCTATGACGCCTGCTTCAACCATCGCACCGAGCGCGACTACGGCGCCGTGCTCGACAAGCTCTGCCCCAAGGGCATCGACAGCGACTTCGAGAACGTCGGCGGCAAGATCTTCCACGAGGTGTTTGCGCGCCTGAACAATTTCGGCCGGGTCGCCTTTTGCGGCGCCATCTCCGAGTACCAGGACAAGGACCCGATCGCGGGGCCGCCCAAGATGTTCACCATCGTCCAACGCCGCCTCACCATCCAGGGCTTCATCGTCTCCGATCATGCCGCGATGCTTCCGGAGTTCGTGGCCGAGGTCGGCGGGCTCTTGAAAGCCGGCAAGCTCAAGAGCCGCGAGACCATCGTCGACGGCCTCGCCAAGGCGCCGCAGGCGTTCCTCGGCCTCTTGAAGGGCGAGAACTTCGGCAAGCTGATCGTGAAGGTCTGACCGGGCAGTTACGAAAAGTAACGCTTTTAAAAAGCAGAATCTAAGGTCGACGGGATTTTTCCGCTCGCACGCTGTCATCCCGAGCGAAGCGAGGGATCTTTGTGCCACAGAAGTTAGGGATCCCTCGCTCCGCTCGGGCTGACAGGCATAGCCTTTCAGCATCGCGCGAGCGCGGCTGATGGTTACCCCGCAGTAAGCGCTAAAATAGCGAGAATATAGCGGGACACTTCGACGATGGATCGACATCGCGCGAGTCTAGGCGCGTCAGCCCAAACCACCTATTTCGGTCGTTACTGGGTCTGAAATGCAGGCCGGCTCGAACAAAAGCACTCCCTCATCCTGAGGAGCGGCCTGCAAGGCCGCGTCTCGAAGGATGGGAACGAGCACCACTTCTGTTGCCCATCCTTCGAG
>CAIMEE010000295.1 GCA_903839865.1 Enhydrobacter aerosaccus | reverse complement strand
TGCAGAATCTCGAGGTTCTTGTCGGTCTCCGCCAGGCTGGCCTGCAGCGATTTTTGCTGCTGGTCGACGTCGGCCTTGCGGCGCGCAATGTCGTCGCGCGACACCGCGGCATAGCGGTCGCGCTCGGCGATCTGGGCGGCGAGCGTCTTGCGGGCCTGGTCGCGGCGTTCCAGCGTCTCGTCGAGCTTGACCGTCACCAGTACGTCGCCGTCGCGTACGGGCTGCCCGAGTTTGACGTGAATGTGGGTCACCGTGCCGCCGGCGCGCGCCACGACGTTGGAAACGACGCTGTTGTCGAGCAGGATCACGCCGGGTCCCTTGGCATGGAACGTCAACCGGCCGAAGAAGCCCCAGGCGGCGACACCGGCAACGCACAGGCCGAGCGTGGCGAGGAGTATCCAGGTCGATCGCGAGGTGAGACGGATCGCTTCGTTGAGATGCTCCGGATCACGCATTGTGCGCGGGCCGGCGGCGGCAACGGCAGGGCTCGACATCATTCCTCCGACGTCAGGCGGCGGCCAGGAATTCGGCGCCGCGGTTGAAATGTCCGCCGGGAAACCCGCTTGGTGCCATCATTACGGTATGAGGATGCCACAGCGTCAATCCGACCAGGCGGCCGTCGAGGCGCAGGACGAGATTGGCATCGCAAACCGCGTCGATCGCTTCATCGACGGCGCGGGCTTCGATGCCTCGCCGCGCCAATTGCTCGCGCGTGCGGGCCTCGGGCGCGCCGTCGTCGGCGGCGAGAAGAATGTCGCGGGCGACGCCGGAGAAGCGGTGGTGGCGGGCGACGGCGGTGCCTCGGGTGTCCTCGACAACGAGTTCGGGACCGTCGTGGCGCATCGACAGCATCGGAAGCTGCGGCGCACCCCAGGAATTGTACCAACGGTTCAGCACATGAGCGAGCGCGTGCAATCCCGGCCGGCGCGTGGCGTCGCGTCCGGCAATATGGCCCCCGGCGTCCGTCTCCGCGGAATCCTCGAAGTAGTAGATCTGGTTGACCAGGTCCTTCTCGTCCAGCGGGTAGACGTAGCGGTAGGGCGGATAGGCCGTCAGTTTCAGGCCGTATTTTTCCGGCGTGTTGGCATAGGGACTGTAGCGCTGGTAGCGCAGGCGAACCGACCGGCCAGGCTGCAGATGCTGGAGCTGTGGGATCCACCCCGCCATCTCGGTGTACCAGGCGTCGTCCTCGCCGGGAAAGCCCCACAGCACGCTCCAACTCACGCGCACACCATACTGGCGGCACCATTTGAGGAGCATGACATTGTGCGCAGCCGTCGTGCCCTTGGCCATGAGACGCAGAATACGGCTGTCGAGGCTTTCGATACCGGGCTGGATCCAGCGGATCCCGGCGGCTGCCAGCTTCTGAACCTCGCTCTTCTTCAGGTTGGCCTTGACCTCGAAGAAGATCGACAGCTTGTCCTGTAGCCCGGACAATCTCGGCAGCGCCTTGTCGACATAATCGATGGCAAGGATGTTGTCGACGGCCTCGATGCTGTTCGAGCCGTAGCGGCCCGCCATCTCAATCATCTCCTCCGCCGCCTGCTCCGCGGGTTTCGCGCGATAGCTCATCGAACTGCCGTTGAGGCCGCAAAAGGTGCAGTGGCTGCGCTCGCCCCACCAGCAGCCGCGCGAGAACTCCATGGGAATGCCAGGGCGGATGCGATTGACATGCAGGGACTCCGACAGCTCGGCGAAGTATTCGGAATAATCGGGAAGCGGCAGCGAACGCATGTCCTCGGTCACCGCACGCGGCACGAAGTCGCCGGTCGTGGTCGTCGGATAGCCTTCGATGCGATGGGTGGGTCCGAGGATGCCGAAGCCGAGTTCGGCCGCGGGAATGTCGCGGCCGCGCTTCAGGATATCGCGGCAGAGCGGGGCGATCAGAGCGTCGGCTTCGCCCGACACGACATAGTCCACCCACGGGTAGTTGGCGTGCGTGGTGAGCCCCATCACCGTCTCGCAATTGGCGCCGCCCATCAGCGTGACGACGTCGGGCGCTCGCTCGCGCAGACGGCGCAGCAGAGCAAGCGACGGCACATGTTGCTGGAAGGTCGAGGTGCAGCCGACCATCGCCGGAGCATCTTCCAGGATCTTGTCGACCACCCAGTCGACGAAGCCGTCCATGGTCTCGCGCAGCTTCCTGAAGCGCGCTGCATAAACGCCGGTTTGCCCGGCATACATCGGGTTGCGCTCGAAGTACTGAGCCAGAAACGCGTCGTGATCGGTCTTGAAATCGGGGAAGGCGACGCCGGCGAATAGCCAGTCGACCAGGGCCTCTTCGGGCAGGCTGCTTTCCAGCAGGTGGAAGTCGGCGAGGCCGACATATTCAAGGAACCACATGTTCGGATGGATCGCCCTGACCTGCAGATCGGATTTCGACAACAGCGCCTTCAAAAGTCCCAGCGCAAGCGACGGCCTTTCGACCGCCGACATCGGCATGTTGACCAGGACGATGTGCGGCGCCGTCTTCACGGCCTCAGGCCGGATTCGTTGGCGCAACTGCCATGCGAGCCACGGCGCGCTCGGCGGCAGTGGG
>CAIMEE010000294.1 GCA_903839865.1 Enhydrobacter aerosaccus | reverse complement strand
AGCTCTCCTTCATGGGCGCACGCTTGCTCAAGATCGAGCCGCCGGAAGGCGACGTCGTGCGCCGCCGCAAGCGCGAGGTCGAGCCCTATCCGCTGGTCATGCTGAACTCCAACAAGGAGTCGGTGGTGCTCGATCTCAAGCAGCCCCGCGGCAAGGAGATCTTCCTCGCCCTGGTCGCCAAGGCCGACGTGCTGATCGAGAACTTTGCCGCCGGCGTCATGGACCGCCTCGGCATCGGCTGGGACGTGCTGCGCAAGATCAATCCGCGCCTGGTCTATGGCGGCAGCTCGGGCTTCGGCCTCGACGGCCCCTATCGCGACTTCGCCGCCATGGACGTCACCATCCAGGCGATGAGCGGCATCACCAACGCGACCGGCGACGCCGACGGTCCGCCGACCAAGGCGGGCGCCGCTGTCTGCGACTTCCTGGCGGGCATCCATCTCTGCGCCGGCATCCTGGGGGCGCTGGTGCAGCGCGAGCGCACCGGTCAGGGCCAGCGGGTCGAGGTCGCCATGCACGAGGCGGGCGTGATCTCGCTCGCCTCGGCGCTGGGCGCGGTGATGGACAACGACAAGAACGTGCCCGACCGCACCGGCAACCGGCACCCCGCGCTCGCGATGGCCCCGTACAACACCTACAAGTGCGCGGACGGCTACGTCGCGATCTTCACCGCGGCCGAGCGGCACTGGCATTCGATGTGCCACATGCTGGGCCGCCCCGCGCTGCTCGACGAGCCCGAACTGTCGAGCACCGTGGGCCGCGCCAAGCACATGGCGGAGGTCGACGACATCGTGGGCGCCTGGACGATCACGCGGTCCAAGGACGATGTGCTGAAGGCGCTCAACGAGGCCCATGTGCCCTGCGCGCCGGTCAAGACCGCGCGCGAGGTGGCCACCGATCCGCATCTCGAGGCACGCGGCTTCTGGGTCGACGTCGATCACCCGCGCCGCGGCAAGACCCGCGTGCCGATCTCGCCGATCCGCCTCCACACCGCAGGCAAGTCGGAGATCCGCAGCCCCGCGCCAACGTTGGGGCAGCACACGGACCTGGTGCTGGGTGAGTTGATGGGTTTCAGCGGAGATGAACTGACGAAGCTCCGCGCTGCTGGTGTCACCACTCCTGTGACGGAGAGGAAGGCCTGACTCTTTCCCTCCCCCGAGACGGGGGAGGAAAGAGCTACGCGCGCTCGCGGATATCCGCGAACTTCACCTTGGGGCTCTTCTCGGCGATGTAGCCCAGCTCCCAAGCATTGCGCGCCAGGAACACCGGCGCGCCGTCGCGATCCTCGGACATGCCGCCACGGTTGGCCGACATGAAGGCCTCGAGATCGGCCTTGCTCTCCGCCGAGATCCAGCGCGCGGTCTCGAAGGGCGCGGGCTCGAGGTCGATCATCACGGAATATTCCGCCTCGACGCGGGTCTTGAGCACGTCGAGCTGCAGTTCGCCGACCACGCCCACGATATTGTCGCCGCCGATCACGCGCCGGAATACCTGGGTCACGCCCTCTTCCGCCAGATCGTCGAGGGCGCGCTTCAGCTGCTTGGACTTCATCGGATCTTCCAGGCGCACGCGGCGCAGGATTTCCGGCGCGAAGTTGGGGATGCCGACGATCTTGATCTGCTCGCCCTCGGTCAGCGTGTCACCGACCCGGAGCACGCCGTGGTTGGGAATGCCGATGATGTCGCCGGGCCACGCCTCGTCCACGATCTCGCGCTCGCGGGCGAAGAACAGGATCGGCGAGTTGACCGACAGCACCTTGCCCGTGCCCATCTGCGTCAGCTTCATGCCGCGGCGGAACTGGCCGCTGCACAAGCGCAGGAACGCCACGCGATCGCGATGGTTCGGGTCCATGTTGGCCTGGACCTTGAACACGAAGCCCGAGACCTTGGGCTCGGTCGGCAGGATCGCGCGCGGCTCGGCCGGCTGCGGGCGCGGCGGCGGCGCCCACGCGGCGATCGCGTCGAGCAGCTCGCGCACGCCGAAATTGTTGTAGGCGCTGCCGAAGAACACCGGCGACAGGTGGCCGGCGCGATACGACTCGATGTCGAACGCGGGATAGCCCGCGCGCACCAGCTCGACATCCTCGGCGAGCTTGGGGTCGTCGATGGTGTAGTTCTCGATCGTCTCGCCGATACGGGTCTTGTCGGTGGTGTCGAACACCAGCATGCGGCTGT
>CAIMEE010000293.1 GCA_903839865.1 Enhydrobacter aerosaccus | reverse complement strand
TTGCTGACCAAGGACATGCCGACGCTCGAGATCAACAACTGGTTCGGGGTCGTCGGTCCCGCCAGTCTGCCGCCGGACATCGCCGCGGGCCTCGGCAAGCTGTTCCTCGACGCGATCGCCGATCCCGCCACCAAGCCGATCATGGACTCGCGTGGCCTCGTCGCCATTCCGCAGGACGGCCCCGCATTCCAGGCACAGATCATCAAGGATCGCGAACGCTGGGCGAAGGTGGTGAAGCAGGGCAATATCCGCGCCGACAACAATTAGGAATTTGAATGAGCGCGCCTCTGTCCCTCGGCATCGACATCGGGGGAACCTTCACCGACGTCGTGATCCACGATCCGCGCGACGGCCGCGCCGTCATCTGGAAGGAAAGCACGACGCCGGACGATCCCTCGCGCGGCGCGATGGAAGGCACGAAGCGCGTACTGGAGAAAGCGGGCGCCAAGCCGGAGCAGATTGGGCGCGTCGTGCATGCCACGACGCTGTTCACCAACGCGCTGATCGAGCGCAAGGGTGCCAAGACCGGCCTGTTGACCACAGCGGGCTTTCGCGACGTGCTGGAGATCGGCCGCGAGCGCAAGTACGAGCTCTACGATCTCTTCATCGAGATGCCCAAGCCGCTGGTGCCGCGCCCGTGGCGGCGCGAGGCGATGGAGCGGCTGGCGGCCGACGGATCGGTCGAGAAGAAGCTCGATGTCGATGCGGCGCTGGCCGAGGTGGCCCAACTGGTCGAGCAGGGCGTCGAGAGTCTGGCGATCTGCTTCCTGCATTCCTACGCCAATCCCGCGCACGAGCGTGCGATTGGCGCCGCCGTCGCTGAGCGTTTCCAGAATCTCTCTTTGTCTCTCTCGTCCGACGTGTCGCCCGAGATCCGCGAATATTTGCGCGCCTCGACGACGGTCGCCAACGCCTACATCCGGCCGTTGGCCGAGATCTATCTCGAGCGGCTCGAGAACGCGCTGCGCAACGAGGGCATTCCGGGCGGGCTGTTCCTGATGCTGTCGAATGGTGGCCTCACGCATGTGAGCGAAGCCAAGAGGGTGCCGGTGCAGCTGCTCGAAAGCGGTCCCGCCGCCGGTGCGCTGGCGGGCGCGTGGTTCGGGCGCAACGCCGGCCTCGAGCGCGTACTGGCCTTCGACATGGGCGGCACGACGGCCAAGTTGGCGCTGGTCGACGATGGCGAACCGCTGGTGGCCTACGGCTTCGAAGCCGCGCGCGAGAAGCGCTTTTTGCGTGGCTCCGGCCTGCCGATGCAGATCGCGACCGTGGAACTGATCGAGATCGGCGCGGGCGGCGGCTCGATCGCGCACAAGTCGGACCTCGGCACGCTGAACGTCGGCCCCGAGAGCAGCGGCGCCCAGCCGGGCCCGGCCTGCTATGGCCGTGGCGGCACGAATGCGACTGTGACCGATGCCGACCTGACGCTGGGCTACCTCAACGCCGACTTCTTCCTGGGCGGCGCGATGAAGATCGACAAGGAAGCGACCGACAAGGCGTTCGGCACGCTGGCCGCCTCGCTCAAGGTCGAGCCCGGCCGCGCTGCCTTCGGCGTGCATGATGTCGTGAACGAGAACATGGCGGGCGCTGCGCGCGTGGCCATCGCCGAACGCGGCCGCGTGCCGTCGGAATATGCGTTGCTGGCGACCGGCGGTGCCGGCCCTGTCCATGCCTGGCATGTCGCGCGCAAGCTCGGCGTGAAACGGGTCGTGTGTCCGCCGGGCGCGGGGGCGGGCAGCACCATCGGCATGCTGATGGAGCCGGCGCGCGTCGATCGCGTGCAGAGCTACACGCCGGCGCTGGGCGGCGCGGATATGAAGGCCGTCGAGAAGGCCTTCGCTGACCTCGAAAGGGAATCGCTCGACGTGCTGCGCCTGACCGGCGCGGACATCGGCGCGCGCACCGTGAAGCGCCTCGCCGACATGCGCTACATCGGCCAGGGCAGCGAGATCACCGTCACCCTGCCGTCGCCGCTCACCGAGGCAGGCGTGCGCACCGAATACGAAGCGGCCTACAAGGCGCTGTTCGCGCGTGTGCCGCCGGGCGCGGCGATCCAGTTCGTGGCGATCCGGCTCTCCGTCACCGCGCCGATGCCGGGTACCGGGGGCAAGCTGGTGCTGACGCGCCATGCCGGCGCTTCGGCTGAGAAGGGCACACGGCCGGTCTTCTTCCCCGACGAGGGCAAGACCATGCAGACCAAAGTGTGGGATCGCTACGCGCTCAAGGCGGGCGTCGTCATCGAAGGACCCGCGGTGTTCGAGGAAGACGAGAGCACCTTCATCGTCGGACCGAATTCGACGTCACGGCTGCTGGCCGACGGTTCCATTCTGGCGGAGGCAAAGTAATGGCCCCTTCAAGCACCAGAACATTCGATCCCATCGAACTCGAACTCCTGTGGCGGCGCCTGATCTCCGCCGTCGACGAAGCGGCGGTCGCCATGGTGCGTACGAGCTTTTCGACCCTGGTGCGCGAGAGCTACGACTTCTCCTGCGTCATCACTGACGACACCGGCCAGTCGCTGGTCCAGGCCTCCGAGAGCATCCCGAGCTTTATCGGCACCTTGCCGGAGACGGTGAAGCACTTCCTGCGCTTCTTCCCGCCCGACAAGCTCGAGCCGGGCGACGTGCTGATCACCAACGACATCTGGCTGGGCAC